>JASHPL010000101.1 GCA_030038125.1 Candidatus Sulfotelmatobacter sp.
TCTCCCTTTGTCAGTGCAAGTTGACGCGCCACGGTCGCGTCGGCAGTCACAATTTCCTTACTGATCACGCGGGCCGTTGGCTTGCGGCCAAGTGCGTGCATATCTTCGACAAATCCGGTCAATTCTTTCAGGTCCTGCGTAAGCTTTGGCGCGGCGACGAATGTGCCCTTGCCACGACGAATCTCAACAAGACCACGGCTCACAAGATTCTGAATCGCCCGACGAACGGTGATGCGGCTGACCTCGAATCGCTCGATGAGCCTATCTTCGGTCTGCAGTTGGTCGCCGACTTTCAAGTCTCCGTCGGTTATCTCGCCAGCGAGGACCGTTTCAACGCGTGAGTAGAGAGGAGAGTCAAGCACCGCTGACATGACGACATTATAACGTCATATGGGTTTAGAGGCAGTCCTTGGGGGTGTGTAACAGATGTTTGGGGCAGCTGCGCTTTGCAGCTTCCGATAAGGTCAACTGTTTCTTTTGGATATCGGCACAATTGGATATCGTGGAAGACACAAAGTCCGCTGCGTCTGTCGCACGGTTAATGTCATGGGGTCGACTAGCGAGCTATCTTGCTTATTATCTGGGCTTTGAGGTGGTGCCGGGAGGGGGAATCGAACCCCCAAGGTACCAAGTACCGGCGGATTTTGAGTCCGCTGCGTCTGCCAATTTCGCCATGCCGGCTCGCGATCATTTTAGCTTCTGCCAACTTCTAAAGCGAGAAAACCGAGGGCTTAGTGGGTCTGTCTGAAATAAATGTGAGTCGGGCCGGTGTGAATAAATTTGAATCGGGGTCCATCCGAATAATCATGAAGCTAACAGCTTCATGATTGCGCTTCCTGGCATGCTCATGGGATGCAACACCGATCAACAGATTTTGGATCTGCAATGGGAACGACAGGGACCAGCTGGAAAATTAGGCGTGCGCGGCGGCGGCGGCTCCATAACTGGCAGGGAGGGTCGCAGCCCTCTGCTTACGAAGAGCTTCCTGGAAAGCCTCGGCGCTGAGGGTTTCACCATAAAACAACTGCAGCAGGGGATCATCAATATCTGAGGAGCGTCGTTTCATCTCGCTCGCGTCAGTTTCCAATCCTTCCGGCTCGACCAGCAGGTCGGGCTGCAGATTTCGATTCTCGCTGAGCATTCGCAGAAATTTTTCCACCGCGTCTCGATGCTCGGGCGTCGTCTGGGTGAACTCAACACCCATGCCCTTGTCAGGGTGCATGACTCGCACCACACCTTGCGCGCGGACTTCCACGTCGGCGGCCCGCATCGAAAGCGTCACCCGGCTGCAGGGCGGAAATGGCGAGGAAAGTTCGAGATAGCAACCGCCCAGGCTGAGATCGGTCAATTGGCAGCGGATCGGCGGATCGTCCTGTTCCGCGTCGGGCGAATTCTGTTTCAGCCACTCGCGCAACTGCCGGGCTGCCTCCAGAGGGACCTGCTGGAAGCGCACGCCCGCCTGCGTGCCCGTTCCTTCCCATGCGAACTCGGCAGGCAATTCCAGGGATTGCTCCGTTCCCGGCAATGTGAACACAATCTGCCATTTCCCGGTGGGGCGACGGCCACCTGGCCGGTTCACCGCAATCCCTCCCTCGCTCAGGTCTGTGGTCGTGACCTGCATGTTCGTGCCACCGGCCAGATTCCGCATCACCACGGGGATCTGCACCGCGACACGCGCATTTCGCCGACGTTCGCTCTTCATCAGAGCGCGTGCTGCCCTGAAGCTCGACCTGGCACGCTCCATCGTGACCGGCGTATACAAGACGAAGTGGGCTCCGATCTCAAATACCGCTTTCAGGCCGATGATTGGCTCGACGATCGCCACAGCGACCGCCTGCTTATTGCAGGGAGCGCTTCGCGCGCTCTTGAGCACGTCGGATGCCCCGTCCATGCTGCAATCCACAACAATCGCCTCATAGCGCTGGCGGGTCAGCTTCCGGAGGGCGGCATCGGCATTTGGACAAAGTTCTGCGGTAATATCGAGGTCGCCCAGAGTGCGGCGCAACACCCGCACGATCTTTTCGTCCGAGCAGAGCAGCAACGCCTTCAGGGTCATTAACTGTCCTTATTGGAGAGGCGAACTTCTTTGAGAACCTGTCCCGGGCCGCACAATTCGCAGCCGAGACTTCCTGAAGCTCGGCCGGCTTCCTTTTTGAACTCTATTTCCATCGACGGACGGGAGCAATGATTGTTCCTCTGCCGCAGTTACGAGCGTAATTACCTCTTGGAATCGAAGGCCGATTTATTTTTCCATGTGATTGTGTCGAGTGGAGGCCGACTGGTATCGGGGCACCGGTTATCGTTTCCGAAACATGGAATTTTGGAAGTCGAGTTCTACGATAAACGGTTTGGTTTCAATCACATGCGGCGATTATCGCACTTCCGTAACAGCAGCGGATTGACTTTTTGCACAGATTCAAACAAAATAATCAATCTCCTGATTAGCTTTGAGTTCGCCTCTAAAGAGTTAGGTCTCTGTTTGTCACCGCGAGACTAGGAAGTCTGCATCCCGAAGAAGATTGGGAGAATCTTATAAATAAAGATCTTTAAGTCAGTTCATCCCCCGTGAGGTGGAAAGGCAATTTTTCATGGCAAAAAGACGCGGAAATCCCAACTGGGGTAAACCCGAGCCAATCGGGCCCATTACCCCCACTGTCACTGAATTTGAACAGGTTGTAAAAGAGTACAAGCTGACACCCGATCAGTATTTACGCTCGACGCGGTTGCGCGAATGGGCACGGCGCAATAAGAATTCGAAGTATATTCCCGAGCCATTGCTGGAGGCTTGGGGATTCGAGATCGAATCCACACTCTAAACACACTCGTGGATTATAGCTTGGTCGAGGCCGCTTCTTGGTTCGATGGAGCGGCCTTCGTGTTTGCCGTGAGAATTTTGCCCACATTTGTTTTCCGCGATGTATCTGAGTCCGTTCACCCCATTTTCTTGATGGAACTGCATTCATGCCGAAGATGAAAGCGGTTTAGATCTCGCCACCGTGATTGACACAACTCTCCTCTTTTATAATAATTATCAACCGATAACTCTCATAGTTTTCAGGGCGCAAGTCGATGCGGCTCACCCATAAACAGTTTCGCGAAATTGCCTGGAACCATGGCCTTGCGGCCACGCATCAACGCCAGGTTGTCTACGAAGCGGTGATCGCCTCGCATGGCCATCGCTCGCCCGAAGACATTTATGCTTCGGTTCGCAAGCGCATTCCACACATTTCCCTGGCCACGGTTTACAACAACATTCGTCTTTTCGTCGACCGCGGGTTGCTGCGCGAGGTCACGCCGCACGCCGCTACATTGCGGGTCGATGGCAATCTCAAACCTCACCATCATCTGGTGTGTTCTCGCTGTAAGGCGGTACAGGACGTGGAAGCGGACTTTATCGACTTCAAGCGGCTTGCCCCGCATATTCCCGATGGATTTGACCTGACTCGGCCTGTGGTTGAGGTTTTCGGCCTCTGCCGCCAGTGCCGCACAAAAACGGCTCGAAAGCCAAAGTAGTTTGAACTCATGCAAAGGAAGATAAATATATGGAGAATATAATCACAGCTACGGCAGGAACTGCTCTCCCCGATACCAAGCAGGAAAACCAATCAAACGAATCGAAGTGCCCGGTCGCGCACGGCGCTCGCAAAGTTCAAAGCAATGCCGACTGGTGGCCCAATCAGCTGGATCTGAAAGTTCTGCATCAGCACTGTCCTCTGTCGGATCCCATGGGCGAGGAATTCAACTACGCGGAAGAATTCAAGAGCCTCGACCTGAACGCCGTCGTCAAGGACCTGCATGCCTTGATGACGGACTCGCAGGAATGGTGGCCGGCGGACTTCGGGCATTACGGGCCGCTGTTCATTCGCATGGCGTGGCACAGCGCCGGAACGTACCGCATCGGCGACGGCCGCGGCGGCGCCGGAGCCGGCCAGCAACGTTTCGCACCGCTCAATAGCTGGCCCGACAACGTGAACCTCGACAAGGCACGCCGCCTGTTGTGGCCGATCAAGCAAAAATACGGCCGAAAAATCTCGTGGGCCGACCTAATGATTCTTGCCGGCAACGTCGCCCTGGAATCGATGGGCTTCAAGACCTTCGGTTTTGGCGGCGGACGAGAAGACGTGTGGGAACCGGAAGAGCTTTACTGGGGTCCTGAGGGCAAGTGGTTGGGCGATGAGCGCTACTCCGGCGACCGTGATCTGCAGAATCCTCTGGGCGCGGTTCAGATGGGTCTGATTTACGTCAATCCCGAAGGCCCGAACGGTAAGCCCGATCCGGTAGCGGCAGCCGGGGATATTCGCGAGACGTTCCGCCGCATGGCCATGAACGACGAAGAAACCGTTGCGCTGATTGCCGGCGGCCATACCTTTGGCAAGACCCACGGAGCTGGCCCTGCCACGATGGTCGGCGCAGAGCCGGAGGCGGCCACGATCGAAGAGCAGGGCCTCGGCTGGAAGAGCGCATTTCGAACGGGCAAAGCCGGCGACGCCATCGGCAGTGGCCTGGAAGTCATCTGGACTACCAGTCCCACGAAGTGGAGCAACAACTTTTTCCATAACCTGTTCGAGTACGAATGGGAACTGACCAAGAGCCCAGCCGGGGCGAACCAGTGGAAACCGAAGAATGGTGCGGGCGATGGAACGGTACCGGATCCCTTCGATCCATCAAAGCGTCGCGGGCTAACCATGCTGACTACCGATCTCTCTTTGCGCTTCGACCCAGCTTACGAAAAAATTTCGCGGCGTTTTTACGAGCATCCGGATCAGCTCGCCGACGCGTTCGCCCGCGCGTGGTTCAAGCTGACGCACCGCGATATGGGACCCATCCAGCGTTATCTTGGCCCGCTCGTTCCCAAGGAGAGGCTGTCGTGGCAAGACCCAATTCCCGCCGTCGATCATCCGTTGATCAAAGAGAAGGACATTGCGGCGCTGAAGGAGAAAATCCTCGCCTCGGGTTTGTCGGTCTCGCAGTTGGTCTCGACGGCTTGGGCATCGGCGTCGACCTTCCGCGGCTCGGATAAGCGCGGCGGAGCCAACGGCGCGCGCATTCGTCTCGCGCCACAAAAGGATTGGGCCGTCAACCAGCCGGCTCAGCTGGCGAAAGTGCTGCAGACGCTCGAGGGAATCCAAAAGCAGTTCAACAGCTCGCAGAAGAACGGCAGCAAAGGAAAGAAGGTTTCGTTGGCGGACCTGATCGTGCTCGGCGGCGACGCAGCGATCGAGAAAGCGGCCAAGGCGGCCGGGTATGACGTAAAAATTCCGTTCACACCAGGGCGAATGGATGCCTCGCAAGAACAAACCGACGTCGAATCCTTCGAACCGCTCGAACCGAAGGCTGAGGGCTTCCGCAACTATCTCAGCGGCAAGCAGCAGCTGTCGGCGGAAGAGATGCTGTTGGATAAGGCACAACTGCTGACGCTGACCGCGCCGGAGATGACGGCTCTCATTGGCGGCCTGCGTGTTCTCGGTGCAAATGCTGGGAACTCCAAGCATGGAGTGTTCACGAAGCGGCCGGAGACGCTAACGAATGACTTCTTCGTCAACCTGCTCGACATGAACAACGAATGGCAGCGATCCAATGAATCCAATGGCTCCGGAGATGTGTATGAGGGGCGCGATCGGAAGACGCACCAGGTGAAGTGGACCGGCACGCGCATCGATCTGATCTTCGGCTCGCACTCCCAGCTACGCGCTTTCGCGGAAGTCTATGCCTGCGCAGACTCGAAAGAGAAATTCGTGAAAGACTTCGTAGCGGCGTGGAACAAAGTGATGAATGCGGATCGTTTCGACCTGGTCTGAGTTCGGCAAAGAACGTAACGGACAACGGGTGCAGTTCATTAGGACTGGAGATAGGTTCTCCAGTCCTTTTCTTGTGCCAACTCCGAACTGGTGGACTTCAAACACGACCGCCGGGCCAGGGGTGGGCTGGTTGACCTTGTCCCTGAGCGCCCGGCGGTGCGGAGCGGAGTCTCACGGCATCCGCTCACTCGGCGGACTCGAGATTACTTTTTGAAGTACGCGGCGTTCTTCTCGGCGAATTCCTTCTTCTCTTCCGGCACATCTTCCAGCGCGTGAATTGAATCGGAGGTACAGACCGGAACGCAGGCGCCGCAATCAATACATCCCTCGGGATCAACGTACATTTGAGTTGCCGCCTCGAAATCAGGCTCGTCCTGTTTCGGGTGGATGCAATCGGTCGGGCAAACCTCGACGCACAGGGAATCCTTGATGCATGTATCGGTGATTACATAGGCCATGATGAATAGTTCTCCAAAGTGAAATGAACGAAAACGAGTGTAAGAGGGGCGGAGCGGCCTAGCTGTGATTTGCATCACAGCCAAATGTGCTTTCATGGAACAAATTGAAGAAAAAGAGGCGCGACCGGCGTTGAACCTAAGCGCGATGACTATTGATGAAAATCACGCAGAACTGTGACGCACGTCACAGAAATACTGTCTCGCTAGGACTTAAATAAGCACAATTGAACTAGGCCTTCTAGTCATAGGATCGCCCGGCTCCACCCACAGAACCCCACAAGCCGTTACCCCAGACGGCGGGAGCCGGGCGCTTGAAGGCTCTTCCCTTCCGTTGGTCAACAACATCATTAGCTCGGCTTTTTTTCTGCGGCGCACGCGAACTGTGTGTGAAACGACACCCTGTGTTCCCTTACACACAGGTACAAATCCCCAGCCCTCGCTAAGCTCCTCACTCTTCAAGAAAAACTGACTGGCCTTACTCATGCCTTCTGAAATAACGCAATCGCTGGCTGGACAGCACAATGCGCAATTCCAGCCTGACCGCAGGAGGGCGTCATGCAAATGGCAATCACATTCATGGCAATCGTCGGAGGGTTGATCTTCTCGCTAGCAGTGGCGTTGCTGGCGGAGGAAATTTTCTTTGGACAAGTCTTCCGTCTGTTCTTCAGCCCTCGAAGGCTGGCGCAGCAGAATGCAGAAATCAAATTCGTGGACAAGCGGTGAGTCGGCGCAAACGAATTAATGAAGGAGAACGACCATGCTGGCGTTGAAGTATTTGCTGATCAGTGGCGGCTTGGGAATGATTCTCGCCGCCGTGTGCATCCTGGGATATGACTTATATCGCGAGCTATTCTACCGGCGAGCGCTTGCAGTCCCCGGTGCCTTGCCGATGCCGGTGCCGCGGTGGCGCTGGCGCGCGTCCTTAGCTTTGGCAATGCTGGCCTGGGGACCAATGCTGCTCGCGCTCAGCATTGTTGTCGTGCCCAGCGGATCGGCGGGTGTGGGCGTCAGTCAAACCAGCGGGACGCTTCCCGGAACGCTCTATCCTGGCGTTCATTTCGTCACTCCTCTGGTGGAAGAGGTCGCGCTATTCGACATTCGCGATCAGATTTTCACCACCGGAATATCTGAAGACGGAAAGAACGCGGCAGTGAATGTTTCCGGCAAATCGCAGTTGCTGGACGTACAGGCCAAAGAAGGATTGACTCTCGGGCTCGCCATTACCGTTCGCTATCGGCTCGATCCAAAGCGGCTCGACTACATTCAGAGCAACCTGCCAAGGCCCGTCGAGCGGGAAATTGTTCCACCCATTGTGGCCAGTGTGTGGCGCGAGCTGGTTCCGAACTACACCGTGCGCGACGTTTTCTCGGCGAAGCGGGAAGAAGTGCGCCAACGTGCGGCCGGCATGATCACGCAAAAACTGGCAGCCGATGGCATCATCGTGAAAGAAGTCATGCTGCGCGATATTCAGTTGCCCGAGGAATATGCCAAGGGTCTGGAAACACTCCTGCTGAAAGAACAGGAAAACGATCGCATGGGCGTGGAAACGGAGTTGAAACAGAAACAGGTCAAGATTGCCGAACTCGAGGCCGACGCCGTCAAAGTGCAGCAGATCAAGCAAGCCGAGGGCGAGGCGCAGGTACATGTGTTGCAGGCCAAAGGCGAAGCCGACGCGATGCGGTATACGCTTCCGCTGAAAGAAAAGCAGATTCAACAGAGCAAGCTGGAAGCGGAGGCTCGCAAGGAAGCGACGATTCAGAACGCCGAAGCTGCCGCGCAGGCGAAGGTGATCGACAGCAAAGCTGAAACCGAACGCAGAAAGCTGCTGGCTGAAGCCGAGGCCGACCGTATTCGCGTAACCGCTGCCGCAGACGCCGAACGGATGCAGAGCGAGGCAGCGGTTTTGAAACAGAATCCTTTGCTGATTAATAAGATCGTGGCCGAACGGCTCTCCGATAAGCTGCAGATCATGATGGTTCCCGCCGATGGAAAGTTCTTCATGAACGACATTCTGCGGAGCATGAACACCGTCGGATCCAGAACCCAGCCTGAGCCCGAAGAGCCAGAAGAACAAACAAAATAGCTTTATGGGCCGGAGGATTTTCTCACTCCCGACAACCTGGTTCTGGTGACTGCGTTAGACAGAGGTCGCTTCACAGAGTAGTTGGGGTAAGGGGCAATGCCCGGAAGGGGATCTGCGGTGTCCAAACAGTACAGAGGCTGGATTCGGAGCCATGCAAGAAGCGGTTTATAATTCGGCCATTCCTGACGTCAACTTGAACGCGGTTTATCGCTTTTGTCTTTTTCCTCGTTTCCTCCGCATTGCTCTGTTGCTCTGTTTGCTTTCGGTCGGATTGCTGATGAAGGTTTCTGCTGCCGATTGGAATGCGCCGGAACAAAACCTGGCGCGGAAGATTATCGCGGTCACCGGGCCGGGAGCGGTTGCCGTTATCTTTGAGAACCGATCATCGCTCAGCCAGCGCGACGCCGAAATCGTGGAAAACGGGCTGCGCAATGCGCTGGAAGCACTGGGGCTGCATTTCGTGAACGAAAATCAGGCGGCGGCGAACGTGAAGATTTCGCTCTCGGAGAATCCCACCTCGTTTGTCTGGATCGCGCAGATCCAGCAGAGTGCAGGGGAGTCCGCGGTGTTGTTGGTTTCAACCCCGCGGCCGGAAGGCTCGCTCGCAGCGCGTGATTCGATTCCGCTCCGCCTCCGCAAAATCTCGCTGTGGAAACAGAGTAATCGAATCCTCGACGTGGCTCTGCTCGAAGAGGGGCCAACGCCAAGCCACATGGCGGTGCTTGATCCTGAAAGCGTTTCGCTGTACCGGCTTCAAAGCGGGAAGTGGCAGCAGGAGCAGGCACTGCCAATTGCACATGATCGTCCATGGCCGAGGGATTTACGGGGCCGCCTCATTCCCGCCCGAGATCATTTGTTAGACGTGTACCTTCCCGGCGTACTTTGTTCGACAGCTTCTTCGTTACCCTTATCTTTGAATTGCCACGACAGTGATGATCCGTGGCCGCTCATCCCGGGGACTTTGAACGGAGAAAAGTTATCGGTCTTCCCCAGTGCTGGATTAGCAAATGGAGCATCTACGGTTGTCCCGCAGATGAAGGCATTTTTCGCTCCAACGCGAAATTTCTTTACCGGTGTGCTGACCCCGACCTTGGGAAAGTTCGCAACTGTCCCCAAATTTTATTCCGCTGCTCTGCTTCCGCGGGATCGATACACCCTGTGGTTCTTTGCCGCCACCGCAGGGCAAGTACATATGATCGACGGCATGAGCGATCGCGCGGTGAACTGGGGTTGGGGAAGCGATCTCACCAGTGTGAAAACGGCGTGCGGCGCGGGCTGGCAGGTGCTGGCCGCAACTGCAGGAGATCAGAACAGCGATTCTATTCGGGCTTACGAGTTCCCCGATCGCGATCCTGTTGCGGTCAGCGAAGAGGTGAGTTTCCCCGGAGCGATTACCGCGCTGTGGACGGAGGCGCGCGGAGACACGGCTGTTGCGGTGGTACAAGGTCGAGAAACAGGAACCTATGAAGCTTTTCGCTTGGCGATGGCTTGCGATCAGTAGCCTGCTGCTCGCCGGAGCAGCGGGTCAGCCTGAAACACGCCCGCAATATGGTGGTACGCTGCGCATCATGATGCAGGCGAGGCTAGATTCGCTCAATCCGGCCGCTGCTACGCAGGCGGATTCATTTGCCGAACGCAGCATCATGCGCATGGTCTTCGACACTCTGATCATCCTGGATGACAACGGCCGTCCGCAGCCCGTGCTGGCAACATCGTGGCAGTCGGCCGGTAAAAGTCAGCCCTGGCGTTTTCTATTGCGGAATGGAGTGAGATTTCATGACGGCACGGTACTGACAGCGGAAAGTGCAGCCGCCTCGTTGCGCGCCGCCAATCCGAACTGGGAGGTAACTGCTGATGGCGGCTCGGTTGTCATTCAGTGCGATTGTCCGAATTTGCTGTCAGAACTGGCTCTGCCGCGAAATTCCATCATCAAGAACGATTCGAACGAAAGGCCAACCGGTACAGGTCCGTTTCGCATTGTGGAGTGGCAAACGGGAGCCAAACTGACGCTGGCCGCGAACGAAGATTATTGGGGTGGTCGGCCATTCCTCGACTTGATCGAAATTGAAATGGGCAAAAGCTTTCGCGATCAATTCACGACCTTGGAATTGGGTAGAGCCGACCTGGTCGAGGTTGCGCCGGAGCAGGCGCACCGCCTGTCGCTCGGTGACGCACATCTTGTGTCATCGTTGCCCATGGAGTTGGCCGCTTTGGTCTTTGCCCGAGATGCGCAGACCGACGACGAGAAATCGTTGCGGGCGGCGCTGGCTTTGAGCATTGATCGCGGGTCCATGCGCAGCGTGTTGTTGCAGGGCGCAGGCCAGCCGGCTGCGAGCTTGCTTCCCAACTGGATGAGCGGATATGCCTTCGTCTTTCCTGCAGAGCCAGATTTGTCCCTGGCGCGTCGTGAGCGTTCTCAGGTTCGGACCATTCCGACCTGGACACTTGGTTACGATGCTAACGATTCGCTGGAACGCTTGTTGGCAGACCGTGTTGCGCTGAACGCGAAGGATGCGGGATTGTCGCTGCAACCCACTTCCGCGTCTACGGCTGATTTGCGACTGACGCGCATCCCGCTCGCATCTGCCGATCCGTGGATTGCGCTTACCGAGATGAGCGCAACCGTTGGCCTGCCCGTCCAAAACATTTCCAGCAATTCCGTTGAAGACCTTTATTCCGCCGAACGAGCTGAGTTGGAAACACAAAAGATTATTCCGTTATTCCATCTCCCGATGATGTATGCGAGTTCATCTGCGCTCAAGAACTGGACGCTGCGGCCGGACGGCAGCTGGAATCTGGCAGACGCCTGGCTGGAGAATAAACCGCGATGAGTTTCCGACGCAAGCTGCTGGCTGTGTTCACGCTGACAGTTTTCGTATCGGTCGCCGCTGTAGGAGGGCTGGTGCTGGCGCTAACTCGGCAGGCCTTCGAAAAAAGCGAAGACGAACGTAGCGCCGCACTGGTAGCCCAGTTTCAACGCGAGTTCAATCGGCAAGGCGATGAAGTCGTACGGCGCGTGGAAGCCATCTCGGCATCGGAGCCGGTCACGCGCATGGCAACGGAGCTAAACGGTGGCCTAGCGGACACTGCCGCGTATTTCGATCTCGCGAAAAGTCTGGCTGAAAGTCACCAGCTCGACTTCCTCGATCTGGTCGACGAACACGGCGCCATCGTTTCTTCTGCCCAAACGCCGGCGAAGTTCGGATATCCCGAGACTGGGTTTGACAATCTTTCGGCGGCCAGCGGACAAGGTCCCTTTCTGATGCAGCAGGAGTCGCGGGACTCGACGGCTCTCGCTCTGCTCGCGGTTCGGGCGACTCGCGTCGGCGAACACCCGTTCTACGTGGTTGGCGGGCGAAAGCTGGACAAGAGTTTTCTCTCCACGCTTGATCTTCCGGCGAACATGCGCGTCCTCCTTTATCTCAATCAACGAGAACATTTTTCCGCCGACCTGCTGCTCGAACCAAGCGGCGCTTCTGGAACGATTCCTGAGAGCCTGGTCACGCTGATCGAATCGGTCCAGCAATACAAACAGGCAACATCCGGAATTGTGCATCATTCGGCAGATCAGGCCGATGACGAACTCTTCCATGCGATTCCATTGCGTGGGATCGGCCAGGGTCGTCCCCTGCTGGGAATTCTGCTGATTGGCAACTCACGGCGCTCCTATGTGGAGCTGAAACGCCACATTCGCGATTCAGCGCTGCTGGTGGCTGGGATTGGGATTGTTCTCGCGATTCTGCTGAGCACTTGGGCCGCGGCAAGAGTGACGCGGCCAGTGGAACAATTGGCGCGCGCCGCACAAGACGTCGCCGCCGGCGATTGGAATGCGCGCGTAGATGTATCTGGCACCGACGAGATTTCGCAATTGGCCGAATCGTTTAACCGAATGACGTCCGAACTGCTTACGCAACGCGAACGGCTGGTGCAAGCCGAGCGCGTTGCCGCATGGCGTGAATTGGCGCGGCGACTGGCGCACGAACTGAAGAATCCGCTCTTCCCCCTGCAGCTCACGGTGGAAAATCTGCTGCGAGCGCGGACGCAAGATCCGAAATTGTTCGACGAAATATTCAACGAAAGTGCGCACACGCTACTAGCCGAGATTTCGAATCTTAAAAGCATCGTGAGCCGGTTCAGTGAATTCTCGAAGATGCCGCAGCCACTGTTGCAATCGGTCGAGGTGAATGAAATCCTTCGCGATGTCGCGTATCTTCATCGGGCACAATTGCAATCGCCCGAGCGCAAACCCATCGCGTTGGCGCTTGAATTAGACGACACCGTGGAAGTCATTGCCGCCGATCGAGAACTGCTTCACCGGGCGTTGTCCAATCTGGTCCTCAACGCGATGGATGCCATGCCCAACGGCGGCACGCTGACACTGCGTAGCAAAAGCGCCAATCGCAAAGCGATCATTGAAGTCGCCGACACCGGCTCGGGTTTGACGCGTGAAGAATGCGAACGCATCTTTACTCCGTATTACACCAGCAAGGAGCACGGAACCGGTCTCGGTTTGGCTATCGTGCAGTCGGTGGTGAGCGACCACGGAGGCAGGATCAGCGTGCAAAGTGAACCTGGACGCGGCACGACTTTTTCTATCGAATTGCCGTGCGATGCCGCCGTTCCGAAAAACGTTATGCACATCGAAAACAAAGTTCCGACCACGGCTGAATTCCGCGTTTAGAAAGGCGAAGGAAAGTGCCACTCAAAGCCCATCTGTTGATCGTTGATGACGATGCCAACACGCTGGCATCACTCGCGCGCGCGTTTCGCCTGGCTGGTCACGAAGCCACCGTGTGCGACAGTGCGTCCAAGGCGCTCGAGTTGGCGAAGGCGCAACGCTTCGATTTGATCATGTCCGACGTAGTGATGCCGGGCAAAGATGGCCTCTCGCTCCTCGAAGATCTCAAAAAAGACGGAGTCAGCACACCTGTCGTCATGATGTCAGGTCAAGCGCACATCGAGATGGCCGTTAGAGCCACGCGGCTGGGAGCGCTCGATTTCCTGGAAAAACCGATCTCGTCTGACAAACTCCTGCTCACGGTCGAAAATGCGCTCAAGCTGCAGCGCCTCGAAATCGAAAACCGTCAGCTGCGGCAGCGACTCGGCAAGCATGAAATTGTGGGGAGGGGAGAGGCGATGCGCCGGGTCATGGCCCAAATCGAACGCGTCGCGGCCAGCGAATCGCGGGTGTGCATTCTTGGCGAGACAGGCACTGGCAAGGAACTGGTTGCGCGAACCGTTCACGAGCGAAGCGCGCGATCAGCCGACCCCTTCGTGACGCTCAATTGCGCCGCCGTTCCGGGAGAGTTGATCGAATCAGAACTTTTTGGTCACGAGAAGGGATCGTTTACCGGCGCGTCCATGCGTCATGTCGGAAAATTCGAGCAGGCGGATCAGGGAACGATTTTTCTCGATGAAATCGGCGACATGCCTTTGAGCATGCAAGCCAAGTTGCTGCGCGTGCTCGAAGAAGGGGAAGTGGAGCGAGTCGGCGGCGACAAGCCCGTCGCCGTCAATGTACGCGTCATAGTTGCCACTCATCGCGATCTGGAGGCGCGAGTCCGCGAGGAAAAATTTCGTCAGGATTTATTTCATCGCGTCTATGTCTTCCCGCTGCAACTACCGCCCTTGCGCGAGCGCCGCGAGGATATTCCGGCACTGGTGGAGCATTTTGCGGCGCAGGTCTGCAACCAGAACGCATGGAAGCCCGTTACTTTCTCTCCGGAGGCGATAAAGGCGCTGCAATCGCATTCCTGGCCCGGCAATGTGCGCGAACTCCGCAACATGATCGAACGCCTGATGCTACTGTCCACCGATAGTCAAGTCGATCTCGCAACTGTGCAAGCTACCATGCCCAGCCCCGCATCCGGCGGCTCCCCCGCCGTAGTAACCATGTCCTCTGGCCCTCTCGCGAGTCGTGTACAGTCGTTTGAGCGAGAGGTTATCCTCGCGGAACTGAAGCGTAGCAATCAGAACATGACTTTAGCTGCGAAAACCTTGGGACTGGAACGGAGCCATCTCTATAAAAAAGCCGAGCAGCTTGGGATTGATCTGCGCGCGTTGCGGCGAGAACGGGAATCTCAGGATTAGAACAGTTCGCCGCACGAGGGAGTCCCGGCATGAAGACATTTATCAGGAAAACAGCAGCCGCCTTCGGAGTCGAAGGGGCGGCAAACGTGTATGCATGCGTGCTTTCGTTTGTCCTCGTCGCCGCTTTCAATTCCGGCGTGCATGCGCAGGAATCTGAAGCGCGTATCGCATGCGAGGAGGAGCGCGTCGATTACTCCTCTGCAGACGATGGCTTCTCCGCAGGCAAAATATTGGTTCAACAGCTGAGCCAATTGTCCGCAAATATCAGCACAAAACAGCTCAGCCCGCAACGCACTCGGTATTTTTCGTTGCGTCCGCCCGATTTCGAAAAGTCCGGCCCATGGAATACCGCCGTATTCGTGGGAGGGGTCGGCCTGAAAGGTCGTGAATTGAAAATTTCATTCTTGGATCACGGTAGTGGTGGGGTGCATGCTGAATGGCTGAACGAAAAACTGATTTTCATTGAGGTCTGGTGGGGTCGGATCGTATCCACTGATCTAGTGCTCAACGTAGAAAACTCAAACTTTATCTACAAAGAAGATGCGCAATACGGTGAGATGATTCAGCCCTGTAAATAAAGCGTTCTAAGGTCTCAGCCTATACCTGCCTTACCAGAACTCCCCTTTAAATCCGCGGCCAGCAATCGATGAAACAGGTGTTCGCCGGCTTCGCGCCGCACCGAGAGCCGGCCTGCTCGATACGCCCGCGACTTCAAGCCGCGCTGCACATCTTCGCAAATTCCTAAATCCTCACCCTGCACCCGATTTCCTACCTCGACCGACTGGCCATTATGTTCACGACGGGATTCGCTCACGTCACCGAAATAGAAATCGAAAATCACGCGGCAGCGATCGGCATCCAGAGGAATCACATAATTCGTGTCCATGTATTCCTCGTAGCAATTCAGCATGAGGTTGGGATACTGCCAGAAATACGACGCCCGGTCGCCTTTGCGGGTTGCGCCGGTTGCGGCATCTTCATCAGAAGCGACCATAGGGCTTGACTGCAGGCAATAGCGATCTTCGTTTTCGATGGTGTATTG
>JASHPL010000102.1 GCA_030038125.1 Candidatus Sulfotelmatobacter sp.
GGTATCTCCCTTGATCGAAGACTCAACGTTCTGAGCCTCAGTGAGGAGGGAAGCGCAAACG
Organism: Candidatus Sulfotelmatobacter sp.; assembly: GCA_030038125.1. Taxonomy (GTDB): domain Bacteria; phylum Acidobacteriota; class Terriglobia; order Terriglobales; family Acidobacteriaceae; genus Sulfotelmatobacter. Next base: position 62 of record JASHPL010000102.1, read on the forward strand.
GTTCAAAACATGGCAGAGCTGCGCTCGCCAAGCTCAAAGCGGGAGATGATGGATTCGACACTTTGAGTATTCTGTAGGGTGCGGTTATGAGAGACGAAGTCAGAAGCTCGATTCGTGAAAGTTATGACTCGCTGGCGGAGGAATACACGCGCCGCCTTGCCGACGAACTCGAACATAAGCCGCTGGACCGGGAACTCCTCAACCGATTCGCCGCTGAAGTCGCTGGGCAGGAAGAAGTGTGCGATATGGGCTGCGGGCCGGGTCAGGTTGCGCGCTACTTGCGAGACGTGGGCGCTCAAGTTTTCGGGTTGGACATTTCGCCCCGAATGGTGGAACAGGCTCGCCATCGGAATCCCGATATTTCGTTTCAGGAAGGCGATATGACTGCGCTTCCCATGCCGGATTCCGCGCTTGCCGGAATCGCCGCATTCTATGCCATCGTGAATATTCCGAAAGAATCGCTGGGAATAGTCTTCCGAGAGATGGCGAGAGTTCTAAAACCCGGAGGCTTGCTGTTGTTGGCGTTTCATATCGGAAATGAACTCTTGCACGAAGAAGAGTTGTGGGGAAAACGAATTACCATGAACTTTTTTTTCTTTCCGACTGCAGAAATTTGCAACTCCCTCCGGGACGCTGGTTTTGCGATTGCTGAGGTCGTCGAGCGAGCTCCCTATGCTCCCGAGGTGGAGTACCAAAGCCGACGCGCATATGTTTTTGCTCGAAAACAGGGCCTGATGAATAGCCAAACCGCGTAGCCTGCCTGGAAAATTTCGGTCATCACTTACTCGAGACCAATTCCTGCCGGATCTCGGCAGTGCATGGGTTTTGAAACTTTCTACTAACGCAATTGGTTTGTAAACCTTCCGAGTCAGCAAGTTCCTAAACCTTTCGCGACAAGAAGGCTCTAAACTCTGCGCATCTATTGGGAATTGGCCACTTCGCGGCAGCATGGAACGCATGAGGAGATTCCTATTCTGCTCGCTATTACTCACATTTGCATTCCCTTGCTTCGCGGTTGTCGAGATCACGACCACCAGCGTTCCCAATGGGACAGTCGATATGCACTACTCGGCCGTGATTGCCGCGATCGATGGCTGCACGCCGTTCAAATGGGCAATCGTTTCCGGAGCCCTGCCGACCGGTGTTACAAAGGCCGTTTCGACCAATACCACAGACCTGGATCTCAGCGGAACCCCGACCAAGCCGGCGACATATTCCTTTACCGTTTCGGTTACTGGCTGCGGCGGAGCCGTCTCCACGAAGTCGTATAAAGTTACGATTCAAGCTTCCGGGAATCACGTCGTAGACCTGGACTGGAAAGCCTCCACATCGACCCACATCGCCGGATACAACATGTATCGCAGTCCCGATGGCAGCACCTGGAAAAAAATAAACGCGAGCCTGATCGCCTCGACTCTCTATGATGATTCGACTGTCGCGAACGACAGCACGTATTACTATGCGGTGACCGCCGTCAATATCTCCGGAGAAGAAAGCCGCAAGACTGCGGCGATCAAAGTGGTCGTTCCATGATGTCTGGAACCTCTGCGTGTTAGCGTCGGACGGGACCGGCAGCATCCTGGTTTAACCACAAAGCCGATTAAGGCGCGGGCTTTGAAAAGAGCGTTTTTCAGCCCCGGGCTCAGAGCTCTTTATTTTGCACCAACAATGCTATTGTTCAGCGCGTCGAGCAGTTTGGTATTTGTTTCCAGGGCGTGCCGCAAAATCTCCGCTTGCCTCTGGGCCGTTGGCCAGTCTTGATTTTCGACCGCCTCGGTGAGACCGGGCAATTCCAGGTGGGCGTATGTAAATCGAGCGCCGTAAAGAATGTGCTTGAACCATGGGCGTCCCGGAATTCCCTCGGGATTGAGCCAGTTGCGCTCGACCTGCATCATTCCATGATTCAGATGTTCGGCAAGCTGTGCGTCGATCCGCCCTGAGGCCAACATCCGGCTTATCGATTCATTCAGCCGCTGACCCGCCTCTTCGAAGCTATCGATTTCTTTTCTCAGTCCATTAAGATCAAGTGCGCCAAGATCCCTGCCTTTCGCCATCTCGTTGACAAACTGACGGACGTTTTCGGCATACGTCGCAAAATCAAACGGCAACAAATCGGCGCTGGCCAGGCGCAAGGCAGTTACTCCCCACAACTGGGACATCAGGGTGTGATAGCGATATTCCGGATCGCCGAAATGATTCATCCAGAAGAAATCGTCATAGGCCGAGTGGTAAACGCCGTAATCTCCGTCGAATTGCAACCCCAGCACCGGAACCCCAATAAAATTTAGAAACACGGTGTGGTCGGAACCGCTGCCGATTCGTGTGTCCGCGAGTGCCCCGTCAACCAGCCCAGAGTCGTTCATTTGACCCGTTTGCTTGCCTTGCTCCTTTTCGCGCGCCACAGTCGCTTTCCAAGCTTCGTACAAAGATTCGCCAGAAGGATCCTGCAGACTCCGCGTGGTTTCAACCAGCATCGGGGCCAAAGAAGCAACGGCTTGCCCATGGAAGTTCGGCCCTGAAGTCGCTTCGTCGACATTGATATAGGCAACCGCCTTGGCGCGAAGTTCGTCAGCAAACTGCTCGCCCCATTCCGTCGAACCAGTCAGTCCTACTTCCTCTCCGTCCCAACTGCAGATCACAATCGTTCGGCGCGGCCGCATGCCTTCTTTGACAAGCTGCCCGAGGGCGCGGGTCATCTCCATCATAGAAGCGGTGCCGCTCGAAGGATCTACTCCGCCAAAAACCCATGCGTCGCGATGATTTCCCAGAACTACCCATTCCTCGGGCAACTCAGCCCCGCGAATTCGGCTCTCGACGACGTAGTATGGCTGGATATGATTATTCATTTCGATCTGGAGATGGACTTTCACGCGCTCGCCGCCGAGGTGATATTGGATGGGCAGCCCACCTTGCCAGTCCGGGGGCGCAACCGGCCCATCCATGTTTTCGAGCAGTGGTTTCGCATCGTGCCAGGAAAGCGGTAGCCCCATAATCTTCGGCGCTGACTTTGCTTGTTCAATGGGAATGCGCTTTGCTCCCGGCACCGACGCCCACCCCGGAGTGAGCGGATCCCCAGGCACGACGAAGTCGTATGTGATTGCGCCGTGCTGGATGTGGTACTCGGGTCCCCAGGGGCCGTCGGGATCGACCTTTCCCTTCTTGTAGCCATCCTCGGCGGGATCGCTATAAATAAGAATTGCCGCTGCCCCTTCGCGCTCCGCGGTGAGTGCTTTGAACCCCCGATAGCTATAAGGATTCGAGTAACGCACCAGTACGATCTTGCCTTTTACGGTGATGCCGTTCTTCCGAAGCAATTCGTAATCTTCGGGATTGCCGCTGTGAGCGTAGACCACCGGTGCAGTTACCTCACCCGAAACCGACATGCCAAACCATGACCCGCTGATTGCCGACTTTTTTGAATCCGGATCGTCCGCAAGCGCAGCCTCGCGCAGTGTGGCTCGATAGTGCGTCGGCGCGATCATTTCAAGCGAGGCGCGCTTCGGGTTTGTTCCGTAAACGTCATAGCGCCGGATGACAACATCTTCCAGGCCCTGTTTGCGCCACTCGTCTGCGATGTAGCGTGCGAGTTCGTTATTGCGCTTGGATCCGGCAATATGCGGCTCAGCAGTGAAAATACGATGTTGTCGGCGTTCTTCTTCCGGCGATGGGATGGATTTGAATTTGGTTTCGACCTCAGTTTCGCGAGCTTGTGAAGCCGCGGTGAAGCCGCGAATCGATGCCTGCCCCTGAACGCTTAGGCTCAACCAGAAGATTGTCGGGATCGCACTCAGAATCGTGAGCATCACAAAAGGGCGGCATACGCGGATCAAATTGGCTCCTTTAAGAACCTTGATCAATGTGTGACGGAATCGTTCTGTACTTCTCTCAAACGCCGCTGCAGATAAATGCGCTCTTGTTCGTTGGTCACCAATGCGAGTGCGCGAGAGTAGCTTTTGGCCGCCTCATCTCGAGCGCCAATGCGACGCAACAAGTCGGCCCGCGCCGCATGTAAGAGATGATAGTTCTCAAGGTCGCCGGCTTCTGCCAGAGCGTCGATGATGGGAAGCGCGGCATTCGGACCTTCTGCCATGGCTATGGCGACGGCACGATTCAGCGAGACCACGGGCGAGGAATTAATGCGCTCCAGCCGATCATAGAGCCGGACGATTTCGCGCCAGTTTGTATCTCCGGGGCGAGCGGCCTTGCAGTGTTCTCCTGCGATCGCGGCTTGCAGCGCATACGGCCCCGGACTGCCCTGTAACGCCTCATTGACCAGAGACAGACCCTCGACAATCTGATCTCTCTTCCAAAGGCTGCGATCCTGATTTTCCAGCAATACGATTTGGCCCGCTGCATCCTCGCGGGCTTCGCGCCGCGCATCGTGTAACAGCATCAGCGCCAGCAATCCCGCGACTTCCTGTGGTGATTGCGGCGACATCAATTCCCGGAGAATTCGGCCAAGACGAATGGCTTCGGCGCAAAGATCGGTACGAACCAGATGCTCGCCTCGCGTCGCCGTGTAGCCTTCGTTGAACACGAGATATATGACGGTCAGCACCGCATCGAGGCGTTCCGTCATCTCCGAGGCACTCGGAACGGCATACGGAATGCGCGCGTCGCGAATCTTGCGTTTTGCTCGCACCAGCCTCTGTGCCATCGTCGCCGTGGGCACAACGAAGGCGCGGGCGATTTCGTCCGTCTCCAGGCCGCACAAGGAACGCAGCGTAAGAGCAACCTGTGCTTCTGGCGCCAAGGACGGATGGCAACAGGTAAAAACAAGGCGAAGCCGCTCGTCCGGGATTTGATCCTCTTCATAGGCAGGCTGCTCGGTGGTAGACGGAAGTTCGTGCGCGAGTTGAGGCTGAAGCTTCTCGGTGAACAAAGTCTGCCGGCGTAAACGATCAATGGCTTTGTGTCGCGCGGTCGAGACGATCCAGGCCCGCGGCGATTCGGGAATCCCGGAAGCGGCCCATTGATCCAAAGCAGCTGTAAAAGCTTCCTGGGCATACTCTTCCGCCAGATCGAAATCGCCCAGCAGGGCGATTAGAGTAGCCACGATCCGTCCCCAGTCCGAGCGGTAGACCGCTTCTACGGCCGCCGCGACGTCGACAGGCATGTTGGCATCTTAGATTTTTTACCCCGCAGTGTCGATTCGATGGCAGCGGCTTCGACTATCCAGTGAGAACAGCAGTTGTACCGTAAGCGCGATAAAAAGGGATTACCGTTATGACTTCACGACGAAACCTGCTCACATTTCTGGCCTTCGCAATCGGCCTAACCGTGACCAGTATGCAGCCATGCCAACCGCTAGGGACGGTCTCGCCCGCGGCGATCCGTCATGCGTATCAATCGACCCAGGCATGCGTGGCGAAGTCCTACGAAGATGCGCGGATCGTCTACGAGCTTCAAACCCGATTGCGCCGGTTTCCCGCTGGTCCTGCTGCAGACGAGCAGAAAGGGCGCAGATAGTTTTTCGCGAGGACTGTCGAATCAGACACTTTCTATTCGATAAATAAGCGAAAGCCAAACATTGGAAAAACATGAACTGGTTGTCGAAACGGCCGTCTGCCGTTCGACAAACCAGAGAAAGGGAGTTGGCGCTTCCAGCCAGGCGCTCAGGGAGATAAACCATGTGCCCTTTTTGTTTTGCGACTCTGGCGCTGGTGGCGGCCGGTGCAACTTCAGCCGGAGGCTTGGCGGCATTGGCGATCAAAGTATCGCGCAACTGGAATGCAAAGAATGAAACTGTAACGAACTCAAGTAAAAGGAGAAATGCAGATGTCGACGAGCACGATCGAAAAGCCGAAGGTAGTCTCGCGGGCTGAATGGCTGGCGGCGCGCAGAGAGTTGCTGGCCAGAGAGAAGAAGCTTACCCGCGAATATGATGCGGTTCGCGCGTTGCGGCGGGAGCTTCCGTGGATCAAAGTTGAAAAAAATCATGTTTTCGACGGGCCGAACGGGAAAGAAACACTCGCCGACTTGTTCGCCGGGCGCAGCCAATTGATCGTCCGCCACTTTATGTTCGGACCCGGATGGAAAGAAGGTTGCGTGGGCTGCTCCTTCGCTTCCGATCATGTCGAAGGAGCGCTGGTTCATCTCGAGCATCACGACGTGACCTATGTTGCGATATCGCGCGCTCCGCTGGCGGAGATCGAGGCTTTCAGAAAGCGCATGGGCTGGAGCTTCAAGTGGCTCTCCTCGTTCGAGAGCGACTTCAATTTCGATTTTCACGCTTCATTCCGGAAGGAAGAAATCGAACAAGGCAAGGTATTCTACAATTTCGAGGTCCAAGATTTGCCCTATCCGAGTGAAGAGGTCTCGGGTGTGAGCGTATTTTGCAAGGATGCTTCCGGGAACGTGTTCCACACCTACTCGTGTTATGCACGGGGAGATGAAGGCGGATTGACCACCTATTTCTATCTCGACCTAACCCCCAAAGGCCGCGATGAAAATGGTCCTACATATACGCTGGCGGATTGGGTTCGTCACCACGATCGTTATGAAGCCGGAGGTCATGTTTCTCCCGCCGGGCGCTACGTTGCCCCGGCCACAGAGACCGAAGTGGCTTAGGGAATGTGATGCGACGACTGAGCTTGCGGGATCCCAAGCTCCAGGAGAGAGATGTCAAAGCTTAGTGTTCGCAGTTTTGGACTGTCGATTGACGGTTTCGGTGCCGGTCCAAGTCAAAGCCTCGAAAATCCGCTTGGAGTTGGGGGCCGTGCCCTGCACGAATGGGCCTTCAACACGCGCACGTTTCATGCTATTCACGCTACGACGGGCGAGGGTGGCGGGACAACCGGCGTGGACGATGACTTCATGGCGCGAGGCTTCGAGAACGTCGGCGCCTGGATCATCGGGCGAAACATGTTCGGTCCGATCCGTGGCCCATGGCAGGACGGCAGTTGGAAGGGGTGGTGGGGAGAAAATCCGCCCTACCACACTCCCGTTTTCGTGCTCACACACCATCAGCGCGAGCCGCTGGCGATGCAGGGCGGTACGGTGTTTCATTTCGTCACCGATGGTATTCATGGCGCTCTCGAACGGGCTCGTCAGGCAGCTCGAGGGAAAGAGCTTCGGCTGGGAGGGGGAATCTCCACGATTCGCCAATATCTTCTGGCGCAGCTCGTCGACGAGATGCATCTCGCGTACTGCCCGAAACTTTTGGGAGCGGGAGAAAATCTTCTCTTAAACATCGACCTGCCTGCCCTTGGGTATCGGATTAAGGCACACACCATGAGCGAAGATTGCATGCACGTGGAGATCACAAGAACATAGATTGGTCGATTGAAAGCGAGATAACCGGGGGATCCGAAATGAAATACATGCTCCTGATCTACGCAGACGAACAAGCCTGGACCGAATCCGAGAGGAAACTTTGCTACGGAGAATCGACTGAACTGGCACATCAACTCGAAGCCAGCGGGCAATTTATAGCGGCTTCGCCTTTGCAGCCGGTGGCGACCGCAACCAGCGTGCGAGTTCGCGGGGGCAAGAGGAGCGTCCAGGATGGGCCCTTCGCCGAAACGCGTGAGCAGCTGGGCGGATACTTTCTGATCGACGTTGCCAATCTGGACGAAGCGATCGCGGTCGCCGGCCGCATTCCCGGTGCGCGCAAAGGCACAGTCGAGATTCGTCCCGTGCTGGAGTTGTCGAATTTGCCCGCCTAGGCGCCTCGCCATTTGAAACCGCGGCAGCGGAACTGTCTCTTCGCCACGTTTCCTTGCCGCCGTGAGTATGTCCAGTTGATCCCTGCAAAAAAGAATCGGATAGTCTGGACGTATTCATCCAATCACGTGGATTGGCGGCAGTCGATTTCGGGATCGCTCGTTCGACCTACCTCTGAAAGTCAACGCTACTCAAACGAACACTTAAGAACGAAATATCAATCAGGAGAAAACGACCATGTCAGCAACAAATCCAAAGCCTACGCACGAGCAAGCTCAACTCCAACTGGAACTCTACGATCTGCGCCGCGAAGCCCGTCTACGGCAAGCGCGCGATTGGTTTATGAAAAACTACTTTCCCTCGACCTTCGAAGAAAGCATGAAGATCGCGCCTCCGATGTCGGAAAATGGCGCATTGCTCATGATGGTCATCAGCTACTGGGAGCAGACTTGCGCCCTTCTCAATCATGGTTTGCTGCACGAAGATCTCTTCTTCGAGACGACCGGCGAGTTCTTCGCGGTGTGGGAGCGCATTAAGCCCGGAATCCAGCAAGGACGGGAGATGTTCAAGAACAAGCTCTTCGCAGCGAATCTCGAACAGGCGGCGCAGCGCTACGAGAAATGGAGCGAAACCCGTTCGCCAGGCCAAATCGCTGCGTTTCGGGAATTCTCGAAGCAGATGCGACCTCAAGGAACAAAAGCTGCATAGATAGAGGGAGATCGAACACGATTGCTCGTCTGCGGGTCGTGGAGAATTCCGCGACCCGCATCGTGCATCCGAAAATCTGGCTCGATGATTTCCGGCTCTATTCTTGAAATTTTGCACAAAGCGGCGTCCACCACTGAGCCCGTACAATGGGGACATGAGAATTCTTATGTTCACGGGCAAGGGTGGAGTCGGGAAGACCAGCCTGGCCGCCGCTAGCGGCGTCAAACTCGCCCAGCTCGGTTATCGCACATTAGTGATGAGCATCGACCCGGCGCACAGCCTGGGAGACTCCTTCGATTTGGAAACTGACCTGTTTCACCTCACCACGTCAGATCCGTTGCTGATAAGCGACCGGCTCTGGATTCAGGAGCTCAACATTCAGAAAGAAATCAGGCGTCATTGGCAGGAGATTTCCGCCTATGTGACCTCGGTCTTGCGCACGACTGGGATCGGCGGAGTCGAGGCCGAGGAGTTGGCGATCCTGCCCGGCATGGAAGAGCTCAGTGCCATGATGTACGTCAATCAATACCGGCGCGAACAGCGCTATGACGTGGTGGTGCTGGACGCCGCTCCCACAGCGGAATCGATGCGCTTCATCAGTATGCCAACCACGCTGGACTGGTACATGAAGCACATTTTTCCCTTTCAGCGGAACTTCTTGAAAGCGGTTCGTCCCATCGCCAATCGCGTGGCACCCTTTGAGCTGCCGACCGACAGTTATTTCCTGAACATTCGCGATCTGTTTCAGAAACTGGAAGGAGTCGATGAAGTTATGGAAGATCCGGCAGTCACGAGTGTTCGGCTGGTGACGAATCCGGAAAAAATGGTGCTCCGCGAAACCGAACGGGCGTTCGTCTACTTCTCTTTACACGGCCTGACCGTGGATGCGGTTATCGTCAACCGCCTGCTCCCGCAGGAAGTCAGCGACGCATGGTTTAACGAGTGGCACCTCTCTCAGGACAGGATCCTGCACGAGATCGAAGAATATTTTGCTCCGGTCCCGGTGAAGCGCGTGCCCTTGTTTGCTCACGAAGTTCTGGGCAAAGAGCGATTGGAGTCTCTCGCCCAACTGCTGTATCCTTCGGGGGAAGACCCCGCGGCAGTAACGCGCACCGAGAAGCCCTTCAGCTTTGGCAAGCAAAATGGAGCGTACGAAGTTCGCGTGATGCTGCCGTTTGCCACCAAAGGGGAAGTCGGGTTGTTCAAGAAAGGCGATGAACTGGTGGTCGAAGTCGGCACGATTCGCCGCCACATTGGCCTGCCCCGCTCGATGGCCGGATTACAGCCGGCAAAGGCCCGTTTGGATAATCGAGTTCTGACAGTTGAAATGAAGGAGGCCTCATGAACCAGCCAGAGCAAGCTCAGGCAACTACGACAGACCGCGCCGCTCACGGGCCCTGCCCATGCCGTGAAGTTGTGGATGCGGTTCGCCAATTCCTCGGCATTTCTCCCGACGTAAAACAGCATTTGGTCAACTCACGCATCGAATTTCTCAAGGCGCTCCGTGCGGTGCTCGATGCGCGCATCGAGCACCTGGCAAACGCGACTCCCAAAGGTACGAAAGTAGCGGTGGAGTAGGAACAGTCTTGTATCATTCCTGAGCCCGGTTCCGCATCTTGATAGCGCCTGATTCTTCGTTGCGTCAAATCTTTGTTCAATCTTATAGAAGTGGTTGGGAGAATCTTTATGCCCCGTTGGTTCTTCTGTAATCACATCGTCCCTTTCCTCGTTTTCGTCGCTCTAATCAGTGTTCTCCACGCGCAGAATTCATCTGGACCGCAACCGGTGCCATTGCCTCCACCGGTCCCCACGCCCGTCGATCAGGCTTACGCCGGAACACTCTCGCTGCAAGTCGATCTGACCAACGTCAATGATCGCGTGCTCAACGTGCGTGAGACGATTCCGGTGAAGCCCGGCCCAATCACCTTGCTCTATCCAGAGTGGCTCCCAGGAACGCACTCGCCTTCGAATCCGGTGGCGTATCTGGCTGGCCTTGTCATCACGGCAAACGGCCAACGCGTTCCCTGGATGCGCGACCACGTGAACATGTGGGCGTTCCACGTCGACGTTCCGAAGGGTGCGACTTCTCTTGAACTCAGCTTTCAATATCTCGCCCCGATAAGACCGCAGCAGGGTCGCATCTCTTCGAAAATTGCCGACCTGACATGGAACAGCGTGCTCCTGTATCCGGCGGGATACTTCGCGCGTCGCATTGAGTTTTCTCCTGAGTTGCGGTTGCCGGATGGCTGGAAATTCGCTACCGCACTCGATGTGAAGTCGCAGAACGCAGACCAGGTGCAATTCAAGGATGTTCCGTTGAACACTTTGATCGATTCGCCGCTTTACGCAGGCGTGAATTTCAAGCGTATCGATCTTTCGACGGGCCCCGATAACCCGGTTTTTCTCGATGTCTTTGCCGATAAGCCGGAGCAACTGGAGATTACCCCGGACGAGCTGCAGTTTCACAAGAATCTCGTGGTTCAGGCGCAGAAACTTTTCCATTCGCATCATTACGATCACTATGATTTCCTGTTTTCCCTCAGCGATACGGTCGGAGGCAAAGGACTGGAGCATCATCAGTCAAGCGAGGATGGCACGCGCGCCAACTATTTTATCGACTGGTCCGCAGGAGTCGCCGGGCGCGCACTTTTGCCTCATGAATACACGCACTCCTGGAACGGAAAATTTCGCCGGCCGGCCGACCTTTGGACGGCGAATTTCAACGAACCTATGCGCAACTCCCTGCTCTGGGTCTACGAAGGCTTAACGGATTATTACGGCAACGTCCTGACAGCTCGCTCTGGCATGCGCACACCCGAGCAGTCCCGAGATACCTTTGCGCGAATTGCCGCCAGTTTTGAGATCAGCCCCGGCCGTACCTGGCGCTCCCTCGAAGACACCACCAATCAGCCGATCATTTCAGCACATGCTGCCCCGGAGTCCTGGCCCAGTTGGCAGCGCTGGTATGACTACTATCCCGAGTCGGACCTCATCTGGCTCGATGCCGATACGAAAATTCGCCAGCTCAGCAATGGTCAGAAATCCCTGGACGATTTCGCCAAAATGTTTTTCGGAATCGACAATGGAAGTTACGTGACTGTGACTTACACTCTGGAAGATCTGCTGAAGGCTCTGAATAGCGTACAGCCATACGACTGGGCGGAATTCTTTCGTACACGCGTCTTTCAGGTTGCACCGCAGGTTCCGGAGAACGGAATCACCCAAGGCGGCTACCGGCTTGTTTACAACGACACCGAACCGGACTGGATGAAGCACGTGGATCACTCTCGCGGCATGAGTTTCTCCACTTCGCTCGGCCTGCTGGTAAGGGGCGAAGGCCCGAACGAGGGCGCGGGAAGTGCCGGCGCCATCCTGCAAGTTTGGTGGAATAGTCCTGCATACAAAGCCGGAATAACTCCTGACATGCAAATTCAGGCCGTAGATGATCAGGCTTTCAGTTTCGCGACGCTACGTGAGGCGATTCTCGCCGCCGAGAAGAACAATATGCCGATCAAGCTGCTGCTGAAGCGGGAAAAAGACTTCATAACCGTCACGCTGGATTACCACGGCGGATTGCGCTATCCCCATCTTGAGAGAGTTGAGTCGACTCCCGACCGTCTGGACGAGGTCCTTGCCCCGGTGAAATAAGTGGAGGAATAAATCTAGGCTTTCGTCGTTTGCCGGTAATCTCACGGAG
>JASHPL010000103.1 GCA_030038125.1 Candidatus Sulfotelmatobacter sp.
GGATTTAGCTTGCCTTGGGGGGAAGCAAGAAACCATAGTAAGCCTCTTCGATGGTGTTCTAATGTTCTCGATTGCGTGATTAAAAAATCCCAAGGAGGAGAATCCCCATGTTCCGAAGAAGATCTCGAACTGACTGTTCAATACCGCGCGACTTTGCGTATTGTTCGTACGATGCGATTGATGTCAGCCTGCGACACGTGCGGTGAAGTGCCCTGATAGTTGAGAAACAACTGAAACTCTAAGCTCCGATCATCTGCGAAAAAGTCCAACAATACCGACGTTGGCTTTGCTTCTGGGTCTTGGTATTGGAAGCATCGAACTCGTCCCTGTGGAGCGCAAAGATACCGGAATCGGGGCGCCTCAAGAGCGGGAGCTGAAACCGTTCGCTTCGACCGTCCGTTTCGGATCACGGGCAAACCGGCGCTCATGCCGCGGCGAGTAGAGGAACTCATGACCGGTCAATCGGCCAGGGTAGTACCACTTCAGCAGCGCCTCCGGCTGATCATGAGGGCGTTCCGCAAATATCAAGACCGTTTGGTCCGTGGAATCTGGCCGGGTAGTGGGTACTGTGAAGAAAGTGGCGTACTCGTGCTTCCAGTTATGGCTGAATACGTCCACGACGTCACGGCTGGAGGGAGAATTCTCCAGAACAAACCAATAGCTCCCTGCCGGCAGCACCACATGCGGCAACTCGACCGGTTGATTAAATTTCAGTTCCGTCATTTGGTTCCATTGGTCGGCTCGTGCGGCCGGCTGGAACAACATAAACGCCAGAGCAACACCAAGAAACAGAGCCAATAGATTACGTAGCCTCATGATCGCTCTCGTCCTCCTGAGATGATGACTTTTTGTTTCGCTATTCAATGGGAATCCCGGCGGCGCGAGGCGGGTTGTCCGAGAGCTTTGTAAAGTATCGGCGTCGACATGACTTGCTAATACCATAGTGCTATTTCTTCGAGGTGCCGCGGAAGAAAGGCTGGCGAACTCGCGTAGAGGTACAGGAATTACAGTATTTCGGGCAGGCTGCAATTCGCTCGGATGAGGCGGACGAGGGCGTCCGCCTCTCCACAAGCCTCGACTGTCATGCGGTTTGGTGGAGCGGTCGATTTATCGATTTGCAGGTCTGCGACTCTTGCCTGTTTCTGCCAGTTCTTTCGGCAATCGGCGGGAGCGGCGGGCGCACAAATCCGCACTTGCGCCAGCCTTTTTCTGACTTCGGCCACCATAACCAAGCCACGGATGCGAGAACGCCGTGTGGCACAAGAACGAGGACTCTCAACCACTCGGGCCAGTTAGAAAAGTTCATTACGGTCGAGCGATTGTAACGCGGCCCTTCGTCAACTCGCCTAACATCGCCTTAACACTCATCTTCGTGACAACTGAGACTTGAGTGTGATGGCTGGATAGCGTCAAGAGTCGGCTACAATCCCGACTCCGCCTACCGTCACCACTATGCGATTCAGTATCGTTTTCTCGAGGGCAATGACGCTGTGCTCGGGAGATTGATCATCGGATGGTCTGGAGCGTGGCTAGGTTCACCGGTATTTGGTCACTGGCTCTGGAAGGTTGAAAACGTATATATCGTGCCTGCTCTCTTGGGTGCGATCGCAACAATCCATTTAACGGGGGATGACAATTGTAGTATTCGGGTCCCCGCACCGACCGCATCTTCTAAATCAGGCGCTCGACGCGTTGGGAGGATTTTCGATCGAGGACGGGGGAATCTTTCTCCTCTTTCTCAGCCGCTCGGCCGCTTGATCTTCAGTTCGGTTTAGTCGCGTGTTGTGCAGCACTTGCGTTCCGTGCGATGAGTTCGAAACCTGCGGAACGAGCATTTTTTTCCGTTTCCTCAAGTCGTTTGTGACCCAGCGCGGGATTTGTTCCTCGCAGTTGAATTTCGCCGAGAGCAAGGGAGGCTTCCAACTCGATTCGTACGATGCCTATTTTCTTGGCTTCCTCTACCGCACTTCGAGCAATCCGACCGGCTTCAAGCAAATCGTTCGATGCTGCTCGAGTATAGGCATCTTGGATCGAAAGCGGGATTAAAACCATTACGTTGCTGCTCTTCTTGGAAAGGGTGACTGCCCCTGCGATGGCTCGTTGAGCATCGGCGATTTTCCCCTGTTGCAGGAGCGACCTCGCTAACAGAATTTCTGATTGAATCTCGTCATCTGCTTCCCGTTCCGCTCGAAATTCCTCGGCACCCCAGCGCGCCAAAGTCTCTGCTTCAGGGGCTTGGCCAGAATCGCAGTCTAGTTCTGCCAGAGCCACCTGCACATCAGCCACCAGGCCTTTTTCTTCAGATTTCCGGTACAACGAAAGAGCCTCATTATAGCTTTTCCTGGCACCGTCACTGTCCGCCTTCTGCCGTTGCACTTTTCCGATCGACACCAGAGTAGCTGCGTAATTGCTTTTGTCGTCGATTTCGCGTTGTATCCGCACCGCCTGCTGGTACATCTGCATTGCGCCTTCAAGATCACCCTGGTCTGCCAAGACGTCTCCCATAAGCTGAATGTCATTTGCCTCTGAACTCTTATGTCCGACTTCGCGGGCCAAAACCAACGCATCCTTATATTCCGATAGGGCGTATGCCAGTTGTCCTTCCTCATAAAGGATCTCACCAGTGTTGGCGGTGATCACCTCCATTCCGTGTTTGTCACCGATCTCGCGAAAATTGTCGAGGGCCTCGCGGTAGATGTTCTTGGCGGTCGTGAAGTCCCCTTCTTGAAAATAGATCACACCAATGTTCCCCAATTCGCGCGCTGTGGCTTTCTTGTCGCCCGTTTTTCGCGCCAGCGCAAGCGCTTGCTCATACAAACCTTTGGCTCGTTCCAAATCTCCTTGGTTGATCGGCACCTCCGCCATGGCATGCAATGCTCCAGACTCGCCAGCCAGGTCTCCGGCCTCGTGGAAAATCCGCCGTCCCTCTTCGCAATCAGCGGTTGCTGCCCTTGCCTGACCAAGATTCGCTAACGACCGGCATTGAAATTCCTCCGCTCGAGCTAACAGAAGTTTCGCTCCTAATGCGCTGGCTTTTCGGATTGCCAAGTCGGCCGCCACCACGGCCGCCTTATCGTCAGACAAAGAAGCGTCGGCCTCCGCTTCAGCTAAATCGATGCGCGGATCTTCTTTCGCTTCCACTGAGAGTCCGCGCAGCTTGGTGATCGATTTCAGGGCATCGCTCCCTCGCTCCCCCGCGATCTGAGCGTTGACAAGAGCAAGGCTATATTCGATGCGGTCAGGAGAGGAGTCGGACAAAATTTGGTCAACCTCAATCGCCTTATCCCAATCCTTGTTGACTTCATAGTAGCGAGCTTCCACCAACGAACGTTCTTCCGGGGAGAGTTTGCTGGAAAGTTCCAAAGCTTTCTTGGCTTCAAGCATTGCGTTGGCGTTGTAGCCGAGCGCCATCCATGCTTTCGCCAATTCCGCGTGAGCCAGAGGGTAGACGGGGTCCGAGCTGACGGCGCGAGTCAACAGGTCGCGAGCCGCGAGTGCATCAAAAGTTCGCAACTTCTCCAGGCCTTCGGTGTAGAGCCGTATTGCCTCCGCGTTCGAGGCTGTTGATGCTCGTATTCCCACCGATTCAAGCTGCGAAACCTCGTCAACTCCCAAGGCCTCTCGCAGCTTTCGCCCTACACGCGACACGAGATCGAGTAACTGCGCCTCGGTACTGGTTCCCGAAACCGTGGCGATGGTTTCTCCCTTCGCCGTGTCTTGCACATGAACATCGAGTCGAATTTCGCGCCCGGAATCTTGTCCCAAGTCAAAATACGAACCGTCTACGACATAGTCAGCGCCTAGATTCTTGCGGACCTGTCCAATCGCTGCGGGAGAGAGATTTTCTGTGTCGGGAAAGCCAAGGTCAATTTTCATGCGCGCAACGGTTTCTCCGGGAACCGTGCGTAGCTTTTCGCCGGCTGCCAGTTCCGTGGCCAACATTTCGGACAAAGCAGTCGACACCCACTTCGTGTCCGAGCGATCGGAAAGATTCTTGAAGCCTAAGATGGCGACGGAGTGCCGCGCTTGAGCCAGAACGTGGTTCATCGGCGAACCAGCAGCATTTTGGCGTGAGGCCCTGTGCATCTCCCAGCTCGCGACGCCCGCTACGATCGCCAGAACAAGCAAAACTGCAACCGATGATTCCTGATGTCGGCGGAGGTATCTTGAACTGCGATAGGCGAAGGTAGATTTGCGGGCTCTCACAGGCATGCCTGTGAGATAGAGCTCGATGTCCCGCGAGAACTCTTCCGCGGAAGCATACCTGCGTTCAGGTTCCTTGCTCAGTGCCTTCATTACGATTGTGTCAAGATCGCCCCGCAGCCGCCGCTGCAGTTCGCCCGGCTGCAAACCGCGCTGGTTGCTCACCGACTCCGGAGTGATTTCAGTTCGAGCATCGCCGTTATGAGTTGTCCTCTCTTCTCTCCTATTAATGACCGCACTCGGTTTTTCGGGGTCAGTGTCGCAAACCAGACGCTCGATTTCCAAAAGAGATTGGCAGGCGAAACGATACGGCCGATGGCTGGTCAGCAACTCAAAGAGCAATACGCCCAACGAATACATATCAGTTGCAGTCGTGACTGCGTGCCCGCGAATCTGCTCGGGGCTGGCGTATTCCGGAGTCATTGGACGGAAATCCGTTCGAGTGATTAGTGGAGTTTGGAAGCAGTCAGGATTCAGCAGCTTGGCGATGCCAAAGTCCAGCAGTCTGGGGACACCGCTCTTGGTGATCAGGATATTCGCAGGCTTAAGATCGCGATGGATGACCAGCTTTTCGTGCGCATACTGCACTGCGGAACAAACGTCGCGAAACAGCCGCAGGCGATCGTCGATAGAAAGTTTATTAAGATCACAATACTGATCGATGGGCAGGCCCTCCACGTAGTCCATCACTAGATATGGAGAACCATCCTCGCTGGTGCCGCCATCGAGGAGTTTCACAATGTTGGAGTGGTCCAGTGCTGCGAGTGTTTGTCGCTCATTGCGGAACCGCTGCAGAACTTGTTCGGTATCGATTCCAGGTTTGACCATCTTTATCGCAACTTGCTTACGATAGTTCTGGTCATCGCGCTCGCCCAAATAGACGAGCGCCATGCCCCCCTGTCCAATCTCGCGGATAATGCGGTACGCGCCCAGCCTTCTTCCCGCCGTCACGTGCGACGGCACGGACATCAGATCAGCGGCGGCACAATCGTCAAGAAAAGTAGCTGCACCATAGAAGCTCGACAGCAGCGATTCTATTTCGGTGCGCAGTGAGTCATCGCTACCGCAGGCCTCGCGCAAGAAACTGCTCCGCTCCTCCGGGTTTCGCTCCAGAGCCAACGAGAACAACTCTTTCACTTGGTCCCACTTTTCAGGCATCTTTCTGATTGCCTTTGCGCAGCTCACGCGCAAGCCACGCCTTCGCTACGTTCCAGTTGCGCTTAACCGTAGTTCGGGAAACTCGCAGAACGCCGGCCGATTCGTCGATATCTAGGCCCCCAAAAAAACGCAACTCCACAAGTTGAGCTTGCTGCGGATCGAATTCGGCCAGTCGCGTGAGAGCCTCATCCAATGCGACGACATCTGCCGCCCTCCCTTTGGAAACACCTTCTGCTTCTTCCAGGAAAACTTTCTCGAAACCTTTGCCGCGTTTTTTCGCGCCATGTGCACGGCTGTAGTCAACCAGGATACGGCGCATCAGCTGTGCCGCAACGCCCAGGAACTGCTCCTTGCTTTTCCAACGAACTTCTCTTTGGTTGGTCAGGCGAAGATAGGCCTCGTGCACCAGGGCTGTCGTTTGTAAGGTGTGATCACTGCGTTCCCGCCGCAAATAGTGAGACGCCAGATTGTGCAGCTCCGAGTAGAGCAACACGACCAAGTCGGCCACTGCCTTGTCACTGCCGACATCGAGCTCACCCAGGAGGGTGGTCACATCTGTTGGCGTATCCATAAGAAAACTGGAACGTCGTGACTGGAACCGCCAAAACCCAAACAACACGCAGTCACTCGAACGTGGGAAGAAAAAAAGAAAAGACGTAAGCGGGGAATGTGAGGTCGCGACCCTGCCCAACACACTCCCAGAGATCGCGCTCTCTAAAGGCCAAGAGTATATCCCAAGTCGGATATAAAACGAACAGGGGGATTGTGCTTTCGTTTTCAATTGTTTGGAACTTCCACTTTCCGAAAACCAGCCCAGCTGGCGCAGTCTATCAAAGAAATCCTGGACCTTTTTCTTTGGTTTCTTCGCGTTATCTGATAGAGGCCGATTCTGAATCGTGGGACGGTAGAACGTGTGATTGGTGTATAGCTCGGCGGCCAATTTCCGGTCCTGGCTTTTTACCCAGAAATTCACCCAATTTCCAAGGAGATACTCCAATGAAGCACCGCATCGATTGCGTAGTAGTTGGATTCTGGGCTCTGTTTCTATCACTGGTTCCACTGACGTTTGCACAGACGACCATTCAAACTGCATCCGCCCTGCCTCGCCTAGTCCGTTTCAGCGGCACCGCAAAGGATCTCAACGGCAATCCCATGACCGGCGTCGTCGGCATTACGTTCGCTTTCTACTCCGAGCAAACTGGTGGCGCTCCACTCTGGCTGGAGACGCAGAACGCGACCGCCGATAGCAACGGCCATTTCACGGCTCTATTGGGATCGACCAAGCCCGACGGACTGCCGTCGGAATTATTTACTTCCGAACAGGCACACTGGGTGGGAGTGCAAGTTTCGGGGCAGGCTGAGCAGCCGCGCGTGCTGCTGGTCAGCGCTCCGTATGCATTGAAGGCCGGGGATGCGGAGACCATCGGGGGACTTCCGCCCTCCGCCTTCGTGCTGGCTACGCGACTCGCCAACGGCAAGCCTACAGCGAACGCCCCCGCCGACAGCACGGCTACGGTGAGCGCATCCGCCGGCAGCAAGGCCGGGAGCATTTCGCCCGCCACTACCAGCGACGTGACCACAACCGGCGGCAAGGCCAACTATCTGCCGGTCTTTAATGGGGCCGCGACGATAATCGATTCGGTGGTGTATCAGTCGGGCACCGGTGGCACGGCCAAGGTCGGCATCAACACGACCACGCCGGCCAGCACCCTGGATGTGAACGGCGCAGCCACGGTTCGGGGGGCATTCAATTTGCCAGCCCAGGGAACGGCCATTGCCACAGCGGGATATATCTCGCACACGCTGAACCTGACGGCCTCGGCCTTTAACAGCGGCTCCGGCAAAGCCATCAATCAAGCCTTCCGCTGGCAGGCCGAACCCGCAGGCAATAACACATCATCGCCCTCGGGCACGATGAATCTACTGTTCGCCGAGGGAACTTCGACTCCGGCGGAAACGGGAGTGAACATCGCCAGCAACGGCGAGATCACCGGCCCGATCGTCAATGCCACGACCAGTTTCGATTTGGCAGGCAACCCTTTTGCCTTCGGTTCCGAAAGTAATGGCAATGCATTCGTGGGATTTGCCGGAAATTTCGCGATGACCGGCATTGACAACACCGGCGGCGGGGTTGGTACGCTTGCAAGCAACACCACGGGCGCAAACAACGTCGGCTACGGCTACCAAGCGCTCTACAAAAACACCGGCAACGACAACACTGCCATCGGTGAACAAGCGCTCTACCACAACACCACCGGCGGCGACAACACCGCAACCGGCTGGGGAGCGCTCTTCGAGAATACGACCGGCGGCGACAATACCGCCTTCGGCGATAGCGCGCTCACAAACAACACCACGGGCGGCGATAACACCGCCGTCGGCTGGGGAGCGCTCTACTTCAATAGCACCGGCGGGGGTAACACTGCTATCGGCTACGATGCCCTTAACGAAAACTCGAGCAGCAATAGCACTGCCGTGGGATGGTCAGCGCTCTTCTCCAACCAAACGGGCGTCGATAACACCGCCACCGGCTTTGCTGCGCTCTACTCCAACATCTCGGGCTTCGGCAACACTGCTAACGGCGTCGATGCGCTTTACAAAAACACGGAAAGCTATAACACCGCCATCGGTTACGGGGTGCTCGCACAGAGTACCACGGGTACTTACAACACCGCGACCGGCTTCAACGCGCTCACCGCTAACATTACGGGCACCAATAACACCACCGCCGGTACGTACACGCTGGCCAACAACAATTCCGGAAGTTACGACACCGCCGTGGGCGTGTCCGCGCTTGCCTTGAACACCACAGGCATGGAAAACACCGCCATCGGTGCGTTCGCATGCCAGTCCAACACCACCGGCAACGATCTCACATGCGAAGGCTACGATAGCGCCGTGATAGGCAGTGGCCTTCACAATGCTACCGCCATCGGCGCTCATGCCAGTGTGAATGTGAGCGACGCCCTTGTGCTGGGCAGCGTTGCTGGGGTGAACGGCGCCAAAGCCACCACCCGGGTCGGTATCGGAACCACCAGCCCCACCAATCTGCTCACGCTAGGCAAGGGAGCTGGCGCCTCCATTTCCGATGGTTGGACTACCTACAGCTCTCGCCGCTGGAAAACAAACATTCAGACGCTGCCGGGCGCTCTGGCCAAGATCGAGAAACTGCGCGGCGTCTCCTACGACCTGAAGGACTCGGGCAAGCACGAGATTGGAGTGATCGCCGAGGAAGTAGGGACCGTAGTGCCGGAGGTGGTGAGTTATGAACAGAACGGAAAGGATGCTCGTGGGGTGGACTACAGCCGTCTGACGGCGCTGTTAATCGAAGCCACCAAAGAACAACAGCGTGAAATTCACCGTCAACAAACTGCCCTCCGTACGCAGGCGGCAGCTATTCGTGATCTGAGGTCTGAGCTTCGGGTTACACGCCAGACTCTCCAGAAGGTAAAAGCACAGGTCGTCGCCGCTCAGCCTGCGTTGGTGGCCGAGAAGTAAACGCAGTAAGTCAGTCGGCACGGAAAAGCCGCTCAATCTCGGGCGGCTTTTTCTTATGCAAGGAAACCCAAAGTCAGGGTCGCAAAATTACCCTGATTCCTTTAGGACGGTCTCCGACCTACATAACAAAAGAAGGGGCGACACTCAATATCGGTCCTATTTTCACACTCAATGTTCTCTGATGTGCGGTTCAACCCACCTCAGAAGCTCAAATGAAGGCCGACGAGCTTTCATCGGTACTTCATGAGGCATCGCTTCGGCCTACCGTGTTGAAGTCGATCCAAAGATAATTGCTGCTGCCCAAGTCTGTACAGTTGCAGTGCCTGCTCGGGAGGTAAAACTGCGCTGTCCGGGATCGGGTCGATTAGACAAGCTCGAAGCCAGGAAGACGTATCGCCTTTCGGTCAAATGTCAGGGTGCGAGTACATCCTGTCCGGGTTCCAAGTTCTGTAATCAGCGCATCCGCGAATGATCCGCGCCTCCGTTTTAGAGCAACCATGGCAGTGAAGACTTCCTGCTCATTTTCGATCGCGAGAACCTCAACCTGAAGTAGGCGTTCGATAGCCATCGCGATTTCCTGAGCACTTAATCCGTAGGCGCGATCGAGAACCCATACGGTTTCAACCATTGCTACGACACTGACAAACCCCGGACTCTTCGGTGTCAAACGGCGTTCTAGAATTTCCGTGGCCTTCGCTGACTGTACTGGGTCATCTTGGGCGAGATAGCGTATGAGGATGTTGGTATCGAGTCCGATCATCGATGTCGTCGCCGCCGATTTCGCCTTAAAGCACCCTCGGCGATCGCCACGCTCATTTCCTCGGTGGTTACCGGCCTCGGTTTCCGGGATTTGACCATACCACGTGCCGCGGAAGCTGAGCGTTTCGGCAACAAGACTACACTGCCATCGGGATGCACGAAGAACTTAACCCGATCCCCCGGCTGCAACCCAAGATGTTCACGGATGGGCTTTGGAATAGTGGCTTGGCCCTTGACGGTGATCGCGGATTCCATCTCTCCTCCATTACATATTAAGAAATGTAATACCACCTTGCTACCTGCATGTCAACAAATGGCTTGGCAGATCCGCAGCTTCCAGAGATGTTGATCATCACCGCCGATGACCCCGCGCAACTGTCCACGAGGCTCTCGTGAATTTTCTGGTGCAGCTGATGACGCGGCCCGCCAAGCATTCCATACCAGTTCTACATCCCCAAGGTCGTGCCGGTCAGGCTGTGATGCTTGGCGATTGGGATGTTGATTACCTTGTCGACGTTCAGAAAGGGACTTTGCCTTGGCGGAAGACAATGTGGTCGGGGACGCCTACCACGGTGGAATCTTCGGGTACACTGCGAAGCACAACAGAACCGGCACCAATTCGAGAGTTCCGCCCCACTGTGATGTTGCCCAGGACTTTCGCACCGCCTCCGATCACTACGTTGTGCTCGATCGTGGGGTGACGTTTCCCGTGCTCTTTTCCCGTCCCTCCAAGCGTTACGCCTTGATAGAGGGTTACATCATCGTCGACGATGGCGGTTTCGCCGATGACAACCCCCATGCCATGATCAATGAACAATCGTCTGCCGATTTTCGCGCCAGGATGAATCTCAAGTCTTCGCGAATCATGGCACCGAAGTGACAACGGGCTCAGGGAGCGCCGCAGTAGGTATCTGCAATGCCTGGTCTCGTAGCGCCTGAAACAGAATGCTCGTCAGGTAGCGCTCACCGAAATCAGGCAGCACCACAACGATGAGCTTGCCCGCGTTTTCCTTACGACTGGCGACCTTTAGAGCGGCAACTGCAGCGGCTCCAGACGAAATGCCCACCAGAAGCCCTTCCTCTTTCGCAAGGCGCCGCGCCAGTTTAATCGCGTCATCATTTGTGACCGTAATGATCTCATCGATATAGTCGGTGCGCAGAATACTGGGCACGAACCCGGCGCCGATCCCTTGTATCTTATGAGGTGAGGGCTTCCCACCCGAGAGTACAGGGCTATCCGCAGGTTCGACGGCCACAGCCTTGAAAGACGCCTTCTTGGGTTTGATGTACTCGCTGACTCCGGTCAGCGTCCCTCCGGTGCCAATGCCTGAGATTAGAAAATCGACTCGTCCATCAGTGTCACTCCAAATCTCCGGTCCAGTTGTTTCAAAGTGAATTCTGGGGTTCGCCGGGTTGTCAAACTGCTGCAGCATGAAACCGTTCGGCGTCTTGGCCAAGATCTCCTCCGCTTTAGCCACGGCACCCTTCATGCCGTTCGGACCCGGGGTGAGAATGATTTCCGCACCGAAAGCGAGCAGCAGCACGCGCCGCTCCAGGCTCATGGTTTCAGGCATGGTCAGGATCAGCTTGTACCCTTTCACAGCGGCGACGAAAGCGAGTCCAATGCCAGTGTTGCCACTGGTCGGTTCTATTAATACGGTTTTGCCGGGTTGAATTTTGCCGGTACGCTCAGCATCGGCGATCATGCTGACGCCGATGCGGTCTTTTACGCTGGCACATGGGTTTTGGCCCTCGAGCTTTGCAACAACTTCGGCGACGCAGCCGTCGGTCACCTTGTTGAGTCGTACGAGTGGTGTGTTACCGATCAACTCCGTAACGTTATTTGCGATTTTCATAATCAGACAGGAACCCTTCCATTATCGAATTTCGAATCAGATGAGACGGCCGCCACCGCCTCCGCGAATTTATAACCACGTGAACGTCGCACGGTCCTCATGTCTTGCGGTGAGCGCGACCGGCCTGCAAGCTCAGTAATGCCGCGACCAGCGCGTCGATGTCCTCGCAAGTGTTGTAGAACGCAAGCGAGGGTCGAACTGTGCTTTCAACTCCCATCCGACGCAGGATAGGTTGGGCGCAGTGGTGGCCGGCTCGTACCGCGATGCCTTCTTGGTTGAGCGCCACACCGACGTCTTCGCTGCGAACTTCATCGAGCACGAATGACATCACGCCGGCTTTCTCCCGTGCCGTACCGATCAGGCGTAGGCCTGGGACTGTGAGTAGCTTCGCCGTTCCGTAGCTCAAGAGATCGTGCTCATAAGAGGCGATGTTTTCTTGCCCGATCTCATCAACATAGTCAAGTGCCGCTCCCAGCCCAACTGCGTCGGCGATGTTGCCGGTCCCCGCCTCGAAACGTGCGGGAGACACTTGGTAAGTGGTTCGTTCAAATCTAACGTCGGTGATCATGTTGCCGCCACCCTGCCACGGTGGCATGGTATCCAGCAACTCGACTTTTCCATAGACAACACCGATTCCCGTAGGCCCAAAAATTTTGTGTCCCGAAAACACGAAGAAGTCACAGTCGAGAGCTTGCACATCCACCGGCATGTGGGAAACGGATTGGGCGCCGTCCACCAACACGCGGGCACCATAGCGGTGAGCAATTTCGACCATCTCCCGCGCCGGCGTGATCGTGCCGAGAGCATTCGACACCTGACTGAACGACACAATGCGGGTACGCGGTCCAAGCAGCTTCTCGTATTCCTCGAGAATGATTTCCCCACGATCGTTTACGGGGGCCACACGCAGCTTCGCCCCCTTCTCCGAACAAAGCATTTGCCAGGGAACGATGTTGGCGTGATGCTCTAGCCACGTGATAACAACCTCGTCGCCCTCGTGCACGTTGCGGCGCCCCCAGCTTTGAGCAACCAGGTTGATGCCCTCCGTCGTGCCGCGCACGAAAACAATTTCGCGAGTCGATGAGGCATTGAGGAAGCGGCGGGCCTTTTCGCGGGCGCTTTCATATGCGTCTGTCGCCCGCGCAGCCAATTCATGAGCAGCGCGATGAATGTTGGAATTCTCGTGCCGGTAAAACTCCGAAATACGATCGATGACCGCGTTTGGTTTTTGGGTGGTTGCAGCGTTGTCGAGCCAGACCAATGGCTTCCCATGCACTCGCTCTTCGAGGATAGGAAAATCGCGCCGGATTAATTTGGCATCGAGCGGTCGCTTAGCGACTCCGAGTTCGTCTGGTGCGAAATCCGGGCGGAACTCGAACGCCTCGACGGTGGACGGGGCAGTGGTCGCGCCTGCTATTTTCTGTGTTTCCTTGCCACGGGCGGCCGGTTCAGGACCAGACAGGTTACCCAAGGAGGGTGCTGTCGGAGCCGGGATCGTTTTCCGCAGATCCGCTTCTGTGGACGGCACAGCTGTAGAGGACGATGGCGACGCCGGTGCAGCCGGAACAGACTGCACGCCCGGCACTCCGGGAAACGAAAATAGGTCGCTCAGTGATGGAAGTGAGGCTGCGCCTGCATAAGTTGCTGTCTCCCCGGTCGCAGCAGAGGTCGTAAGGCTGCGGGCGTCCCTTGCTGGAACCCCTGGACCCTGCGGCGTTATGCCCTTCACGTCGTGTTGTGGGGTGGTGCTCAAGTCTGCGGCGGTCGGTGGCGCCGCAGACGGTGATGTTGGTGGAGCAGGAGGGTTGGGTACGGTTTGTATGCCGGAGACATTCGGCATCGCCGGCACGCGCGGAAAAGAAAACAACTCATTGATCGGCGGCAATACTGGTGCAGCTGCCGGAGAGCTGCCCTTTTCTCCCTCCAGGAAGAATGGTGTTGAACCAGGAAAGGCTGGAGCACTCCCCGGAGATTGAGGAATTGCGTTCATATCAGCTCCACTTGGCGGTGCTGATGGTGGGGACGAAGGAACTCCCGAAGTCCCCGGAAACGAAAACAGCTCATTCCCCGGCGGTAGTGTCGGAGCAAAGGAAAGCGGCGAAATCTTTGCTTCTGTGAGAAAGCTTGACGATGAGCCCGGGACGGGCGGCCCCGCGGCGCTGCCTGGAGCTCCGGGGACCAGTGCCGTCTCACGCGCGAGGGATGCAGCAATCGCGCGTAGATCTCCTTCGGTCAAAGGGCCGGGTTGGGTGTATGGAGGCGACCCGGGAATACTAGGGACCGATTCCACCACCGACGTTTCTCTGGCTGGAAGCGGTGCCTCGAACATCGTGACTGGAATATCCTCCGATTCGCCTTCTGACAGGGATGTTGCGTTATCCCCGTTCGCAAGATCTCGTGGCATGGCTAGAAAGAACTCGTTCGCGAGCCTTTCCAGCGTCGCCGGATCAGGGATGGGGAATGTCGCGAATGGGAATCTAAGTTCCTGGCCGGGCTGGCTGTCCGACTGAGCTCCGCTGGACTTAGGCCTTCCGGACCCATTGCTACTTGTACTCGTGATATTTGTCGACATGGACGTTCTCCAGTACCCCGAGGGCGTCTTGAGTCAGGACAACAATTGAGCAATAGAGAGAGATCAGATACGAAGCAATAGCTTTGTGGTTAATGCCCATGAAGCGAACTGACAAACTTGGCGACACTTCTCCGGGCAGCCCGGGCTGGAACAGTCCAACCACGCCCTGCTTCTTCTCGCCGGTCCGCAGGAGCAGAATGTCGGTGGTTTCGGCCTTAAGCGGAAGTTTGTCGCACGGAACCAGGGGAATTCCGCGCCAGGTCACAAAGGGGGCACCGAACATAGTTACCGTTGGGGGTGGAACGCCACGGCGCGTGCATTCCCGTCCGAAAGCGGCGATGGCACGTGGATGTGCGAGGAAGAAGCTGGGCTCTTTCCATACTCTGGCAATGAGTTCGTCCAAATCGTCGGGAGTAGGAGTCCCATTTCGTGCCTTTACTTTCATCTCCGGAGCGACGTTATTGAGTAAACCGTACTCGGTATTGTTGATGAGCGCTCGCTCCTGCCGCTCTTTCACTTTCTCGATCATGAGGCGGAGCTGCTCCCGTATCTGATCATGCGGGCTTCGATAGAGATCGGAAATACGGGTCTGCACATCGAGGACACTGGTCACCGCGTTCAGCGCATATTCACGCGGTTTCTCCTCATAATCGACATAGATTTCAGGCAGGTCGATTTCGTCATCGGGCTCGCATTCGATCGTGCGTGTGCCCGGACGCGTGGGCTTCACCTTGTTGAGTCTGTAGACGCCGGCCTCGACAGGAACCCAGGACAGGAATGTAATCAGCCAGCGCGGCGTGATTGCCTCCATCATGGGGACTGTTTTGGTAGTGGTAGCAAGCTGCCGAGCTTGTTGCTCAGTCAGCGTGTGACGGACTTCTGCGGTCGCCATACGATGAGCTCCTTAAGCTGCAAGATGTGTTGTGAGGGCGCGATCCTGAACGCGCGCCGCACGTACTAAGCTCTGGACAATCAAGCCGGGTCGACTTGGCTTGTTCCTGGGTTGATGATGGGTTGGGTGAGCCGAGTTCGTACTGGCTCACTGTCGGGGTAAAAGGAGTATACAAGAAACGTAGAGTTCCCTGTCTGTGACCGAGCTCACACTTCAGTGCCCGCATTAGCGGAACCTCCGGTCAACACAATTTATTGCTGAAGAGTTCTTCATTTGGTTTGGGAATGCGCCGGCTCCTGGAAACAGAGGTAAGGAGCCAGTTGACATTAGATCAATATCGCTAGTTTATCAATTGAATTAATAGACTTTATAGGGTAAATTATTTGGACCTTCGTTTTTCCGGTTCTGCCTGTCGGGGTGAGCCGGGAGACGGAGCGCCTGCCGATTTATTTCGGCAGGCTCTTGTTGGTCATATTAAGTCTAGCGAGTGGGCCCAACGATAGCTGTAGCATCCGTGAGGTCGAATGAGTAGGGATGACGTTAGGCTTTGGCGGCGGTAGCTTCGACCTCTACCTCTGCTTTATAGAACCTCTTTTTGGCCCGAGCTCGAATGTGGTCGAGTTCCGCGTGCAGGCGCCGGAGCTCAGCATCCAGCTCAATAAAGCTTAAGCAATGAGCGGAAATCAGTTTGTCTGCCGGCACGCCCGCGTAATCTAGGTTGCCAGTCGATTTCACGTAAATGCAGGCAGACGGTTGCTGCGTCCGTGGATCCCTCTCCAAATACAGGAAATCGAGAGTTGAAGTTTCCATGGCAAGATTATGCCACGTGCATTAGTGCTGAGAAACACGTCTCCGGTCTTAAGCTACAGCTTGCTCCGACACTACATTCGCAACGTAATGCCTTTCAAATCGCGACAACAGATGTAGAGCAAGCTCTGACACTTGCTGACGCAGCTCCGGGACCGCGATTGTCTCCCACAGATTGCCTTTGCGGAGGGGCCCAAGAGTGTACAAGAAATCGCATGGTAAACCACATGCATTCAGCAAGGCGCCGTCGGCTGCTGTGTCTAGTCCGAGAAACAGCGGGTCGGGGCGGGCTAGTTTTTGACTCAAGAGGTCGTTCAGCAACGGGCTCTGCACTCTGCGGCAATCGCCGTCAGGGCCAGTACAGTTGATCACGTAATCGACGCACAATTGTTTCGATTCACCGCGGACGCGGTCTCGATAACTTACCTCCAGAAAGCCTTCCATTTCTCGATATTCAGTGATTCGACCAGCGTGGATTTGCAGTTGACCTTGAGCCATTTCCTTTTCCAACAGCCCGCCGATTTCTGGAGCCACTCTGTGACGATGTACATCCCAATACGCGCGCAGATGGCGAAGGAAACGCCGCTGTTCCTGATGCGGCAGGGACCTCCATATGGTCTGCGTGAATGGGCGAATCGAATCGATCACGGCCCGCCAGTCACTATTCTGTTCTTCTGCTTTCGCTACTTCCGCTCGAATCATTCGCACCAGCCGTCGCACACTCCACGGAGCTGGATCATCCCAACGGGCTGGCCACGGCTCGCTAGGCCTATGGGACTGCGGAAGCAGTCCATGCCGCGAAAGCATGTGGA
>JASHPL010000104.1 GCA_030038125.1 Candidatus Sulfotelmatobacter sp.
TTGTCGGCGACGTCGGGATACGCTTCGATGGGCAGGTTGTGGAACGAAATGATGCCCCAGACGAAGAGCACGATGGCCATCGCCAACACCAGCAGGCGATTTGAGAGGGCGAAATCGACGATGCGACGGATCATTTACCAGTTCACCTATTGCTCGACCGTGCTCTGCATGTCTAACGCGTTGGCGACAACCTTATCTCCAGGTTTAATTCCCTTGACCACTTCCTGCTGGTTGCCGGGCAGCATATTGCCCGAGACGACTTCCGCCCGCTTGAAATGACCGTTGCCCAGCGGCATGTACACCCACTCCCGATCGTGCAGATGCAGGATGGCGTTCGCTGGGATCGAGCCGTGAATTTCCGGCTGTTTTCCGTAGAACGTAGCCGTCACAAACAAGCCAATGCGCATCATTCCGGGATTCGCGACCTCGATTCGAACTTTCGCGGTGCGGATGCTGGGATCGAGGATCGGCAGGATGTTGTCGATGCGCCCTTTGAAAACCTGATTGGGATAACCGGCCAGCCGGATGTCAGCTGATTGGCCGACCTTCACCGCGTCGAGATCGTTCTCATAAACGTCGCAAACGATCCACACATACGAGAGATCGGAAATTGTGAAGGGATTAGGGCCGGAGAGCCCTTGCACGCCGGAAGAATTCGTGACTTCCTGATCGGTGATCACTCCCGAGATCGGCGCTACGATGGCGACGACGCCCGAAGGGTGTTCCTTGTTGATTCCCAGCAGGCGCAGTTGCTCATTAGCGGCGCTCAGATCGGCTTGGGCATCCTGTTCGGTGTCTTCGGCAATTTCAAGAGCGCTTTTTGCAACCGCCCCCTTGTCATAGAGCGTCTGAGCGCGTTCCAGCTGAATATGAGCTAGACGTTCATCATTCTGCGCTTTCAAGAATGTTTGATACGCGCCGGAAACGTCGTTGCTCTGAACTTTCAACAGCAGCTGACCCTTCTGTACGAGGTCTCCCAACCGAGCCTTGATTTCCACGACCCGTCCGGAAGCGAGGGAGACCACCGGCACGGCTCGTGCGATATCTGGCTGCACCACGCCAGTCACATTCAAGGCCGGAGCGGTTTTGTACTCGACCGCAGTCGCCAGCGGAAACAGTTCGGGGTGGTCCACTTTAAAATCGTTGGCGTTGAACTCGGGTACGACCTGCGTTGGAGGTGGAGCTTCCGCCTTCGGATTCGCGTTGCCGCTGGTGCAGCTAAGCGTCAGCAGACCCACAGGCAAACATAGAATTACAGCGAGAATTAAACGGGAAATTTGAGTTTTCACTGGATCACCTCGCGCCCCACGGCCTCGTTGAGCTGTGCCGCTGCGGTCATGTAAGCGCCGACCAGGTTTATGTAATTCAACTGCACAGCGCGGTAGTCGCTTTCAGCGTTGAGAAAATCGATGAGCGCGGCGCCGCCGTGCTGATACGAGAAAAAAACCGTGTCGCGCACGCGCACAGCCTGGGCGAGATATTTCTGCTTGTAGGGTTTCAGAAGATTGATGTTGCTCTGCACCAGTGCATAGGCAGAATCCACGTCGCTGTATACCTGCGTCTCCACGCCTTGGCGCAGTTTGTCCTGACGATCAATGTCGATTTTCGTGCGCTGCTTCTCGCCTTGATTTCTGTCGAAAATGCGCAAGGGGATGGTGACGCTGGCGCCCAGCGTGTTATAGGCGTCAGGATTACTGAAAGAACCGTTATGCGTGTACCACATGCTGATGGTGGGATCGGTAGATCCGTTCGCTTCGGCAAGCTGATAGCTGGTTTTCGCCTGTTCAACGGTAAGAACTGCGGCCCGCAGATCGGGACGCGCATCGAGAGCGTCTTTGCGATAGTCATCGTCCGAAAGCACTTCCTCGCTGAAATCGAAGGGCCCCTCGACATCGAAGCTGTCGACCGGCCGATGATCGTTGAGTAATGCGAGCAGGTTGATCTTGGTCGTGCGCAGGTTGACTAGCGCTGTTTGCAGGTCGGATTCATATTGCAGGCGTTGCAATTCCAGCCGGTCGAGATCGATCTGCGCGATGTCACCCGCTTCGTAGCGGTCGCGGCTGATTTTCAGAATGTGGTCGTAATACTCCAGATTGCTCTGCGCCAGACGCAACACGGCTTTCGCCTGCAGAACCCCGACGAAGGCGCTCCTCACATTGAACAGCAAGGTTCGTTCCGTATCCGATTGCTGGGCAAAGCCGATGGCAGTGCCCTGTCGAGCCACTTCGTAACGAAGTCCGCGCTTGTGGCGCCGCTCGAAAAGTTGACTGACCCCGGGCGAAACGTACGTGCCAGCAAATGGCTCCCACACGCCGTGATAAGGAACGAGCTGGGTGCCGTCTGCAGTAAGCGTAAACTGAGGATTGGGCCGGAGGTCGGCGGTAATCTCTTCCGCCTTGAGTTCGTCGATATTTAATTGTCCTGCCAAGAGCGTCGTGTTGTTCACCTCGAAGAGATTTTTCACTGCATCCCACGTCCATACTTGCGGCGTGGAAGGGGACACTTGCGAAGGAGCAGGTAGCTGCGCCGCGGCTCCGCCAGTTGAAGCGGCCACCAAAATCAAACACCGCAAAAGCGTTTTGTGCATCAGGTGCTCCCTGATCGAAGCCCGGCGTCCCAGGTACTTGAGGAACGGTTGAGTTTTCCGCCCAACTCAGCTTGCGAGTGTGCGGTCTCGTACATAAAACTTGTGTAAATTTGTGGGATTTTGCCCCGGGTCTGGTCGATGATTCAGTGATCCTCATCAAAACGAGAACCGCTGACCCCGACAACTACACGACGCGAAACGCAGGAGGCGCTCGGCCGGCAGCCCGGGACGATGGTGCTGCCGGAACAAATGCAGGTGGGAGAGCCAATACCGGGGTGCGCTCTGCCGCGAAGACAAACGGGTTCAGAGTGCTCAGAATCGCAGGCGGACATTGCAGGCGTGTAGTCGAAATCGAGTTTCGATCATTGCTCCCTTGCCGGACGCTGCGCTTACTGGCCGGGGATTCTTCCATTTCGGTTCGCATGGCGTGCAAATCGTCGGTCGCCGAAATTACCGGGAACAGCAAGACCAGCGCGCAGCCTAAGGCGAGCAGAGATTGCAGGGACGTGAGCCCGTACTTTCGTCTCGCGGCTCTGGCGCTCCGCCATAGCGCATACGCAGGCAAAGCCAACAGCAACCACGCGACGTTGAGCAGTAGTTCCATGAAGCAGAAGCGAACCACGCGGAGTGGCTCTAGGAACCACTAGTTTTTCAGAAATGCTGGATTCAAGTCAATGTGACTACTGTTTGCAAAGCGCAGAAAAGGGGCGATGACGCTGCCTTGTCGTCCCAAAATCGAATCAGGGACTTACCGTCACCTGGAGGGCATCGGTTTGCAATTGTTGGCGGTAGATGAGATTTTTTGGTGCGACCTCACCCACCGCATCGACATAAATGACGTAGGCGCCGTGCGGGAGCGTGTCGCCAAAGGGTAGTTCCATCGCGAAAGTGCCTCTGTGCAAATTGAAGTGCTCGTAGCCGATCGCGGTGGCCCGTCCGTTGGGCGCGACCGCCAGGACAACGAAAGTCAAATCCATATCGTCTGCTGTCGCGTTGGAAACGTCTACGCTGCCATCGATTCGGTTTCCGCTTACGTGGGCAAACGACCGCCACTTGAGCTCCAGCGCGGAATGTACCCAGATCACAAAATTCTTTTCCACCCCCTGGTTGCTGCTGTCGCGAGCCGACGCGGTGAATTGAAACTGACCCGTGCGTTCCGCCGCACCATGAAGCAGTCCGGTGGTTTCGAGCTTGATTCCCGGTGGCAATGCGCCCTTTTCGACACGCCAATGCAGCGGGGGAACGCCGCCGCGCGCCACAAGCTGCGCATTGTAGGCTCCTTGGATATAGGTGTCCGGCAGTTGCGAGTCGCTGACGATAACCAGACCTGTATCTTCCTGTTCTTGTGGCGCAGGAGCGGTCTGCGCATTCGCGGCGCAAAGGAGCGAGAGGTTACTCACAATGCATAGGCAGGCTGCTGCTATCAAACAGCCCATCCCGTGTATGAAGCGATTCCACTTCATTCCATCATTCCTCAGACGTTTCATCTGCGCTCCGAAGAACGTGCGTACAGATCAATTCTTGCGAATCGTTTCTCCTGTCCCGCTTCCGCAAGCCTTGTTAGGATGCATTATGCGGGGGAGAATGCAATGGCGAAAGAGGATGGTCTGGTTCGTCTGCCCAGTCGGTATTCCGTAGATGAAACCGTTCAGAGGCTGCAAAAAACGTTTACCGAAAAAGGATTAAAGATCTTCGCCATTATCGACCATAGCGGCGAGGCTGAGAAGGTAGGCCTGAAAATGCCGCCAACCAAAGTCGTGGTGTTTGGAAGTCCAAAGGGTGGAACGCCGCTGATGCTGGCTGCTCCAAGCCTGGCCATCGATCTGCCTTTGAAAGCGCTCGTCGCCGAGGACAGCTCCGGAAAAGTTTGGGTAACCTATAACCGGCCGGAGTACTTGCAGGAACGCCACAGCGTACCGGGCGATCTGATCAAGAATCTTGCCGGAGCCGGCCCCCTGATCGAAAGGGCTGTGGAATAATGCTGGGCCTGGGGTCGATTCGGATCTTTACTGATATTCGCAGGACCAAAATCGATTTCAAAAAACAATTATGGCCAACGATCAGCTAAGAAACGATCAGCTCAAAGAAAAGGCGGCGCGAGCGAGTCTGCAATTCGTCCAAAATGGACAAGTGGTTGGCCTGGGCACTGGGACGACGGCGACACATTTCATCAAGTTGCTCGCGGAAGAAGTCGGGAAGGGGCTGCGCATTCGAGGAATTCCCACCTCGACGCGGTCTCGAGATCTGGCCGAAAGCCTCGGCATTCCACTGACCACACTCGATCAATGTCAGGACATCGCTGTAGCCGTGGATGGCGCGGACGAGGTTGACCCGAAGTTGCGGCTGATTAAAGGTGGCGGAGGTGCGCTGCTCAGGGAGAAAATAGTGGCTTCAGCCTCGCGGCAGTTGGTGATTGTCGCCGATGGCTCGAAGCAGGTGCCAATCCTGGGAAGGTTTCCGCTTCCGGTGGAGGTGATTCGCTTCTCGCGAGCGCTGGTGGCCAAACGAATTGCGGCTCTCGGCGCGCAGGTGCAGCTGCGAACCGAAGCCGATGGCAAGCCGTTCCTCACCGACGAGAATAATTACATTCTCGATTGCCACTTTGGAGAGATCCGCGATCCGGAGGCATTGGCGCGCCACTTGAGTGACATGCCCGGCGTAGTCGAGCACGGCTTATTCATTGGGATGGCGAGCGTCGTACTGCTGGCACGAGACACCGAAATCGTGGAACTTCGTCGCTAAGCAGACAAGGAACAACCCATCGATGGCAGCAGGAGTGCAAACGAAAGCGTGGCACGGTGAGTCGCGAAGGCGCGAACCGCGATTCCCCGTGCATGTGCCCTTGGACGTTACCATCCTCCGCTCGGGAGTCCCGCAAACCGTTCCAGGACGGGCCGTCAACGTTTGTGAGCGCGGCATCGGGGCCATGCTGGCTGCAGAGTTGATTCCGGGAGAAACCGTGGGAGTTGAAGTGCGGCTTCCCTTGTCGGCCGACGCCATCCGGGTGCGGGCCGCTGTGCGGTACCAGGATAAACTCCAGTACGGGTTCGAGTTCGTCGCTATTTCGCCGGAAGAGCGCGGAAGAATTCGAGCGTGGGCTAAGGAGACGAAGGCAAAATCGTCGGAACCGGAAGTGAGAACTCTGTCTCCGTCAAAAGCCAACGAAACTCGCTTCGAGAAGGCAACCTCTGCTGAAGCGAAATCCGGAAATCCGAAGCGGAGTCATCGCCGGATCATATGGATAAGTTTGCTTGGCGTGATTGTGTGTCTGGCTCTCGTTTCCTGGTGGAGATGGAATCGAGCCTGGAACCAACTGGAGTCCGGTCTGAACATTGCGCAAGTTCCGGCGTCGGAGCCGCGCGTGCAGGTTCCCGCCGAGATGATGGAAAAATTGTTGGTTCATCGCGTGGAACCTGTCTATCCCGCCGAGGCACGCAGGCAGAACCTGCAAGGGACGGTTGCGCTGGATATTATCGTCGGGCGCGATGGATCGGTCGTGAGCATGCGAGCCCTGAACGGGCCCGACGTGCTTGCCCGCGCGGCAATGGACGCTCTGCGCTGGTGGAAATTTGAGCCGTATCGCGTGAACGGCGAACCTGCCGTCGTGGAAACGACGGTCGCAGTCGAGTTCAAACCGTGAGCCCTGGAACCCTAGGCTCGGGGCTTGCGCAGCGCGTGCAACACAATAATTCCGC
>JASHPL010000105.1 GCA_030038125.1 Candidatus Sulfotelmatobacter sp.
CAGTTCGTCGCCATGCCGAGTCAGCCGTCCAGTGAGAACGGCAGCGACCTGCAGGGATTTTCCGATCTGCTGTGGATCGTCCTCTTTGCCCTTGAATTTGAAGACCGTGCTGCGGGCCATCACCTTGAAGTTGGGAAGCTGCGAAAGCGTGCCGATCAGGCTCTCGGTCAGCCCGTCGCTCAGGTAATCGTTATTCGCGTCGTTGGTCGCGTTGACGAAAGGCAGCACGGCGATGGAAGTTATGGGCTGGGCGACCGATTTACCTCGCAAGAGATAAGCCGCTCCACCGGCAACAAGCAATGCCACGACGCAAACGGCGATCGCGATTCCCCACCTTGCGCGCGAGCCGGCCGCAGCAGGCGCGGGTGTGACCGACGCCGACGATTTTGATGCGGCCGGCCTTGTGACTTCCACAGCCGATGAACGCCCGGATTCGAAATCCCGCTTTAGTCGCGCGAGATCGGTTCGCAGATCGGCTGCGCTCTGATAGCGCAGATTCCGGTCTTTTTCCAGCGCCTTGTCGAGAATGCGCTGCAGGTCGGGCGGCAGATCTGGATTGAGCCGCACGGCCGGAGTAGGAGCGGTATCGAGAATCGCTTTGAAGATTTCGGCCGAGCTTCCACCCCGAAAAGGAAGCAGACCGGTCGCCATCTCATAGAGCACCGACCCGAAGGAGAACAAATCGCTTCGGGCATCGAGTTCTTTCGCTCGGGCCTGCTCCGGAGACATGTAGGCGATCGTTCCCAGCGTGGAACCGGGGCTGGTAAGGTGCTGGTCATCAGCAGTCATCGTGTTCGCCGATGCCGCGTGGCTGGAAGAAACCGTCGCCTGTGCAACCTTGGCGAGGCCGAAGTCGAGCAGCTTGGCGTGGCAGCGCTTGGTGACGAAGATGTTGGCGGGCTTGATGTCACGATGGATAATGCCTTGGGCGTGCGCTGCGTCCAGCCCGTCGGCAATCTCGATACCCAGCGAGAGCGCCACTTCATTGTCCAGCGGCTTGCCCGCGATCAGGTGTTTCAGTGTCATGCCGTCCAGGAATTCCATGGCGATAAACGACTGCTCGCCATGCTTGCCGATCTCATAGAGGGTGCAGATGTTGGGATGATTGAGAGCAGAGGCGGCACGGGCCTCGCGGCGAAAGCGCTCCAGGGCCTGCGGGTCGCGCGCGAGTTCTTCGGGCAGAAATTTGAGAGCTACGAAGCGGCCAAGCTCCGTATCCTCAGCCTTATAGACAACGCCCATACCGCCACCCCCGAGCTTTTCGACGATGCGGTAGTGCGAAATGGTCTGGCCGATCATGGGCTGAAATCTTAGGACCGGAGAAATAGCAAGTCAATGGACGGTATCGCCTGGCGATTCAGACGGATAGCTGGAGAAATTCACTCAACCCCACGAAAAGGGCGAAAAGGCAGCGCAAGTCCGCTGGCCTCTTCTTAGCAACTTTAACCGTAGCATAATCAAAGTAAGCGACACTCTGCCTTGGATACTATGATGTTCGTGATCGCGCCCTACGACGCTTGCCTTGGCTACCCCAGTTGCCTAACTTAGGGAAAATCGTGAGAAGGAGGATTCCGAACGTGCCGCGGACAGTCGATCTCTATGACAGCGCATACGAGAACTACGAGTCGGAGACCTATCGAGAAATACGAACAGAGACGTACGGCAAGGACTTTGGCCAAACAAGCTGGGTAACAACAGACGAGTCTGAAGAGATCCCCCAACTACTTGCTCTCAAAGCCGACTCGTCTGTCTTAGAGATAGGTTGCGGCTCGGGAGGATATGCGCTGCATCTGGCAGAGAAAATTGGTTGCCGGATCTTAGGGCTCGATATCAATGTCCCGGGTGTTAGAAATGCAAATCGACTGGCGCAGGCCAAGAACTTGGCATCACGCGCCCGTTTCAAAGACCAAGACGTATCAAAGGTTCTTCCCTTGGAAGACTCGGCGTTTGATGCGGTATTCTCAAACGATGTTCTGTGCCATCTGCCAGACCGTGCTGCCGTATTGGGAGAAATATTCCGCCTGACGAAACCGGGTGGGCGGACGCTGTTCAGCGACGGTCTGGTCGTTGGCGGAATGGTTTCTTACGAGGAGCTGACGATACGCAGCTCGATCGGTTTTTATGTTTACAGTCCGCCGGGTGAGAATGAAAGACTGATTCGGGAAGCCGGGTTCCGGCTGGTCCGTGCAATCGACACTACCTTGAATGCGGCTTCGATTGCGAAGCGCTGGCATGATGCTCGTGAAAAGAGGAACATGCAACTAGTCGCAGTCGAAGGCGAGCGAAACTTCGAAGGCCTGCAACGATTCCTGTCGTGCGTATTCAAGTTGTGCAGCGAAGGGCGTTTGTTGAGATATCTCTATGTCGCCGATAAAACGGAGTGAGTGGATCAACTGAGAATCGCAGCGGAAGAGGCATGGGAGCTCATGGTGCTCTTCAGTTCGCACCCGTCGGATCGTCAGTGAGCGGCTGGCAACCGATTCATTTTTGCATTTTTCGAGCACGACTCTCGGCATGACTCTTCTGGTTTGACGCGAGGTTTGAACCCCATTCCTCGAAATAACTGGATTCGCGCGTTGGTTATAAGTTTCTTCCGCAAATTCCCTTGCATTCAAGCTGCGACTCGTGCCAACCGCTCGACCAGTTAAAGCTGTCTAAGCCGACCTGAGTACCATTGCAAGAGTCGGTCCCCTCAACGCTGACCGGGTCGATACCGCCGAGAAAGAAAAAGGTTAGTTCATCGGGGTCCATGCCGGCTCCAGAATCAGGACAGCATTCCGGACACGCAGGAGCGATGCGGCTGCCCCACGTGCTGTCCAAAGCGAGCTCGTTCGCAATCAGGTTGTGGCCTCTGGCCGTTAAATCCTGCACATCGTACGCCGCCAAGTTTAAATCGACCGGCAGCGTGTTACCTTTACGATCCGGGATACGCTGGCGAATGAGCTGGGCCAGATTCACCCACATCTGATCACCGGGCTGAATCGTCTGCTGTAGCTCGTACTTTTTGCTTCCATTGTCATAGTGTAGCGTCAGCAGGGCATCGGCGGTTTTTTGTCCGGAATTCGTAACAGAGATGATTTGGTTGTGGTTCGCATCGGCGCGCAACTCGCCGCCTGCATAATGACCGCCCGATCCGCCGATGAACCTGCTCTCAAAACCAAAGCGTCCGCTGCCATCGCGGCTGGACGCGATGGCGATCAGATCGTCGGGCAATGCGTTTGTCGTCAACGACACCAGAGCCCAGTGCGCATCGTCAGGAATTTGTAACTGCTTCTGCATAGCCCCTATCCGCAGTTGCTGCGTAGCAAAAGGAGCCAACTGCAGTTCCGGCAATTTGACTTGCCCCTTGCTCGAAGCACTACGCCAGCTTAGCGCGATACTGGCAGCAACCGCCTTTGCAGTGGTGTTACGGACGAAAATCACCGCCTGCAAGGTTATTCCAGCGGGTAGACCCACAGCCGGATCGGGCGTGCGCAGCG
>JASHPL010000106.1 GCA_030038125.1 Candidatus Sulfotelmatobacter sp.
GCGCATTTTCGAAGATGAAGACGGAAAAATGAACCGCAGCGTGGTCGAAGCTGGCGGGAGCGTGCTGGCGGTCTCACAGTTCACGTTGTATGGAGACGTGCGGCGAGGCAAGCGCCCATCATTCGATTCCGCGGCCCCACCAGACCCGGCACGGCGGCTCTATGAATTCTTTGTCGAACTCGTTCGCCATGCAGGCCTGCGCTGCGAAACCGGTCGCTTCCAGGAGATGATGCAGGTCGAGTTGGTGAATGAAGGACCGGTGACCATTCTGCTGGATTCCCGGAAGAATTTCTGATCGAGTCACAGATCAATGCGCCTGTAGGATCTTATCCGCTATACGGGCCGCTTCGACTGCTGCCTTAACATCGTGCGTGCGAATGATGTGCGCGCCCTTGAGAATGAGCGCGACTTCGGCGGCAAGCGTCCCATAGAGCCGCGCCTCGAGGGGAGCATCCTTGCCGTTTTCGGCCAGCATGCGTCCTATGAATGACTTGCGCGAAACACCCGCCAGCAGCGGAAAGCCGATACCCTGAAATTCATCGAAGCGGGAGAACAAGGGATAATTCTCTTCGAGACGTTTGCCAAATCCAAAGCCCGGGTCAAGCACGAGGCGCTCCCGGCGGACTCCAGCCAGAACCGCCTTTTCCGCCCATTCTTTCAATTCTCGCTTCACCAACAACACCACATCGCCCGGGGGTAGGAGCGTGCGCCACTCCTCGGGGCGCCCACGCATGTGCATCAGGACTGCACCGCATTTCAACCCGGCCAAAGTTCCGGCCATTTGCCGATCCCAGCGAAAGCCGCTGACATCGTTCACAATCTCAGCCCCTGCAGCCACTGCGCTCCGTGCCACACTAGCCTTATAGGTATCGATAGAAAAAATCGCCGTAGGAATCTTTTTCTTGAGATCGGCGATCACGGGGATTACGCGCTTGAGCTCTTCTTCGGCGCTGACAGATTGCGCCTTTGAGGTTATCGTTCCTGAGCCTGTTGATTCCTGCCCGCCCTCTGCGCTCGCGACCGCAGCGCCAGGCCTGGTGGATTCGCCTCCAACATCAATAATGTCCGCGCCCTCTTTCACCAATTTCTCTGCGTGGGCTACGGCTTTTTCGCGATCAAGGTACAAACCCCCATCAGAAAACGAATCCGGCGTGACGTTGACCACCCCCATGATCAACGTGCGCTTGCCCAATTCCAGCGAGCGCGTTCCAAGATTCCATTGGAAGACAGATCGCATTGAACGGATCCTAAATGGAGTTCATGATGTCTCGGCAATCCGCTTCGTCATCAGATAGCGGTGGTGATCTTCGAAGCCGACCCGGCGATAGAGCTCAATCGCCCGGTTACCGTGATTAACTTCCAGGTGGACGACCGTTGCCCCGAGCCGCTTGGCCTCATGCGTGAAGAATTCGAGAGTCTGGCTTCCAATGCCAAGACAGCGATGACTGCGGCGGACGAATAACTCATCCACCCAGGCACCCCGGCCGCCGTACTCAAGGCTGTAATCAAACGTCATCACCACGTAGCCAACGTTTTCGCCATCGTTCTTGATGATCCAGATCCGCCCAAGCGATGGATCGCGCAGAAGCTGCTCAACGACCTTGACGGCTTCGGCCTCGTCGAACGGCAGCGACCAAGGATCGTCGCGCTGCAGCTCTTTCATCATAAGCAGCAGTTGCGGCAAATCCTCTCGACACGCAGTGTGGAAGCTTACAGCCATCGCGGAGATCAGGTTATCGCGTAAAGGGACTGGGAGTCACTTGCGACGGACAGCGGCTCGGCGACGACGCACAACAGTTGCTCCCGGACCAGTTCCTGTTGGGGGCTTGCGCTTGCCCTCGAGCATCTCTCTCAGGACTGTCGCATTGTTCTCGGTTTCGTTCTTCGAAGCGAACAGCAGCGTGATTCGTTTTCGTTTATGCACCAGCTGATAAATTTGTTGTAAAGATTCTTGCGCCTGAGGCTGACAAAGCTCTTTGAGATATTTCGTGCGGAAGGCCGGCCAGTCCGATGGCCGTGCATGATACCAGCGGCGTAGATCGTTGGAGGGCGCCAGGTCGCGCAGCCACTCGTCGATCGCCGCGCGAGCTTTTGTCAGGCCGCGCGGCCACAGCCGGTCCACCAGCACCCGCGTGCCGTCTTCTGGCGAGGGAGGCTCGTACACGCGTTTGATCACAATTGGCATACAGAGTTGCACTATCATTGTAAAACCGCTTGCGGCGCGGGATACCGGTGATTTTGATTTTTAGTCTTGGTTGCCATGCGAAATTCGGTGAGGAGATAAGATTGATTGGGCGAAGAAAGGAGCAGGGGGCGGGCGCAGCATTGATCCTGGCCATAGCAAGCGGCATCCTGATTTTCGCATTGCTTTCGGCCTGCAACGTCGAGCGGCGCAAGTCGGACGCAGAATTGGGATTGAACTCTCAGCAGGCAGCGGGACGAAAGGTCTACGATCATGATTGCGACCGCTGTCATGAGGCATATTCCACGCGCGGAAAGAAGGGGCCGGGACTGAAGGGAATGTTCCAGCACAAGTATCTGCGGCTGAGCGGGCTGCCTGCCAATGACGCGCGCGTAACGGATATCATTCGGCTGGGACGTAACGAAATGCCGAGCTTCAGTCAGACGCTAAACCAACAGCAGATGGAGGACTTGCTGGCCTATTTGCATACACTGTAAAAGTGGTGCATGCAAAACTCCTATGCCTCCCAAATCGAGATACGCAACTCCTCCGATGAAGAACGCTGCAAAGGAACTCTTCCGCGAACTGCCATCGGTGGATGAAATCAGCCGCATGCCCGAATTGTCAGGTTTGGCGGCCGAGCACGGAACGGTTGCTCTCGCTGACGCGGCGCGAGGCGTTCTGTCGCGTCTTCGGAATGAGATTGCTTCCGGACTGCTCGACAGCAAGACGTTGCCTGTGGCGTTGGAAGGGCTAGTTGAAGCCATCGAACAGGAACTCCGCCAGGCGCTTGCCTACTCGCTGCGAGGGGTGATCAACGCAACAGGCGTCGTTCTCCATACAAATCTCGGCCGTGCGCCCTTGTCGGAATCGGGCCTTAAGCACATTGCGGAAACTGCGCGCCAGTACTCGAATTTGGAATTCGAAGTGGATGCCGGACAGCGCGGGAAACGCGATGTGCATGTGGCACGTTTGTTCCGCAAGCTATTGAGCGAGGTCGCGAAACCTGGCGAACTCTCGACCATCGTTGTCAACAACAATGCTGCGGCGGTGCTTCTCGCTCTCAATACGCTAGCCGAAGGTGGCGAGGTCATTGTTTCGCGTGGAGAACTAGTTGAAATCGGCGGTTCCTTCCGCATTCCAGATGTAATGGGAAAATCTGGCGCGATCCTATGGGAGGTAGGAACCACGAATCGCACGCGGATTTCGGACTATGACAAGGCAGTCAATGAACGAACGCGCCTGCTGCTTCGTGTACACCGGTCCAATTTTGAAATCAGCGGATTCACCGAGCAACCGTCGATCTCGGAATTGCGCGATCTTGCGCAACGGCGTGGACTGCCTCTGATGGAAGATTTGGGCAGCGGGGCACTCGTCGATTTGGCGGCCTTCGGCATTCGAGGCGAGCCCTCCGTTTTTGACAGCCTACGGGCCGGTGTCGACATTGTGACGTACAGCGGTGACAAACTGCTGGGCGGACCACAATCGGGACTCATTAGCGGCCGGACAGAACTCGTCACACGCATGCGCTCCAATTCTCTGTTTCGCGCGCTGCGCGTCGATAAGCTCACTTACGCTGCACTGGAGGCAACGCTGCTTGCCTATGCGAAGCAGGACTATGACTCTGTTCCCGTGCTGAAAATGATGTGTCTGACGAAAAACGAGATTAGTCAACGAGCCGAGAGAGTTGCCCAGCAGGCGCAGTCGGCAACCTTGAAAATTGAACTCGTCGACGGAGAATCC
Organism: Candidatus Sulfotelmatobacter sp.; assembly: GCA_030038125.1. GTDB lineage: Bacteria > Acidobacteriota > Terriglobia > Terriglobales > Acidobacteriaceae > Sulfotelmatobacter. Next base: position 3,926 of record JASHPL010000106.1, read on the forward strand.
GTCATCGGCGGCGGGGCAGCGCCGTCATGCGTGCTCCCAACGCGGCTGCTGGCGGTGAGCTGCGGAAGGTTGAGCGCGGATGCATTGGCTGCACACTTGCGCCGGTCTGATCCTCCGATCATTGCCCGCGTCGAGGAAGGTCGAGTACTGCTGGATTTGCGAACAGTCTTTGCCGAACAAGATCCGTCGATCGTTGCGGCACTCGCCGCAATTCGATCATAGTTGTAAGAATCTTACTCGCCTCTCAGTTCTTCCATCAGCGCCTTCTCTACATGCCGGCAACGCTCCGAGCTCAGTTTCTTTCCCCCGGACGTCAGGTAGAACGTGTCAATTGCCATCTGGCCCTCGGTATCGATAAGGGCAATTTCGATATTGCAGTGCTGATCGGAAAAGCACGATGCAATGCGATGCAGCAGCCGAGGCCGATCCTGCGCGATCACCTGCACCAGCGTGGTTGTCGCCGAGCACGCGTCATCGAACTCGATCTTGGTTTCGACCTTCACCTTGGCAATCGTGCCCTTTTCGGCGCGCTGGCGATCGCGCAGCATTTTTTCCAGATCAGCTTCGCCAAGCAGGACGCTGGTGACACTATTGCGGAAGCGTGCCCATTCGGAAAGATTGAGCTCCAGCGTGCGAAAACGATCGGTGAAGTGGAGCGTGTCGACCACGGTTCCCACTCCATTGGAAAATGCGTTGGCCTTGACGATGTTCATGCCCCACGCGGCCAGCACTCCTGTCAGTGTCGCAAAGAGAAATGGACGATCTTTCGTGACCAGGGTGAGTTCGTACCAGTGGCGACCGCGCTTGAGCTCCACCTGCACCGGATCACGAGCCAACTCCTCCGCCAGTTGCATGTGGCGCATGATTTCCTCGGCGGTGTGCACCAGCAGATAGCGCTGCGGAAATCCCTCCAGAAAATCCTTGAACTTGCTTTTCGCAACCGGAGCCAGTGAGCGCAGCCGTGCAAGTTTCTCGTCGTTCACGTCGGCGTGCACTCGCTGATCCGCGCTGCGGTTTAAATGATTTTCGGCTGCGATATAGAGCTGCCACACGTTCTCCGCTTTCCAAGGCGTCAGCGCCTCCGGATTTACTGCCTTGATATCGGCATAGGTGAGCAGGCAAAGCATTTTCAAACGCTCGGGTGTGCCCATTTTTTCGGCAAAGGCTGCCACCGTTGTCGGATCAAAAATGTCGCGGCGCAGCGCGGCCGAAACTTCCAGATGATTGGCGATCAGAAACTGAACCTCCGCCCGCTCCTTTGGATCGACATCGAGCCGGTCCATGGCACGGTTCGCGATGTTCAGACTGGATTCGACGTGATTGCCGTTGGGCTCGCCTTTCCCGGTGTCATGCAACAACAGCGCCAGATACAGCAGTTCGGGATCTTCCAGCTCGCTGAGTAGCTCGGCATAACGCTTGTCCCACTCCGACTTCGATTGCTTCAAACGATGCAGGCTTTCGATGGCGAGAAATGAGTGCTCATCCACTGTGAAGCGATGATAAAAATCGCGGACTACAAGCGAGTCGATGAGCTTGAGCTCCGGCAGCAATAGTGGGAGTAGGCGCAACGAGTGCATGGCCCGCAAAGCGTCAGCGGCATAGGGTTGCAGGAGCGTTTCCTGAAGATAAAGCCACAATTCCGCGCCCCGCGGCGGCGTCGATGCCAGAGCGGGAAGCGCTTGCTCGATGCGGTATTCGGTGGTGGCGCTCAGTTTCAGTCCGTGATGCGCCATGAAGTGAAAAAGCCGGAGCAGAACTTCCGGATCCTGCAGCGCGGAGGGCTGCTGCAGAAAAACCAGACCGTCGACCACCGAGAAATCCGCCGTGGAAAGCCGCGATCGCCAGCTCTGCACCTGGCGAT
>JASHPL010000014.1 GCA_030038125.1 Candidatus Sulfotelmatobacter sp.
TATGGCGTACGCCACGTACACCAGTCCATTGACGTCCTGAATGCCGAACACTGAGAAGTTGGAGGGGATCGACGGATCGGAGAACGACTTCACTAGTGTGAAGCTGCCGTCATACATATCGATGACGTTGTTGGTGTTATCCGCGGCATAGAGGAAGTTTTTCCCCGAGGGGTGACTCGTGATAGCCAAGCCGGTATACATTGCCTTCTTCGCCGAATTGTCGACTGCGATAACGGCCTGGTTCGGGTTCAAGCCCGGCGCCCAGGCGCTGATGGTGCCATCCAGCGTGGTAAAAAGGAAAGTTGATGACCACCCTTGAACCTGGAAATCAGTCGACGACCCGTTGTAGACGATTCCAGTCGGGGTGCCAGGACCGTTTAGACCTGTGGCCGAAGCTGGCCCGTTTCCGGCGGTGGGAATCAAGACTCTGAGTGGCTCTTGCGTTCCGTTTGCCTGATAAATGGTCGACCAGCCGGTGTCGTTGTCACTGATCCACCAAGGGCCTGTCGCCCCCCGAGCCAATCCCCAGGCATTGGCCAGCAGCGGGTCGATGGTGTGGGCTTGACCGACTTGATTCGAAACCAGGTTTGTGAGCTGATATTGTGCATCGGCCGGGGCCGAAAGCATGAAAAGAACCAAGCCGAGGCAAGCGACGACTGCGGTCCTGCAAACCTGCATATTCATCTCTCCTTACGAAAGTCAGGGGCAGAGGGTGATCGAACGAAGGGTTGGAGCGACTGGGTACTGAGACCTCTCTGACCTGCTTGGGTTGGCATGGTAGGCCGAGTCGCGACCCGGATTTGTCATAAGTCTGTCACCAGCTTGCAAATCTTTCTCTCCAAATGGCCACGCAAGCCTTTACCTACCGGGACGGCACCATTGCCGCGCCTGTGGGGCAGAGCTTATCTTGGACTCGGGCTCACAATGATAGAAAGGTTCTGCCATGAACGTCCTGGTTTTGAACTCCGGAAGCTCCAGTCTGAAGTTCCAGGTGATTGCGACCGATCTCGAACGAATCGAGCAATACAAAGACGACCGCATCTGCCGCGGTGAGGTGGAAGATATTGGCGGAGAGGCGATCATTCGCATTCAATATCGAGATCAGCCTGGTCGGACCATCACCGCGTCTCTACGCGATCTTGCGGCCACTCTGGATTATCTGGTTCGTTATATCGCGTCCGATCAATCGGGCATCACCGAAATCAAAAGCAGCGCAGATATTCATGCAGTCGGACATCGCGTGGTGCATGGAGGCGAGCGCTTCAAAGAATCGGCTCGCATCGACGATCAGGTACTAAAAGGAATCGAGGATTGCATTGATCTGGCGCCCCTGCATAATCCGAACAACATCAAGTGCATTACGGCGGCTCGGGAAATCTTCGGAAAGGATGTGCCGCAAGTGGCAGTCTTCGATACGGCCTTCCATCACACGATTCCTGAGCAGGCTTACCTGTACGCGGTTCCCTATCATCTTTACCGGAGGCATCGCGTGCGGCGATATGGATTTCATGGGACCTCGCATCGTTACGTCGCATTTCGCTATCGCGCCTTGCGTGGCCTCACGCGACAACAGACCAACATCATCACCTTTCATTTGGGCAACGGTTGTTCGGCATGCGCGATTAAAGCTGGATCTTCGGTCGACACCTCGATGGGAATGACGCCACTGGAGGGACTGGTAATGGGCACGCGCTCCGGCGATCTCGATCCAGCGATTGTCGGCGTCATTGGCCGCAAGGAAGGGATGTCGTCGTCGGAGGTCGAGACCCTGCTCAACACTCAATCTGGGCTGCTGGGGATTTCCGGCCTCACGAATGACATGCGGGAATTACAGGCCGAATTGAAAGAGCACGATGACCGGCGCGTGCGGCTGGCGATTGAAATCTTCTGTTACCGGGGACGGAAGTATATCGGAGCCTTTCTGGCCGTAATGGGCGGGGCCGATGCCATTGTTTTCACCGGTGGCATTGGCGAGAACTCGCCCGACGTGCGCGCCCGCATCTGCGAAGGTATGGAATGGGCAGGACTTCGAATCGATGCGGCGAAAAATCAGGAAATGGTCGGGCGCGAGGGACTCATTTCAACCGCGGATTCCAAACTGCTCGCCTATGCCATTCCAACCGATGAAGAACTCCTCATCGCCCGTGACACAGTGCGCGTGATTGAAGGAGTGCCACATCCCTCCTAGAAGTCGCTACGGGCTTCGTGTTACTTCCTGTCCTTCATGGTTTAACGAATTTAGGTCGCTGCCACCCCGGAAAGGTTTGACAGTGGCCGTTTCTGGCTTCTATCCTAAGGTATGTTTTCTCGCACCACCGCCGGAGCGATGTGTTGCTGTTGTCGTCCGGCGTGTGGGTAGGGAAATCAGCGAGTTTCTTCCCACCCACCCCAGTGAGCGGGTGGGTTTTTCATCTATCCGCTGAATGCGCGTTTCGGGTGGTGGGGCACTTTCACTGTTCGGCGGATTCCATTCCGAAGGAGAATCACCATGACTACAACCGCTGCTGTCAACGAAGTTCATCACATACCCCGCATTAACGACGTCGCGCCCGACTTCACTGCGGAAACCACGCAGGGCACGATTCACTTTCATCAGTGGATCGGCGACGGCTGGGCCGTACTCTTTTCGCATCCCAAAGACTTCACGCCCGTTTGCACCACTGAACTCGGCTACATGGCCAAGCTGCAGCCGGAATTCGCCAAACGCAACGTGAAGATCCTCGGCCTGAGCGTCGACTCGGTTGCCAGCCACAAGAAATGGGAAGGTGATATCGAAGAGACCCAGGGCGCGAGAGTGAACTATCCCATGATTGGCGACCCGCAGCTCAAAGTTGCCAAGCTCTACGGCATGCTGCCCGCTGAGGCCGGCGAAACCTGCGAAGGCCGCACCCCCGCCGACAACGCCACCGTGCGCACTGTTTTCGTCATCGGCCCGGATAAGAAAATCAAACTGCAGCTCAGCTATCCCATGTCTACAGGCCGCAACTTCGACGAGATTCTGCGCGTCATCGACTCCATGCAGCTTACGGCCAAGCATCAGGTTTCCACGCCAGTGAATTGGAAGCCAGGGGACGATGTCATCATCGGCGGCGCGGTTTCCAACGAAGAGGCGCAGAAGAGGTTTCCCGGTTTCAGAACGCTAAAGCCGTATCTGCGGGTGACGGCGCAGCCGAAGTAGCTGACCTTGTCTGTGCCATTTTTTGTGGCGCGGGCACTCCTGCCCGCGCCGAATTTTTCCGAACATTGCGGAAGCACATGCGGTCCGGTGATCGTCCCGGTCTTCAAAGCGGCCTATTCGTAGCGGGCTGTCGTGGAATCAGCGGGTTGCAGTCCCTCAAAAGGCCGTAAGTGGCTTCAAACGGGCGTCGGCGGACGAAAAGTGCAACTATCATGCAACTGGAAATCGCCTGAATCGCTACGGTCACTTGACCGTGCAGTTCGCCCGTCATTCGCCTGACTACAGTGGTAGGCTTGCATGAAGGCATAACGAGATACTTATGATTGCCTCCAGACGCAGAACCGTGTTTGCTGTTCTATTTCTGATGGTTTTCATCAGCGAGTCGGGAATCGGTGACGACAAGGGCCTGCCGAACGAAGAATTGATTCATCGCATTCTGCGTTCAGGCGGCTTCTCTGGGTCTCTTGCATACTCAGGCTGTAGTTTCAAAGACCATATGCCCCCGAATCTCCCGCCCTTGGGGATTTTGGACGAATCTGGCACGCCAACGGAAACCTTAACGAAGTTGTTTGCCGCCGACCCACTCATGCAAGTCGTGCAAGAAGAGGGCATGATTCGGATGATGGAAACGGGTGTTGCAACCGACATTCTGGCTATTAAGATTCATCGCTTATCTTTTTATCCATCAGACGCCCCGCCCGACGCTCCGGTCTACGGCCCAAGGATGGCTCTGGTTGCAATTTTGAGGAGTCCCGAAGTGATGGCTTTTCGGAAAACACACAATGTCGGGGGATGGGATGGGAGCAGTGTACCGGGCGACTGCTGCGGAGGCGGACGCATCGTTCACGGTGAATTGGAGGATGTAACTGTCTCTGAGGCGTTGGATTATATTTTGAAGGTGTTTCCGGGGTATTGGCTCTACGAGAACTGCGTAAACCAAGAAGGCGAACGGTCAATCTACATCAACTTCCATTGATGCACGACACGGACGAGGCTTAAGCGGCCTGCTGCAGGGAGATTCCAATTTGATACGAAGTCTTGAGATTGAACGATTTCGGTGCTTCAACTCAGTGAAGTTGGATGACGTGCGAAAATTCAACGTCATCACGGGGCCGAATGGGAGCGGCAAGACCGCTTTGCTTGAGGCTCTGTTCGTCGCTGGAGGGAACACTGCGGAGATATATCTACGTGCCAACATTTGGCGTGGCAAAGAAGAGTTCCCAATCCCGCAAATCGGGAGTCAGATGGGTAACCTGCTCGAAGACTACTTCTATCAGTTCGATGTGACGAAGGGACTTCGAGTATGGTTTCTCGACAATCAGATTGGCGGGGCGTAGCCCGTGAGCGGAAATCAAATCGACGGCACTACCGTGCGACCAAGGTCGGTTGTTTGCACGCCTTCATGTCGTGAAGCGTCGAACAAGCCTGCCGCCAGCAAAAGGAACGACGCCCACCAGAGGAAATAGCCGACTCCGAGTCCTGATATCCAGCCATTCGGTGAGATGCTTAGATACCAGTGAACATTTAATACGAAGGCTCCGACGGCTATCCATGCGGATGCTTTCTTAAGTCTAGGCTTGCCTTTCAAAACAACCCACGGCGAACCGAACACAAAGAATATCGTCGTGAGTACGCTGAGAATCGAAAAGGCTGCTTGATACCATGTGCCAGAAAATCCACCGGGCACGACAGCACTGGTTGCCATCACGAAGGCGTATGCCCCTGTTATGGGAGGATGAATGCTCCCGCCTCCAACGCTAGTGACGACGGGAAGAAACCAAGCGGTGACGTGTAGCGACCAAGCAGTCAAAGTCAAAAGATTGGGTCTGCTCACTGTGCTTAACCTCCCAACAAACCCTGTGCCACAAGTATAGTCCACTCGTCTTCATTGCCCCTCGCTCCGTGGGCTGTCCGACACCGTAGCAGCGGCCTGCAACGCCTTCAAGCCATCGCTGAGGGCGTTCTGCGTTTGCTTCTTGTAGAACTGGAGCGTCGTGCTCATGTGCTTGTGACGCAGGAGTTCTTGAGCCGCTGCGTAGTTCCCGCCAGTTAACCCGATGATTGCGGTCGCTGCTCCTCGACGGCCTGCGTAAAGACCCTTCCACACGATTTTCTCTTTGGCAAGAATCGGGCGAATGATTCGACGAACAAGGTCTTTCAACTCTTGCGGGTTGCCTCGCTCGTTGGGAAACACCCAGCCTTCGGTCGGACTGCCTTTCTTCTTACGCCACAGAGCCAACGGGACGAGCACTTGCGGGAGCAGGGGAAGAGTCGCAACGGACTCAGGAGTCTTGCACGTCACAACCTTGCTGCGAACGCAGCCCCGACGAATGTGAACGGATTCACTGTCGAAGTCTTCCCATCGCAGCCCTGCAATCTCGCTCGGTCGCAGGCCAGCGAAGAAAGACAACGCAATCATCAACTGACATTCGACATGCTCCACAAGAGCACTGATGATGTTCTCCGCCTCTTCGAGCGTGTAGTGTGGAGTTGCCTTAGGCGGGCGAACCTTGCCGAGAATCTTCACGTCATGCCACGGGTTGTTCTCAAGTCGGCCTTCGTTGACTGCGTGTGTGAAGACCCCAGAGGCGAGACTGCGAATGTGATTGAGCGTCGTGCGTCCCTGCGTCTTCGTGAGGCTGAGGAGAAGTGCAGAGCCGACGTGCGTCCTGTACCCTTGCAGCGTCATCCCTGCGAAGTGTTCCTTCAAATGCTGATTCCAAATTTGCTTGTAGCCGCTCACGGTGCTCGGCTTCATGTTCTCGGTGACGAAGGGAAGGTATCGCTGCTCCCAGAAATCGGTCACGAGCATATCCGCCTCGGAGACTTGAGTCACGTTAATCGTTCGCATGAAGTCGTCACGGAGGAGTTTCACGGCCTTGCAGGTTCGTGAAAAATGCTTGTTGTCTTTGCGGCAGAGCAGATGCGACTTTTGAACTCGTCGTGGCTGACCGTCTACAATCTCGGTGACGTAGTAGCGAACGTGATATGCCCCTGACTTCGACTCGAAGATGTACCCCGTTTGATGCCTGCCCATTGCGTCTCCAGTGGGGGAGTTGCAGGCTTCAGAATGGCATTTGTGCAACGATTATGCAACGGTACGAAAGTGCAGTCCGTAAACTGTTGATTTAACAAGTGGAAGCGCATGCGTTCCGGTGAACGTCCCGGTCTTCAAAACCGGCGGATGGCAGGCAACCCTGTCATTGGTGGGTTCGACCCCCACTCGCTTCCGCCAGTTATGAGCGCCTCAAATAGGGCTGCGATCGGTTAACTACAAGCTCGCTACTCTTCAGTTTGTAGACTCCGAGTGCCCGTGGTACCCACCTTCTCCTGCGTGTTTGCAATGCACTTTAGCCGCACACCGCCGCACAAGGTTTGGCCGTGTACAGACGATTTTCGATTCGCAGTTGGACAACGAGGAAGGCGTGGTCTATCTGGAAAGACCCATGTCTCGCCCGGGAGCGAGACATGGGGAAGTACCACCCGACAGAGCCGTTGGAAACTAGCGTGTTTGTGATTTGGTCGCCGCAGGCGTGAGCGTGGCTTTTGGCGACGCGTTTCGGAGTTGACGAGTCAAATCTGGCGTATGAGAGTGTGGGGTCACGACTGTCTTCGCCATCTGCCTCACGTGCTCCGCGTTCCGGGTTTGGTCGGCGAAGCGGACGTCCTCGTATTGCCGGCGCAGGGCGGTGATGCGATAACCGAAGCTCAAGCTAGAGCTGCCGCCGCCCAGTTCGTGCACTTCGAAGGAGTTCGCGGTGCGGTTGGAAACATACAGGCCTTTGCAATCGCCATAGGGCGTCAGAAAGACCTGATATTCCCGACTGGTATTTACGGTCTGCCTGAAGTCAGCATCGAGACTGACGACGGCAGCCCCGTGGACCAGTTCCGCCGATCCGAAGTCTTCAAACCAGTTCTTCGGCGACTGGATTGCAGAGAGTCCGACCGCGCGTTCTCCACTGCCAACCGACACAACGCCAGTAATCGTACCGGAGCAGAACAGGTCGGCGCTGCCATCGATGTCGCAGAATGTGCCGTTTGAGTCGTTGTCGACGTCTAATGGAAAATTGGAACTATCTGCCCGAATAAACACTGTGTCCCAACCGCCAGTGTTGTTGATGAAGGTGCCCGCGTTGCCATTATCGGAGGTGCCAACGATCCCTGTCCCCCCCGAGTTCGTGCCGCCATCACCCCAGACACCGGCCCCACGCCCGAAGCCGGAGAAAACTGAGGCAGATCCACTCTCGCTTCCCTGCTGGCCGAAGACGCCCACACCGAGCGTGCTGTGCGGGGAGGCACCGTAAACGCCAGCGTCGGTTCCGCTGCCTGACTCGTTGTACGAGATGATCCCGTTGCCTCCACCGCTATTTTCAACTTCGATTATCCAGTCAGGTTCGCTTCCAATGAAGTCGGAAAACCCGGGATCGAAGAAGTTTACTCCCGTAGTGGAGATGGCTGCCGTTGTGACTGTGCCTGCACTGAGGTTTCCGCCAAAGCTTCCGGTACCGCTGACGCTAAGGTTACCGGTAATACTCTGGTTGGCGGTGAAGGTATTGGCGGTAGCTAACTGTGGAACCTTAGCGGTATTCAAGTTGAGGGTAGTAGTTCCGCCCAGGGCCACAAGACCGCCGCCGGTTAAGTCAGTCCCGGCAGTTATTGTGAGCGAGGGATGCGCCAGGTCAGTATTGCTGATGCCGCCGGCAGCAATACCGATCGTGCCCGTCTTGGTGATGGTGCCGCCGGTCAAGCCTGCTCCGGCGGTCACCGACGTGACGGTGCCGGAACCGGGAATACTCGCCTGCCCGGCCGCGAAGGTGATCTGGCCTTTACTGTTGATATGCAGGCCGGTTTCGGCGGGAACGGCGGCGCCGGTGGCGTAGAGCAGGTTGAGCGTGCCGCTGGCGGTGGTCGTGTCGTTGTTCACTGGCTCGGCCTGCCACAGGAAGTTCTGAGGCACGGCAGTCGCCGTAGTGCTGTTAAAGACGGACGCGACAAACTGCTGCTGTCGCGAATCGAACCCTTTGGCAGCAGTCGCTGTGCCACCGGCGGGCAGGTTGAGCTTAGCATTGACGTTGATCGAGGCAACGCCAGTTTGCGACAGGAGGGAGTTTTGGATGTTGGTCGCGGTGGTGAACAAGGGGATATCATTCACGGTGCCACCGCTGGTCGTGACGTCGGAGGTGGCGCTCGGTACAGCAACAACTGCAGGAGCCTTGGCCGAGGAGGCAGTATCAGCGGGCGCGGAGGCGGTTGCGGTCGGCGCCGTTGCCAGCATGAAGGCAGAAGCGGGTAGTCCGCCGAGCGTTTGGGCATCGACAGCCTTCATGGCGTAAGGCACAGCCACCAGAAGAGTGCGCGGCTGCTCAGTTTCACTCCCGATTTGAATGGCGAGCCAGCGGGCTTCGCCATTGGCGAACAGCTCGGCAGGAATTCCATCTTTGCTCGCAGCCCCCAGTTGCACTGAGTAGTGGCCGGACTTATCGGGTGTGACGTTTTGAGTTTCGAGCCACAGCGGAGATCCGCCTTGCTCGCCGCTGTAGAGCAGGAAAGTGACACCGGTGATGGATGTGACGATGTGTCCGGTCGAGTCTTTGAGCACGCCGTTGTAGTTGATCAGATTGGGTACGACATTGGATGCGGCCACGACGGCGGACGCCGTCGCGCTCTCCTGGGCCGCGATGGTCAGGGACGTGAGACAACCGTAGAGGAGTAAGAGCACGGTCAAAAACAGCCTGGTCTTCATGGGTTCACCTCAAGCCGTGGATAATCGAGACTTGTCAGGGGCCCGGGAGGCGAGACGCATGGGGAGAGGCGTCCGATCCCAATTCTGCCTTCCAATCATGACATCGGAAATGGCAGGCAAAACACGACACCGGTTTCGAACAATTTCTTGATCGAGTTAGGTCCGCCGGCGATCGTGCCCGAGCCGGTTCCTGGAAAGGCTTACGTGAAGGTGCCCTTACTGCTGATCTTCAGGCCGGCGTCGGCTGGAGCTGCTACGCCCCAGGCGATGACGGAAGGTCCAATGAGAGAAACAACAAGGGCGAGTCGCACGCATCCCCAGCTTCACGAAAGCTCTCCTGGCGAAACTTGGGGAAGCCCGCAATCAAATCGCAGTCAGCGACGTTTGTTATCTGCCGCCTTTAACTGATAGAGCGTGAAGTCGAGGGAAAAAGTGGCACGATTTTAAAAAAATTTGCGCCTGTCCGAAAATTATGCACCGAAGCTGAGGCGCAACACCAAACCAATTGTTAGGGCCGTTAGTTGGCGATAAATCGGCGGGTGTTGAAAAAGTAGGTCGTCAGAAGGCCTTCGACTGCGAACGAGGCGTTGGTTTCTTCTTCTCTCAGTTCGATTTAGTGGTAGCCCACACGCGATAAAACCCGAGATTCAAATGTAATTGGCAAGCAGTCTGTTGGGGGGCTGTGATGTTTGCCGCCTGGCACCTCCGTAACTAGCGAACTACTTCCCCGCGTCTGGTTTTGCGCATATGCTGATCATTCAGACGGATAACAGGTTCACCCACCTCGTTTATGGATTCACTTCGACTCTATGGACTGGTTGCAGCAGGGGGCGTAGCTCTCGTTGGTGCGTACGCGCTTTTGCGTGGAAAGCACAAGAACGATGACGAACTCGAGCGCGAGCGCCGCGCCTGGCTCGAGGGCTCAGGCCGCATCACCGATGGCACCGTGATCGATGTGCAGGAACTTGCCGCTCAAAACAATCACCGCAGCGCCGTCATGCTGATCTACAAGTATGACGTGGCCGGGGTGTCCTACGAATGCTCGCAGGATGTAACCTACCTCCGTCACTGGATCAATCTTCATTCCTGCCGTCTGGGGCTGCCTACGTCGGTCAAATACGATCCGCAGAATCCTGGTAATTCCGTCGTTGTCTCTGAAAACTGGATGGGCTTGCGGCAATAGAGTCGTGACTTCGAGGTTGAAGTCCGTTTTTTTACTGCCAGTCCAGACGCATTGCCGAATTGTGCTTATCGAAGGAAATCTGCAGGACCTTGTCCTCGCCATCGGCAAAATTTCCAAAGACGGCTCTAGAAAGGTCAACGGTGTGATCCTCGGTCTGCGCTCGAAAGCGTAGTTCATGCTTTCCCGCGGGAACCTTGATTGTCTCCGACTCGGCGCCGCGCACACCGTTGAACACCATCAGCCGCTTCTGCGTTCCCCCGTGCAGCGGACGGGTCAAAGCCAACTTCCCATCGATCCAGACCGATAACGTCGCTTCCCTGAATTGATGTCGTATCTCCAGCTCTACGGTTGAAATCGGCGCTGCAAGCTCCCGGACATGGTGCGGGCTGGCCACCATCACGCTCTTTGCCACAGATTTTGCCGAGACCGCATGCACCGCAGTTTTCGGATCGTTCGCCGTCTGTATAGAAGGTTGAATCGGTTCCGCCTTTTTTTGTGCGATTTCCGAACTTCCCGGTCGCGTATCGGGCTGCAGAATGGCAGCGGCGGGACTTGCCCCTGGCTTCACCGCTGTGCCCGCATGAGAAAAGACGAGCAACTTAGATTGCACCGCGATGACCAGCAGCAGTGTCATACTCAACAGTCCGAGAGCCAAATCTTTCGCTCGCCCAGTCAACCATTGGCCCCGGATCATCTTCCCCAAGTACACCAGCCCGGCCGCCGGGTGTCCGCTCAGCACCGGAACAGCCGTCGCTGTCCGCGATCTGAGATTGGTCATGGAAGTTGTCGTGCCTGACAAGTGCTGTCCTCCGAGTGTAGCCAGCGCGTTGGCAAAATCCGCGCCCCGTTGATAGCGCTGGTCGGGATCCTTGGCCATCGCCCGCGCAATCAGCACGTCCAGATCGCGCGGCAAGTCCAGATCCAGAGCGCTGGCTGGCACCGGTTCGCGATTTGCGACCTTGAAGCACACCGTGGTCGCGCTGTCCCCCTGAAACGGAGAATGCCCAGTCACCATGGCATACAGAATCACGCCCAGCGAAAATAGATCTGATCGTCCGTCGCATCCCTGGCCGGCTAGCTGCTCTGGAGCCATGTAGGCGGGCGTGCCCAGCAATCTGCCCGGCAGGGTAAAGTGCGCCAGATTCAGTTTGGCAATTCCGAAGTCGGCGATCTTGGCGTGTCCGTCCGCCGTTACGATGATGTTTCCCGGTTTGATGTCGCGATGCGTTACGCCCTGCTCGTGTGCATAATCGAGCGCCCGGGCCACTTCTTCGGCCAACTGCAGCGCTCGTGGCAGAGGGAGCTTGTGTTCACGAGCCAGAATCCGGTTCAGCGCCTCGCCTGCAACATACTCCAACACGATGTATGGATCGCCGCTCTCCTCGTCTTCGCCAACGTCAAATACCGAAACGATACCCGGATGATGCAACCGTCCTGCAGCCTGCGCTTCGTTCAAAAAACGCATGCGAAATTCTTTTTCCGCTTCCGGATCGTGTCCGCGCAACGACACTGTCTTGACCGCGACCAGGCGATCGATTTGCGGATCGCGCGCCTTGTACACGACTCCCATCGCGCCACGGCCTAACTCGCCCAGAACCTCATACCGGCCAAACCGTTTTGTCGCAGGATTTTCCATCCGTAGTGTGGCGCGCACGAGACACACAATCGCGCATCGTCGGAGGGGAGTTCTTTTATCTTATCGCTACGCAAGCGTCGTTCCCGCATGCGGCGCGCGTGCGCGGCATTACCGCAGTAACCCATGGATGATGACCAACCGGCTCCCATTTTTTCTTGCTTCTAATTGAAAGTGCTGTCCATGCTCTCCCACCCCCCACGAACGGTTCTTGACCGCTCCGTGGACAGCTTGGAGGGGTAGGGCATGACTGAGCCGAAAGGGAACCCCGGCTGTTTCAGCGAATGCGTCGACAGGCCACCGACGCGCTCCAAATAGAGCAAAGTGCGTGCTCGCTCACCGAATGAAGGCTCCGGCAGGACCGGACCTGCGCTTGCGGTGGGAAAACCAAAACTTCAACGCTTTGTGAAACATCTCGAGAGGATGGGCAGTTGGAGCTTGAAACATATAATCCACATCAACGCTTACCTTGGGCCGCTGCAAGAAATCGATGTAGACCCGCACTTCGGGCATCTGCAAATCTTCAGCCCACGGAACATTCGTCCGCTTCTGACTTCCGCGCTGTCGAACGCAATGCTTATATGCATTCGCAATGTCAGCCAAATCGCGGAGTTCAGGATGAGTATTGTCTGTGGACTCCTTGAAGGCCTGAACTGAAGGCTCCGCTATAAAAGCTTCGTTCTCGTAAAAGTAGTATTCCAAGATGTTGTTAAGCGAATCGACCGCGTTTAGGAAAAATCGCAATTCGGTGTACTTGGCAGACGTAGAAGCGTTGCCTGTTTCTTCACGCCCTTTGACCAAACCCAAGTAGTCGATGCACTTGGGCAGGACAATATGCGTCAGATAGTTTCTGTGTGAGCCAAGCGGCCCTTTGCAAAACTCAAGCATGTTCGTTCTATTCCCCTTCAGAACCATTGCTGACGCACTCCCGGATTCTAGCGGGTCGCTGAGAAAACGAAATTTCGTCAGTCCTGAAATAGACCCGACCGTCTCGCGTGACTGTAACGATCATGGCATCGTCACGGTTAGCGCCCCATGCCCAAGCCCCCAAAACTTTAGCATGGTGGATTTTAGGAAGCTGACGTGGCGTCATGTCCCTGTGAGTTAAGACCCCACATGACACTCCATTGTTCCGGCATGGGGATGACTGCGACACATGACATCGGTAGCGGTTCCAAGTCGAAACTTCCGTTATCAGGCGATCGCGCTCATCTTCCCGCAACTGAGAATTTGGGTGAAATAGCGAAGTTTTAGCAACCGTGAGTAATATGCGAGTCTGCCACTCGTGTAAACTCGACGTGCAATCTCAACCCTCAATTGACCTCCTTACATCAGTATGAGCGATGGCATCATGATTCCTGATTCTTATACACGGGTCTCGTCTCGCATTCGGCTGTGCGTCGCAGTTGCGGCGTTCGGGCTGATGGCAGTGTCCATCCACCTTCCTTTGCGCGTCCAGGCACAAACGGCTTCGGCACAAACGGCTCCGGCCCGATCGCATCGGCAGGAGCTCTCCGCGGATTCGGTTGCCAACGTGGGCACGGTCGACTCGGTTGCCACGGTCCACGTTGACGTGACGCCGGCGCACGTTCTGAATGCGATCAATCCCGACACTGCGACTGGCGCATGGATGGATGATCTAAGCAAGGCACAGGTGGACAATTTGAGCCAGCCCGAGACGATTCAGGGGGTCAAAAACTTGGGGTGGGGTTCCATCACCATGCGCAACAACAGCGAGTTGCGCCTTGCGACATGGCACTGGAACGAAAACGGCACATGGAGCGATCCAGCGACAAAGAGCGGCTATTACGTCGGCAGCGCCGACCTGGGGGAACCAATCCACTACGGCTATTCGTATTCGTTGCCCCATCGCGACGTTATGACCAGCGGCGATTCACCTTTGGTGGCCGGTTTTCAAACTTATTGGAAAAGCAACCCGTACTTAACCAGCCACTTCACGGGTGAGAGCGATGCGCTGCACCCGCAATGGGTGGTGATCGATATGGGCGCCGCCCGCGCCGTCAACGCCATCCATATTCAATGGGTAAATCCGTATGCCGTCGTTTACGTTGCGCAGTACTGGATCGGCGACAACAACGCGATGGACTGGGACATGGGCCCGAATGGCGTCTGGAAGTCATTTCTATCGGGCGCGGTGCTCAACGGCAGCGGCGGGGACGTCCACCTGAAGCTTTCGGATGCGCCGGTCACGACGCGCTTCGTCCGCGTTTTGATGTCGAAATCCTCCGGAACCTGCGATACTCACGGGCCGCAGGACATTCGAAACTGCGTCGGCTACGCCCTTCAAACGCTGTCCGTTGGTACGATCGATCACACGGCGACCTACGCGGTTGTTTATCCCGCTAACGGTGTAGAACCCGGACCTGGGGCGCCGCCACGCCTGGAGGGCGCTGGAGACCAGGAAGTGATCGCCGGTTCGCCCGCGGACTTGGCCGGATCGTTTTTCGCTTCTTCCATCGATCCCTGGCACCAGGCCGACAACCTGATCACCGGCGGCCACGATCAATACAACGGCATGGACAATTTCTTTACCAGTGGATTGACTATGGGGCATCCGGCGCTGGTTGCCTGTGCAGCGATTTATGACACTCCCGAAGATTGCGCCAACGAGGTTTCCTACATTCACAAGCGTGGTTATCCAGTGGTGGGAATTGAGGTCGGGGAGGAGTGCGACGGCAAGCACATGACCCCCGAAGACTACGGCGCCATCTACATTCAGGTCGCGGATGCGGTTCACAAGCTAACCCCCGACGCCAGATTAGGCGGCCCGATTTTCGAAGGTGTCGATAAAGACATCACCCTCTGGGAGGACGATCAGGGACGCACTTCCTGGTTGGAGCGATTCGTCGATTACCTGAAGGCCCACGGGCATCTTAACGATCTCTCATTCATGTCGTTCGAACACTACCCATTCATGATCAATGGATTCACTCCACCGAACGACTGGGCGTCCCTTTACACGGAACCCGGAATTATGAAGCACGTCCTGCACATGTGGCGTGAGGATGGCGTCCCGGCGAATGTGCCGCTGATTATTTCCGAGAGTGGAATCACAGCGGGGCGAAGCGGACCGGGCTACTTGGGCGTGACCGGCCGCGCTATCTGGGAGTGCGACGCGTTTGGCACATTCTTTGAACAGGGCGGTACGGCGTTCTATCGGCCGGCCATCAATAATGGTGCCGGTGGTCGCGGGTACCTCGGCGCCAACGGTGGCGCTGATGGCGGTGGGGCGTATGGCACGCCTGCCTATACTCCCTATTCTTCCGCACACATGATTAATTTCGAATGGTTGCAGCACGGCGGAGCGAACAAGATTTTCCCCGCCTCGGCCGACCTCAAGGACGCTGCCGGGCGGATCGTGGTTACCTCATACGCTGTCAAACGTCCTGACGGGAACTGGTCGTTAATGCTGATTAACCACGATTTGAACGCGGCCCACCCGGTTCATCTCGTCATCGACGATGCTAAGCACGTCAGCCATTCATTCGTCGGATCTATAGCTCTGGTGCAGTATTGCAACACCCCTGATGAGGACAAGAACATCACGATCGCTGCCACGCCCGACGGCATGTACACACTCCCAGCTGGGTCGATCACCGTACTTCGCGGGAAGCTGCGGTAGTTCAGCCGACCTATGGTTCCCGAATCGACGGCACGCTGACGACGCTGCATGGCTTTGAAGGGTTCCCGACTGACGCTGCCGACCCGGCGGCGGGACTGATTCAAGCCACCGACGGGAGCTTCTACGGCACGACCCCAGCAGGGGGAATCGGCGGCGGCGGGGTTGGCGTGGTCTTCAAGATAACGCCAAAAGGGAAGTTGACTACGGTTTACAGCTTCTGCCCCCAAGGGGGACAAATCTGCTCTGACGGTAGCGTGCCCGACGGCAGAGTGCTGGAAGGCACCGACGGAGCCTTTTATGGAACAACCTCCTCTGGTGGAAACCCAAACCTCTCCTCTCCGTGCGGGAGTTCCACCGGCTGCGGCACTATTTTCAAGCTGTCTGTGGGGCTGGCTCCCTTCATTACCTCGCAGACCTCCTCTGGAAAAGTGGGCGCGAACGTCATCATCTTGGGGAACAATCTGACAGGCTCGACTGCTGTCATCTTTAACGGCACGGCGGCTACGTTCAATGTTGTATCGGCTTCCGAGATCATGACCGCGGTGCCGGCAGGTGCCACAACCGGCGATATCAAAGTGACGACGCCGACTGCCACACTCACCAGCAACACGCCTTTCTACGTGACGCCGCAGCTTCTGAGCTTTACTCCAGCGAGCGGTCCAGTGGGAACGCAGGTGAAGATCACTGGTGTCAGCCTCACTCGGACCAATATAGTCACCTTTGGGGGCGTGGCGGCAACTTCTTTTACCGTGAATTCCGACACGCAAATCACAGCCACGGTGCCCACGGGTGCTGAGACGGGAAGAGTTTCGCTCTCAACGCTGGGGGGTGTTTCCTGGAGTTCCACCAATTTCACCGTGGAGTGAACAGTTCGTTCCGGCTCGCTCGGGGTCCGCAGATTTTTGGAATACAACGAGCGCATCGAGCAACTGGCGCACGAGAGTGATCCGCAAGTGGTGTTGCACCGAGCGAGACGAATCGCTCACGAGAGCGAAATGCCGCTCTTCTTCAGTGCATACACAAGTACGCCCCAAAAACTGCTGACACCGCCGACGTTGTTAGAGATTCGGGATGTTACGACAGTCGGGGCGCGGCGTGAATACTCTGTAGATGGCGGCTCCGCAATTTGACGGCGACGTTACCAGTGGGAAAACATAGCCTTCAGAAAGTAAAGGACACCAAGGACAACGTACATGATAGCGCTGAGCCGCGCGCCCATCTGCGTTGTTCTTCTGTCTGCGTTTCTGGCTTGCTAAGCGAGGATGCAGGTGCGATTGGACGTGCTTTGTTAGCCATCGCCCTCTTTAGCCAAACGAGACCACCAAGCAGCCATACCACTCCGAACAAGAGGTTGATCGAAACCACGGCATCCGATTATTGCCCATGGGTTCCAACAAGATCGTCCAGCCAAACAGATGTTACGCCAGTGATGAGTTGGCAAACCCTGCGCTCTCCAAGGCTGTTGAGGGTATCGAACTGCCTTAGGGAGACGATGCCAGTGTCGCGGGACAATCAAGTGTCTTGGTCGTGAATCCCTCAGGCACTTGGAAGAGGGCCGCGTCAGGTTCGTCCATCTTTAGATTGAAAATGCGATGTGTGGTCTTGCCAAGGTCGCCGCCGTAGGTTACTTGCAACAAGTTAAGGTGGAGAGTGGGAGCATACCAGTGCTCATAGATTAGCTCGACCCCCCCTTCCTCTCTCACCAAACGCGAGTGTCGAGTTTCGATTCCTTCCATTAATGCCACCTGCTCGTTGGGTCTTAGCGGAGCGGGCGTGTTGTCAGTCACAGTGCCCATACCGGAATGCTTAATGTCCCCGCAACGTAGCTCCATGTCCCGCTTCCCCTCCCCAATCGTCCAGTCATAGAGGACATGTGTGACACAATCCTGTATAAAGACGGCGGTATAGCCGGGATACTTCAATTCTGTCCGCATCCGTCCTTCCGAGTCCCGGTATAGTGCCCCCTCCCTATGCACCGCCACTGGATCGGTAGCGCCCTCGGTCGGTTCGTAGTCAAGCGTTTGGGTTGCGGAGAATGGCTCGCCGCCTACACAAAACGATTGCAGGCCAATAACGTGGTTCGCGCCCTGTCCTAGCGCCCTCTGGGCCAGGGCCATGGCAAGCACAGCTAGTATTCGACTATGAGAAGCCATTACGATCCTCTCGCCCGCGATTCCCGCTGACTATCGTATCGCGCACGTCAAGAATCGAGGGTGAATGAGAGTCAGCCCGGAAGTAACTGTTTCAAATAGGCGTTCACACTCAAATTCGACTTCTTTCGATTACATTCGAATCTGCCCCATCGAAAGACGGGTCTAAAGGGGAGATTCGACACTGAATCGACCTGTACTAATTCGCGCTGTTCAAGCGATCCGCAAAATGCCAAAATCTATTCATGACACAGCCCAGCCTCCCCAAAATACCCCGCGAGCAGCGGAAGATTGAACAGCTACTCATAGCATTGGCCAAAAAGCAGCCCGTCTCGGCGAAGCCAGCCCCGGTTGCCTTTGGGCAGTCCGCGACAGGCACCGCTCACCCGCGAGTCTTTTTCTCGACATAGCAAGAGCAAGCCACACGCATTTGCGATAGTGCGGCTGATTTTTGTGGCTATCGCGTCGTGCCTAATACAGTGCTCCCGAAGGGCACGTTAGATGAGGGCTATCCGCCGTGGGCATGTCCCGTGCACCCCTACGACAATTTGATGCCAGCCTTCTCCAGCTTGGAGAGGAACATCAGGCCATCTTCGATCACCATATTTCGCAACAGGCGTGCATACTCTCGCTCCCCGATTAGCGGGTGTATCGGTTGGCTTATGACTTGTCCTTTGTTGCATCGGCGTGGCTGATGAAACAATTGGGCGAAGGATGGGGAGTTTCGATTGTCGCAGATGAGCATGAAATCTACAGCCCCCTCGCACCTGAGGCCTATCGAAAGCTCAAAGCGTGGCTTATGACACAGACCCAAGCAAGCCTGTAGGCGACTGGGAAGCTGCAAAGAAACGGGCAAGTGTAACGTGTAGGTTTCGCGATCTACGGCATACAGGATGCACGCGGATGCTGGAAGCTGGAGTGCCCTTCAGTGTCGTGAGCGATATCATGGGCTGGAGTGCAAGCACGGCTGTGCGGATGGCGAAACGGTACGGACACATCGGACACTCAGCCCGCCGTGAGGCTGTGGACAAGTTGGCAAGTGCGAGCGCTTTTGATGCAGAGGGAGCACAGAAGTGGGCACAATCGCATAGTGCGGAAACGGAGCAGGTTCAGTAAGGCTATGAAAAGAAATGGCTCCTCAGGTAGGACTCGAACCTACAACCCTCCGGATAACAGCCGGATGCTCTGCCATTGAGCTACTGAGGAGTGTTCGCAAGCGGAGAAGTAATCCGCGTACTGTCGAAGTTCATGATAGCATCCCGCGGGCTTCACTGAAAACGATATGCGGAAGGTTGCAGTCACGAATTGGAATTGAGTCGCGCCTTTGGTTTCGAGCCGCGTCATTGAAGCGGCCGG
>JASHPL010000107.1 GCA_030038125.1 Candidatus Sulfotelmatobacter sp.
CGGGGATCATGTGCAGGCCGTAGACTCCCTCCTCGAGCGCGTGGCCTTCGATTGTGACCGGATCGGTGAACTTGATGGTCGTATTTTCGTTCGCGCCGGCGCGCCAGACTTCGCCGTAAGGCACGACTTTGCCGAAAATCTGGCGTCCGTTGACCAGGGGCCGGTGATAGTTGATGGTGATATCGGTGATGCCAATGCGCTGGGTGACGAGCGCGTGTTGGCTGGCGCGCGGCAGGTTGAGCATGAGCGTCTCGCCGGTCGCGGTTTGAGCCTGGCTAACCGTAGAGAGGCAAAACGTGGCGATGAGAACAGGCAATGCAATCTTTGGGAGGGAAATTCTAGGCATGGCGTCTCCTTTGCGGCTGATCTGTCATTGTTGGGTCAGGCCGAATTTTTGATTTGATCCGGAATCCGATTAAGCCCACGTGAAGCCGAGGTGCTGTTGCGGTTGGACGGATGGGAAGTAACGGAGTGAGCGGAGCCATTCCCTAAGAAGAAATAATCTTATACATCTTGACAAAGAAGCTATGTCAGGAGGAGAATTTTGTAGGCGAATAAAAGGCGAATATACCGATTCGCCTCCGGGACTCAGCCAGAAAACCCAGGCCCGGCGCTCCCTGAAATTTTCGAGGTATTTATGTCTTCCGTGGTGATTTCTACTTCGGCGGCCCAAGGCCGCTTTTTTATTTTTGATGACGAATCCGCACCTGATGCAGTTCCGGCGTCGAGTGTGGATTGTGTAGGGACAGCCGCCCCCGGCCGGGGCTCCCATGCCGCGCGCCTTTCGCGGGATAGGGTGGGGGACTGTCCGGTCGAGCAACGCTCGATACCAATGCACGCAGCGCACCAAGTCCCGGGCGTCGCCCGGCACGACAGCCGAGGGCGGCCGTCGCTACATGAACATCTTCAATCAGCGATTACCAATCAAAGACTTCCTCCTGCCAGTATCGTTCCAGCTTCACAGCTCGCAATCCGTCCTGCACCGGAGATGGCTTCGAGCGGCATTGCCGCCCTTGACGCCCTAACTGGCGGCTTGCCACGTGGATGCATCACCGAAATCTGTGGCCCCGCTTCTTCGGGGCGGACGAGCCTACTTTTGGCTGCTCTGTCCGCAGCAACTCATCGTAGCGAATGCTGTGCCCTCATTGATGCCAGCGACGCGTTGGATCCCTATTCTATGGACTCGGCCGGCACGGATCTGAATCGCTTATTGTGGGTGCGCTGCGGAGATGAATCACGAAAACAGAATTCACCACGGAGACACAGAAGCACAGAGAAAAACAAAATAAATTCGAGCGACAAAATACATTCGTGGTCGGTCAAATACGAAACAGAAAATCGTCTGGAGCAGGTTCTGCGCGCCACCGATCTGCTGCTCGAAAGCGGAGGCTTCGGGCTGATTGCACTCGATTTTGCCGATGTGCCGTCTGAGTCCGCACGTCGTATTCCGCTCACCACATGGTTCCGCTTCCGCCGTGCGATCGAGCACACGTCCACGATCCTGCTGGTCATCGAACCGCAGCCGATCGCCGGCAGTTGCTCGTCGCTGCTGTTGCAACTTGGAAGACCCCATACTCATTCCCCAGTATCCAGTTCAAAGCCCTCTCATTCACATTTGCTCACTGGCTTGGAAATCACAGTGGAACTGATCAGTTCGCGTCTGGATCGCAAGCCTGCGCGCTCGGCCGCATTCGAAACTCGAACGGCGTGGGCGGGATGAATTGGTGAGCACTGACAACGGGGTACTGTTGCATGTTCGCTTGCATCTACGTTCCGAATTTTGCCGTTGCGGCCACGGTGCGCGCCGAGCCTGAACTGCGTGTGCGCGCCCTCGGCATTTTCGAAGGCAAAGCTCCGCTGGAAAAAATTGTTGCGGTGAATGAAAGAGCCAGCCAGATGGGCATTGCGCCGGGCATGACCAAAGCTCAGGCGGAACTCTGCTCCGAGCTCGGGTTGCGCTCGCGATCTTCGCTGCAGGAATCCGCGACGCACGCGGCCTTGCTCGATTGCGCGCAGTCGTTCTCTCCCTGCGTGGAAGATGTGGCCTGGGACACAGCTCTCATCGATCTCGCCGGCATGGAATCGTTGTTTGGATCGCTGCCGGAAATTGCACACGCTATTGCAAACCGCATTGCGGCGCTTGGAATTGCAGCGAATGTCACCGTCGCCAGCAATCCGGATGCGGCGATGATTGCCGCTCGCGGATTTTCCGGGGTGACTGTGATTCCTGAAGGAAAAGAAGCAGAACAGTTGGGATCTTTACCAGTCGAAGTTTTGTTTACGGATCAAGTTGGATCAATCCCACATGAGAACGATAATTTCGATCTGCTGAAAACGATCGAGCGCTGGGGCATTTGCAATCTGCGTGCGCTGGCTGCATTGCCGGAAGTGGCATTGAGCGAGCGCCTCGGACAGAAAGGGCTCTACTTGCAAATGCTGGCGCGCGGCGCCGCTTCGCGAACACTCGTTCCAGTAGAAGACCCGCCGGTATTTGAAGAAGCGATTGAAGTAGAGCATCCCATCGTTCTGCTCGAGCCACTAGCCTTTTTGCTCAATCGTCTGCTGGAACAAATTTGCGCGCGGTTGGGTTTGCGTGCGCTGGCCACGCAGGAATTGCAATTGACGCTGGAACTGGATTGCTTTTTTCAATCCGAAGACGATTTTCAAAAATCTTTTCGTCAACCGGAAATCGGAAATCGGAAATCGACCCTTTTCTCTCGCACCCTACGGCTGCCTTTACCCATGCTTGATGCCAAGCTTTTTCTCAAGCTGCTGCAACTGGATTTGCAGGCGCATCCACCGGGTGCACCGATTATGAAAATTCATCTTGCGGCCGAGCCAGCGCGACCGCGTTCGGCGCAGGGCGGATTGTTTCAGCCTCCCGCGCCGGAACCGGAAAAACTGGAACTCACTCTGGCGCGCATTGCCGGCATGGTCGGGGAAAACCGAGTCGGTGCGCTGGAATTGCTCGATACGCATTGCCCGGAGGGATTCCGCATGCGGCGGTTTGTGAACGATTCAGCCGGTGGGGCATCGCCCCTTCGGCAAGCTCAGGGCAGGCTCTCGCCTGCGAGGCCGGACAGTGGCAACTCAAACCAAGAAAAATCTACTATTACCGCTCTGCGCCGGTTCCGTCCGCCACTGCACGCCGATGTGACCCTTGAAGGTGGTCACCCTGCACACGTGACATGTCCGAAGAAAAAAGATGTGCGAGGCACGGTGCTCTGGAAAGCCGGTCCGTGGCGCTCTTCCGGCGATTGGTGGGAGCGCGAGGCTTGGTCGCGCGACGAGTGGGACATTGCGTTGCAAAACGACGCTTCGCCCAAGAGCGACTCCCTCGCCCTCTTCCGCCTCGTGCATGATCTGCTCGACGGAAAATGGTTCGTGGAAGGAACGTATGACTGAAATCAGGGGTCAGCTTTTGCCGGGTTTGCATCTGACCTCTCAGGGTATAATTTTCATCCTGTATGCCGAAGCCACGTTACGCGCTGGTGGCTTATGTCAGAAATCCGGCGGGAGAATTCGTCGAGAATTTGCGACGCGAGTTGCATCCGGATCTGCCCCATCTGCCTGCGCATTTGACCATCCTGCCGCCGCGTCCGCTGCAAACCACTGAGAATGCAGCTTTGCAAGTATTAGATCGGATCTGCGGCGAGTCTCAGCCGTTTGAAGTGCATCTCGGCGAAGTCGAAACTTTCATTCCAGTTACGCCGACCGTCTACATTCGCGTCGATAGCCATGCCTCGCTTATGTGCGAACTGCACAGCCAGCTGAATGTGGATGGGCTGGGTTTCAACGAGGAGTGGCCTTACATTCCTCATCTGACGGTTGTCAAAATGACCAGCGAGTCAGGCGCGCAGAATGCCTCCCGGATTGCCCGCGAGCGATGGGCGAAGTATACCGGAAGCCGCTGTGTACTGCTGGATAACCTAACATTTGTGCGTGAGGAAGACCAAAATCATTGGGTTGATCTCGCGCCTGTGCCGCTAGGCCGAAGATTGGTGTCGCGTTAGCGAATCATTTCATGCAGTTGCACAGGATTTGTTGGCAACATGGCATGCACGACAGGTGCTCCATGCCTCTGGTTCAAATTACGATGCTCGCCGGCCGCACTGCTGATCAGAAGCGGAAAATCGCCAAAGGGATCACCAACGTGCTGGTCGAGGAAGCCGGTGCCCGGCGCGAAGGAATCGTCATCGCGTTCCATGAAGTGTCCAAAGAGAGCTATGCAAGCGGCGGCGAATTGATGAGCGACAAGGGAAGTAATCCGCAGCCGAAGTGACTCCGCGTTTCGTGATTCCTGGTGAGTTTCCGCTTTGAGATGCTTCGCCGACTCGGCTTAGCGGCTGTATTGGTTCTTTTTTTTGTCCTGATGTCGCTCAAGCCCAAGCTGAATCAGCCGGTCAATCAGATCGGCGTACGCCAATCCCGAGGCGGCCCATAGCTTGGGATACATACTGATCGAAGTGAATCCGGGCATGGTGTTGATCTCGTTCAAATAGATTTTGCGCGTCGTTGGGTCCATCAGGAAATCGACGCGTGCCAACCCTGAGCAATCGACCGCTTTGAACGCCCGTACTGCAAGTTCCTGCACTTTCTTGGTTTCCGCCTGCGTAAGTTTTGCCGGAATGATCAGCTGCGAACCTTCATCCAGATATTTTGCCGCGTAATCGTAGAACTCTTTGCTGGGCACAATCTCGCCGGGAATCGATGCGACGGGGTCGTCGTTGCCCAGGACAGAACACTCGATCTCGCGGGCTTTCTTC
>JASHPL010000108.1 GCA_030038125.1 Candidatus Sulfotelmatobacter sp.
CTAATGTGCCCCTTCACCGTTTCGTCAGAAGGGTTGAGCGTCTCGGCAATTATCTTAATTGGCATTGCCCGAAGCTAACTTTCTCTGAGTTCTCACTTCTTACAGTTCCCGAGTTTTCGGAAATCCTCAAGCGACCGGGAACTACAATTTCCCGAGAGGATTCATGTTTTCAACCACTTGCCATTTGGAATGGAGGATGCATTTAGGAAAGGCGAGTTCGACCCAGACTTGGGCAATGAAACGAAAAAAGCGAGGGATATAAGAAAGGAAGCAGCAACATGAAATCACGAATCAAAGGTGCCGTATCTATTCTGCTGATCATGATCGCGTCCTCTGCTTTCGCGCAAACCAAGGAGCAAGACCGTATAGAGAACGCAGGACAGGTCATGAAGGAAATTCTCAGCATTCCAGACGACATTCCACGGAGTGTCATTGACAAGGCGGATTGTGTTGTTGTTCTGCCGTCCGTACTAAAATTCGCTTTTGGATTTGGAGGAAGCTACGGACGAGGCGTCATGACCTGCCGTAGCGGCGAAGATTTCAAAGGCCCGTGGGGAGCTCCCACGATGATGGCTCTTGAAGGCGGAAGCTTCGGACTGCAACTCGGCGGGCAGTCGACCGATTTCGTGCTGCTGCTGATGAGTCCCCGTTCAGCGCGCAGCATCCTGAACAGCAAGGTAAAACTGGGCGCGGATATTTCTGCCGCGGCGGGTCCGGTTGGACGTAATGCTTCGGCTGAAACGGATGTGACCATGCGGGCGGAAATTCTGTCCTATTCCCGGGCTCGTGGGTTGTTTGCCGGCATCTCACTTTCCGGCTCGACCCTGCGTCCCGACAATAGCGCCAACAAGAAGTTGTATGGCAGAGCCATAAGTGCGTATGACATCGTGTTCAACAACGAAGTCAAGGCGCCGGAATCGGCGAAGCTGTTGCTCAGCCAATTGAACAAGAAATCGCCGATCAATAAGTCGAACAGGGAGAATAGTTATGTGGAATAAAGCACGCTCCATGCTGATCTACCCGCTGGCGGTTCTGATCGGTCTGCAAGTTCTGGCGCCGGTTGTTTCGGCACAGGAAGCGATGCCCACCCCCCAGGAACTGGATCAGCTCCTGGCTCCGGTGGCGCTTTATCCGGATGCCCTGCTTTCGCAGATCACGACGGCGTCAACCAATCCGCAGGAGATTCTCGACGTCAATACCTGGCTCGAGCACAATCCCGGCCTGACCGGCCCAGCGCTCACCGATGCCGCAGAAAAGCAGGGATTCGATCCGGCGTTTATCGCTTTGGTGAACTTCCCGCAAGTGCTGGAGATGATGGCCGAGCACGTGGATGATTACGCGGCAATCGGGCGAGCGTTTACGGCGGATCAGGGCGCGGTGTCTGCTTCGATTCAGCGCTTGCGTGCGCAGGCATACGACTCAGGGGCGTTGCGTAGCAACCCGCAACAGACCGTGAATCTGCAGCAGTCGGCAGGTCAAACAATCTATGTAATCCAGCCGGCAAATCCCACTGTGGTCTATGTTCCGCAGTACGACCCGACAGTGGTTTACGTTCGTCCTGCTCCCACGGTAGTCGCAACCTCGTTGATCAGCTTCCACGTGGGCATTGGGATTGGCGCGCTCGTCGTCGACCGTCCCTGGGGCTGGGGCGGCTGGGGATGGAATTGGGGAGCGCGACGTGTCTATTACAACCACGGCTATTGGGGAGGTTGGGCACGCCCCTATCGTCCGCCGCATCCCTGGTATCGCCCGCGGCCGATCGTGTGGGCCAATCGTCCCGGCTATCGCGGCAATTGGGGATACCGTCCACCGCATTATCGTCCTCCGTATCGTCCAGCACCGCGACCGGGCCATCCCGGAAATCGTCCCGTGCCAGGCAGGCCGGGCACTCCAAACCGACCCGGAACGCCGAGTCCCGGAAGGCCCACACCGAACCGCCCTCCTGGGCAGCCGAGTAAGCCGGGGACCCCGAACCGTCCTCCGGCACAGCCGAATAAGCCGGGCACGCCGAACCGTCCGGATCGAAATCAGCCCAGGCCAAACCGTCCTTCAGGTCCCGGCGGAAACAAACCGTCGCGTCCCGAGCAACCGTCGGGAAAGCCGAACGGACCCGGCACGCCGAACCAACCGGGACCAAAGCCGGAACCAAATCGACCGGATAACGACGGCGGGCGAAATCAAAACGGCAATCGCAATGGCCGGCCAGGTCAAGCGCCGCCTCCGAATCAATCCAGCAAGCCACAAAGCTGACTTTTTGTGGGAAGTTCGTTCCACCCTTTCGGGTGCGGCTATGCAAACCGCACCCGACCGCCACTTCAAGAAATCCTCGCATTCTGCACAGTCATCGTCGGCCGAATGTACTCGAGGCGCATTTGCTCGTAGACTCGTCCGAGCTTCGCTGCGCCGAACAGCCAAGGATAACCACCACCGCACAAGCCTGGCGCGAGCTCTACATTCCTAGATCTCGTGAATTCCCGAGTCCCCGTGAAATGGAAATCTGCGTATCTCTCGGCAAATCAATAAGTTGAGCTTTGGCGCATGCGTTGCATTCTCCTCATCGGCTGCTGTTGAAAAATATGAATTGCAGAATTCAGGAGAATGTCATGAAGAAATTAAATGTGACGCTAATGCTCGCCGTGCTGGCTGTAGGGTTGCTCGCGGTCAGCACATCAGCCTTTGCAGATGCGCCGCCCGACAACGTACAGGGCGACTGGACGATTTACGCCACTAACGCCGAAAACGGTGAGACTGTCGTCAAGCACGTCCAGATCGCGCAGTACGGTAACCGCATCACCGGATACTTTGAAGGCCCTAATCAATCCGGCCCGATTCAGGGTGAGGTCAACGGACACCATATTCGATTCGACACGGTGACGCGGACCGTTCTTCACTTCCGCGGCCAGATCTACGGCGACACCATGTCCGGAGAATGCGGAGTCCACGGTAGACATGCGCCTTGGCAGGCAGTGCGTCCCGCGACAGCCGTCGCGCCTGTTCCGCCAAGCACCGGGACGGTGTACTCATCGCAGCCCGTTTTAGTTCCGCAGACGGCCCAGACGTCATATCAGACGCCAACGACGTACCAACAACCAACGTATCAGGGCCCAGGCTACCAGGCTCCGACTTATCAGACGCCGACGTATCAAACAGCGGCGCCCGCTCCGACACCTCAGGCGCAAGGGCAGCCGGGGACTTATGGCAGCCAGACGTCCGCACCGGCCCCGGCGCCTCTATCTGCAGATCAGCTTGACTCTCTGGTCGCTCCAATCGCCCTTTATCCCGATGCGCTTGTGGCGCAGGTGCTCGCAGCGGCTGCCAATCCGGATCAGGTCGCGTATGCCGACGACTGGCTTGCACAGAATAAAAATCTGACCGGGCAGGCGCTCGCTCAGGCGGTCGACCAGCAGTCCTGGGATCCGAGCGTGAAGGCTCTCACTCAGTTCCCTGCCGTGCTCGACAACCTGGCGCATAACCTCTCGTGGACGTCGAGCCTCGGGCAGGCCTTCGCGAATCAGCAGGCCGATGTCATGGCAGCCGTGCAGACAATGCGCGCCAGGGCTCAGTCGGCGGGCACGCTGCAATCTAACTCTCAGATCACCGTGAGTGCGCCCGCCACGAACACAATCGTGATTCAGCCGGCAAATCCGCAAGTGGTCTACGTTCCGCAATACAATCCGGCCATTGTTTACGGCGCGCCTATCGTGGTGCCGTACTATGTGCCGCCTCCGCTGCCGGTCGCGTCGGTCGGAATTTACTTTGGAGCGCCGATTACGATTGGAGCCTGGTTCGGTGGCGGCTGGGGTGGCGGATTCGGCTGGGGCTGGCACGCCTGGGGCTTGCACTGGGGATGCTGCGGTGGTGGTGGGTCGACAACGATCATCTACAACCACACGACCTATATCAATAACCACACCTGGAACAACTCACACTACAGCGGATATCACCCGTGGGGTGGGGGAGCGGGCGGCGGTTACCACCAGTTCAGCGGCGGAGCGACCGGCAGCCAGAACCATGCCTGGTATGGCAACAATGGCACATTTCATCCCGACGGCAATTACAAGCCCGGGCAAGACACGCATTACGGTCCAAACGGCGGCTATCACCCGAATGGATATTTCGGCCCCGATGGCGGCTGGCACGCAGATAAAGGCACAGGTGCCAATACTCCGAACGGCGGCGCGAATGGAAATCACGGATTGATAGGCGGCAATGGCGGGGTTCAGCACACGGGCTACAACGGAAACAATGGCGGAGGCCAATCGCTCGGTCAAAACCGCAGCAGTAACAGTGGTTTCGGTGGTGGCGCCGAGCAAAATCGCTCCCGCTTCAGCGGAGATGGCAGGGCGAATCGCATGGAAAGCAATCGCGGCCGCTCCAGCATGATGGGACGGCAGCCGCATATGCAGCGCGCCTCCATGGGGCGTCGTTCTTTCGGCGGAGGCGGTGGTGGACGTCGGCGGTAAGTAAGTCGGAATCGATTCAGCGCGATACCAAAAACAGATCAGAATCCAGAGGAGGACATTGAGATGAAACCGAATGCAAACAAAACGATGAAGACGTGGCAAAAAGCCGGCCTGGCCATACTGCTCGCTATCACTGTGGTGGCGGGGAGGCTCGGGACGAAGAACTCGGCGCGAGCCTATGGTGGCCAGCTTATGTTTCAATCCCCCGACCAGGCCGGCGCGGCCCTGGCGGAGGCAGCCAAGAACGGGGACGAAGAGACCCTTGGAAGAATCTTGGGTATCGACCCAAAGCTCCTCGTGACTCCCTCAGATGAGCAGGCCGAGAAGGCTGCCATGGAAGCTTTTGTGTCCAAATACGAAAAGATGAACCGCTGGGTCGCTATGACCGATGGCAGCCAGGTTCTCTACATCGGAGCCGACAACCTCGCTTTCCCCGTTCCCCTTGCAAAGAACGCTTCGGACCGGTGGTACTTTGACGCCGTGGCCGGCGCGCAGGAGATCCGGGCACGCGACATCGGAAGAAACGAGCTGTTGACGATCGATACCTGCTACGCGCTCGCCAACGCACAGGAAATCTACCGTGCCGACAGTGACAATTCGGCATATGCGCAGCACATCATCAGCAGTGCGGGCAAAGAGGACGGCTTATACTGGCCGGCAACGGAGCAGCAAGGTCGGAGCCCGCTGGCAGGTCTCAGCGAGCTCGCGAAGTCCTCAGTCCCATCGCTTACTCCGGATCAGCCTCTGGTGATCGATGGCTACTCGCTGCGCATACTCACAGCCCAAGGCAAAGACGCTA
>JASHPL010000109.1 GCA_030038125.1 Candidatus Sulfotelmatobacter sp.
ATGCTCGGTCATCTCGGCTTCCAGTGCCCGTTCCAGCACGGCTTTGGTGAGTTGCTTGAGTAGCCCGTTCTCCCCGATGATATCCTCGGGTTTCTTGTAGTCGATGAGCAGTTGATCGATCAGCTTCTTGTCGATTGCCATGGGACTTTCATTCTCCTCTCTCCCATGGTCATTTACACAGTCCTATTTACACCCTCTGCTACGGTGCGTGCTCGCACGATTGGACTTAGCACAGATTGTGCCTATAATAGTTCCCCACAAAGCGTTGGTGCTGATTTCGCTACTCTGATCTGGCCCCAGTTTGGCCGTCTGATTTGGCCCCACCTTATATATAGCGATCAGCCTACCCTGTTCTGGCGAGCCAGGACGGGGAGGCAATGGATAGGAGACAGAAGGTGGAACTGTTTGAACAGATCAGGCGGGAGCATCGGCTTGGCATAGGAACGATCCGGGGAGTGGCGAAGCAGTTTGGGGTACATCGGCGGATTGTGCGGCAAGCACTGGCGAGCGCGATCCCGCCGGAACGCAAGACTCCGGCCCGTGCCAAGCCCCAGTTGGGTGCAGCGATGGAGTTCATTGACGAGATTCTGCGAGTTGACCAAGGCGCTCCCCGCAAGCAGCGGCACACGGCACACCGCATCTGGGAGCGGATTCGCGGGGAAAGACCGGAGATCTCAGTGGCGGAATCGACGGTGCGTCATTACGTCTGTCGTCGCAAGCGGGAACTGGGCGTGGCCGAACGCGAGACCTTTGTGCCACAGAGCTACACCTGGGGCAGCGAGGCGCAGGTCGATTGGTACGAAGCCTTCGTGGAGGTGCTGGGCGAGCGGTGCAAAGTGTACTGCTTCGCGATGCGCTCGATGGCGAGTGGGGGGGCGTTTCATCGCGCCTACTATCACGCCACGCAGCAGGCTTTCTTGGAAGCGCACGAGTTGGCGTTTGATTATTTCGGGGGAGTGTTCCGGCACCTGCGCTATGACAACCTGAAGAGTGCGGTGAAAAAGGTTCTGCGCGGATATCAACGAGAAGAGACGGAGAGGCTGATCGCTTTCCGCTCGCACTGGGGCTTTCAGAGCGAGTTCTGCAATCTGGCACGAGGGAACGAGAAGGGTGGTGTGGAAGGCGAAGTCGGCTACTTCCGGCGCAATCACCTGGTGCCGGTGCCGCGCGTGGAAACCTTAGACGAGCTGAATCAGTTTTTGCTCGATGGCTGCCGTGGCGAGGAAAAGCGGCGGATCGCGGGCAAACCGCACACCGTGGGCGAAGCCATGCGGGTCGAACGAGAACACCTGCTGCCCTTGCCCACGGAAGGATTTGAGCTGGCCGAGATTAGCTTTCCCATCGTGGATGGCAAAGGCTGTGTGCAGGTGCGCACGAACTGGTACTCGACCCCGCTGAAGCCGGGCAGGCGCCCGCGGGTGAAGCTGCTGCCGGCCTACGTCGAAGTTTGGCAGGAGCGGGAATGTGTGGCGCGGCACGAGCGCAGCTATTCTCGTCGTCAACAGGTGCTCGATCTGGAGCATTACCTCGACGTGCTGGAACGCAAGCCGGGAGCACTGGCGGGATCCAGTCCTCTGCAGCAGTGGCGGGAACGTGGACGTTGGCCAGAGAGTTTCGACCGTTTGTGGCAGAGCTTGCGAGAGCGGCACGGCCCACAGGCCGGCACGCGGGCCATGATCGAGTTGCTCGCGCTCGGTAAGCGCCACGGCTGGGATCGCCTGAAAGGAGCCATCGAAGAAGCACTGGCGCTGGGTTGCACGGATGCAGCCGCGGTGCGGCATCTGGTCACTGCGAATGAACTCCGGCGTCCACGCAGCGAGCCGTTTCCCTTGGGCGGCCTCGAATGCTATGACCGACCGCTGCCCCAGATGCAGGAGTACGACCTATTGCTCGGCAACGACGCTACCGCGGAGGTGGCACGATGAATCCGCCCACCCAAGCTCTGGAACATGCGAGTGTGCGGCAGTATTGCAAGGCGCTACGCATGCCGGTCATCGCCGCCAACTTCCTGCGCTTATCCGAGCAGGCGATCAAAGAGCAGCGCAACCACATCGGGTATCTGGAAGCCTTGTTGGCCATGGAAGCGGAGGAACGCGACCGCCACGCCATTGAGAACCGTATTCGCGACGCCAAGCTGCCCCGGTTGAAGACGCTGGAGGAGTTCGATTTTAATCAGGCGCGGCAGATTCCGGCGGCGAAGATCCGCGAGCTAGCCGAAGGTGGCTACATCGAACGCGCGGAACCGGTGGTGTTTATGGGCGAGTGTGGCACGGGCAAAACGCACCTGGCGACTGGACTATGTGTGGCTGCCTGTCGCCAGAAACGACGGGCGCGGTTCACCACGGCCGCGAACTTGGTGAATGAGCTGGTCGAAGCGCGGCAGCAGAATGCTGTAAAACGTGTGCTGACGCGTTGGTTGCGCTATGAGGTGATCGTACTCGATGAAGTCGGCTACGTGCCGCTGGCCGACATCGGCGCGGAGTTCCTGTTTCAGGTGATCGCGGAGCGAGCCGAGCAGGCCGCATTGATCGTGACCACCAACCTGCCGTTCTCGGAGTGGACGCAGGTATTTCCGAATCCTCGTCTCTGCAAAGCGCTGCTCGACCGAATTACCGACCGGGCGCACATTATCGAGACGGGCACGGAATCATATCGCTTTCGCAGAACGCTGGAGGTGCGCCAGAAAAAGAAAGCTTCGTAGTTGCGAGCAGACTAGCTTCTACAGAGCTAAGCCGAGGAAGAGACTCAGACGCCGTCCCTTCCTCGGCGCTCCATCCCGGCTTAGCTGCGATCGCACCAACTGTTCGGCTTATCGGCGAGCTGGAGGAAGTTCTTATAACCTGGGTGGGGCCAAAT
>JASHPL010000110.1 GCA_030038125.1 Candidatus Sulfotelmatobacter sp.
TCTTCCCAATGCTGAGCTGGCCCAGCGCGCAGGCGCGGCGTCCCAAGCTCCGTGGTATCGGTTACGGCGTTCGGAGCGACTTCGAATTGAACTTCGGCCGGTACCTCTCTTCGTTCGGACGGGCGGACGACGATGACACGGATACGCAGCTCGCATCTTAGCAACCAATACCGTGTGCGGAGTCAGTGGGCTCCGCACCTTTTGTCTTTTTGCTCTTTCCGAGGTTCGGGCAAACATCTCTGTAACATCCCGTTTACAGTCATATTCCCCGGACCGGAGGATTGAGTGCAATCTGCAGGATGACCACAATCCGGCCTTGTGGGCATCAGGTTTACGTTTTGCTCAGAAAGTTCCGTGGGATTACTTCGCTGTTCCCATTTGACCTTGGACTGCTATTGGCAGTCTTCGGTGTCCCGCCGGTGCCGCCTCCTTGGCAACAACGTTTGTCCTCTCTTGTCCCTTTACCCGTGTCTGAAGATTGTCTACTACTGTTGCGGGCGGGGTGTCATTAGAGTCGCAGCTTTTGCGACTTCGTACACACAAATAAACAAAACGAGGCTTCCTTCCCATTCGGATCCTGCTCTGGCTGAGGCGGTCCGGTGGCTTGCTTCCACAGCGCAAAAGGAGCCGCTTTCCGCATTTTTCCGTCCATTTGTTCAGAGATCGCAACGGTACCAGCTATGCGCAGAAATGTCGATTTTCCCACCTCCGGTGCGTGCCCCGTGTGCAGTGATCTGCTAGTGACGTCTCCGGTGAGCGTGAAGGGCGAGAGCGTCGGAGTGCCCCTTTCTGTCGGTTCGTTGTCGGTAAGGTTTATCCTTACCGAACTGGCGACGGGATCCCAATGAGAGAGGAAGCGCAGTGCGCGAAGTGCGACCTGGTGCAGTTCCGCACCAGGAGAAATGCGTGTCGGCGCTGCCGCGCCCCATTGCCTGAGCGTCAACCCCCGCCGGAGCTCAAGGCACCCCCGCCCCAGATTCCGGCGCGACAGCGGGCACTTTGCACCGAGCCGGTGGGCATGATTCCGCCGCTTGAGGAAACGGTTCGCCGTGCTGTGCTTGACGCGCTGGACAAATGCGAAGGCAATGTGCTGTTGGCAGCGAAGTGTCTTGAGGTTGGGAAAACTACGCTCTATCGATATCTGCGGGCGTGGGGCTGGACGTCGCCCTACACGTTGTGGCGTAAGTTGGCAGTTGCAAGCTGCGATAAAATATGTCTGCCCCCCTGTGATCGTAATCACTGACACGTCGCTGTGTCAGAACGAAACTCCGATTACTTACCACGAGAGCGACAGGAGCAATTTCATAAGAAAGTTGAACCATTTATCCAGTCGTATCCGTTGCTCCTGCCCGCTTTTGTATGGGTGAAAGACGAGGTGCATTATGCCGTACCACTCCCCCCGGTGGGATAACCAATGGCAATCGCTGTATCGGGCAGCGATCTTTGGGCAAAATTCAGCGTCTGCGAAACGACTCATCCAACAAGCGGAAGCGGCAATTGCGATGCGGCAGAACGAACTCGCCCAAAGCGCAGGACCGTGGGCTGATGCAGAACGGGAAGGGATGGAAGATGCTCTTTACGCTCTGAAGGCACTCAGAACTGTACAACACGGCTCTTCTGCTGCTTGAAGGCGGTCCTCCAGAGCTGCGCTTCGCTAACAGTCGCCAACCCAGCCACATTAGAGTGCGGTGACCAGAAGCCACAATGCTTGACAAATGCGCGAATCCCGCGTGCTCCGCGACATTTCGCAGACTCACTGATGGCAGGATATTCGTAATCGGAGTCGATTATGAGAGAAGCCCAGGGAACACCGGTCAACGCCAGTATTTTTGGCTTTGTAATTCCTGCTGTCGGACCATGACCGTTGTTGCGAACAGAGAAAAGAAAGTTCAAATTGTTGCGCTGGATCTGTCTGGAACTGCGATCGCGTCGTGAGCAGTAAACCGTGACGGATCTGCGCGAACCACGCCGTATTTTCGATTGTTAGGCAGCCACCAGAAATCGACTCAACAAAGATTCCAGCATTTCTGCCTTCTTCCGCAGCACAAGCTTGAAGTGATGATGGTCGGTATTTGAGATCTCCATCAGCAGAATGCGGTGGCGCTCCTCAAGGATCTCTCTAACCAGATCCTTTTCTTCCTCAGACAAGGTCAGCGAAACAACGGTTCCTGTCATAGTAACCTCCTGTCAGTGTTGGCGCACACCGTCTGTTCCGTGCGGTGGAGCGACGCGGACATTACGAGAGCTTGCCCAGGCAGTGATCGGGGCTTCAATGAGGCCGGAGAGGAGAACCAACAGCCGGATGCTGATACCTCTCATGTTAGGTAAGCTCGGATTGAACTGTTTTGATTGTCTCGTTGGTCCTCGCCTGAGGGGGTGCTGCGTCCCCGAGTATTAGAGGAACTGCTCTTCGGGCAGGCGAGAGTAATTTTACGACAGCATTCTCCACACAAATCCATCGGAATGTCAGTGATGGGAATCACTTTACAGCTATAGCTGTCGATAAATTTCCGCTACACTCGTGTGCCCTTGACCGGGAACATGAGCGCAAACGCCGCGTGCGACAGTTGAGGCAATCGAGAATATATGCTTCCACTGTACGAAGAACCTTTGTTTGATCACGTCGCTGTTGTTCTCGCTGTTCGCGACAGGGCACACCCAGCAGAGATGTTGCACTCATTCTTCCCGACCGGGGAAGTGGGTGCAATCGGCGGGATCACGACAGTCCAACCTGTGGCGGGTGAGGTTGGTTTTTGTTCAGGAATTTCCGTTGGATTACTTCGTTTTGCAGATTTGATCTTTGATGGTTGTTAGCAGTCTTCGGTGTTCCATCCTGACCGCCTTCAATTCATCGACCAATCTTCGAGTTTCATGTCGCGTCTGCCTGTAGGCGGAACAATTGGTTTCGGTCGGGTCCAATTCAGACACCCGTGTGTTCTTCTTTCGTATCCAGTCTTCAAGTTCATCAGCAAACGCCATGATCGGGCTTCGTCGACTCGCCGAAATGCGCCGCACCGGAAGTCCCAGTTGTTCCCACCTCCGGGCGCTCCTCGGGGTACGATGCAAATATTCAGCGATTTCTTTCCACCCGTTCAGAATTTTCACTGGCTCGCTCCGGGAGCCCTCTCGCCGACAAAATTTTGTCCTCTCTTGTCCCTTTACCCATGGCGGAAGATTGGCTACTACTGTTGGGATTGGAGTGTGATCACGGTCACAGCATTTGCGACTTCGTACACATAGAATAAACAGAACGCGGCTTCCTTTTCCATTCGGGACTGAACCCTACTCTGGCTGAGGCGGTTCGGTGGCGTGCTTCTACTGGGCAAAAGGGGCCGCGTTCGCCATTATACGCCCTGCAATCCGTCGAGCTATGCATTTCGCGGTCGGAGATATCATTCATCACGGCGCCACAAAGGAGGAGGGACGAATTGTCCGTTTTTTCAAAGCGGATAAGCGAGTTGGCTACATAGTGGCGACCCTCATGAACAGATCGTCAACAACAGAGATCGAAGTCCTCTGGCTCCCTCGCGAGATTAAGGAAATCGAGGAACGTGCACGGAGGTGTCGACCGGACAGAATCGCACCGCCAGCCGTGCGGCAGGTCGCAGTGTTGCAACCAACCGCAGCATGTGCAGACGATGACCTTTTGAGCATCGTGCTTTAGACGCGAGTTTCACAATCATTGCGCCACAAATCACACTGCCAGCTCCAGATGACCGTGTTGCCCGGCGAACAGCTGTCAGACTAACTTCCTCCGAATCAATATCTTACCGTTCCAGATCGAAAAAATATGTGCACACGTCTCCCGCCCGTCCGACGCACCAAGCCGATCAGCTTGCCCAAGGCGCCTCGCACGGATTGTTTATAATCTCCCTTCCTCACCAGGAAACGAAGACTCCTCTTGCCACTCGACGAAGACATCTACAAGCTGCGCCTCGACAAGCTGAAGCAGATCGAAGCGCTCGGCCAGCCCGCGTATCGCACGAAGTACGACTTCACCCACACGGTCGAGCAAATCCTGGCCGGTTACTCGACCAAAACCGCCGAAGAACTCGAAAAGAACCGCGTCAATGTCCGCGTCGCGGGGCGCATCATGGCCATCCGCCTCATGGGGAAAGCCGGCTTCGCGCAGCTGCAGCAGGGGGGAAAGAAGCTGCAGATCTACGTCAAGAAAGACGCCGTCGGCGACAAGGGATTCGAACTCTACAAGTTGCTCGATCTCGGCGATCACATCGGCGCGAGCGGTTACCTGTTTCGCACCCGCACCAGCGAACTCACCGTTCACGTCGAAGAGATCACGTTTCTCAGCAAGGATCTCTTGCCGCTGCCGGAAAAATGGCACGGCCTGACCGATGTCGAACTGCGCTATCGCCAGCGTTATGTCGATCTGGTGATGAATCCGGAAGTCCGCGAGGTTTTCCTGAAGCGCAGCCGCATGATCCAGTCGATGCGCCGAACCATGGAATCGCACGGCTTCGTCGAAGTCGAAACCCCGATGATGCAGCCCATCGCGGGCGGCGCGGTCGCTCGGCCTTTCATCACGCACCACAACACGCTCGACATGGATCTGTACCTGCGCATCGCGCCCGAGCTTTATCTCAAGCGCCTCGTGGTCGGCGGATTCGATCGCGTCTACGAGATCAATCGCAACTTCCGCAATGAAGGCCTGGGATGGCGCTGGAATCCCGAATTCACCATGCTCGAAGCCTATGAGGCGTACACGGATTACCAGGGCATCATGAACGTGACGCAGGAGGTCATTACCGAAGCCGCGAGAGCAGTGAATGGAACAACGAAGTCAAAGTGGACCGTAGGTGAAGAGGGAAGGGAAGTCGTTCACGAACTCGACTGGGCCAACTGGCAGCGCATGACCATGCGCGAAGCGATCATCAAGTTCTGGCCAGAGCACGCCGGAGCGAAACCGCAAATGAGCGAGTTCTCGACGGCGGAACAAGTGA
>JASHPL010000111.1 GCA_030038125.1 Candidatus Sulfotelmatobacter sp.
CGGAGATGAAATCGACCGGCGAAGTCATGGGCGTAGCCGACAACTTTGGCGAGGCGTTTGCCAAAGCTCAATTGGCGGCGGGACAAAAACTTCCCACCACAGGAGCGGTATTTATCAGCGTGACCGATCACGACAAGCGCTACGTGGCTCCGGTGGCGCGCAAGTTTGTGGATATGGGATTCAAGCTCGTTGCGACCGCCGGTACGGCCGACGTGATCGAAGCCGCAGGCATGAATGTCGAGCGCGTCTACAAAGTCAAAGAAGGTCGTCCGAATGTAGTCGACTTCATCAAAGGCCAGCGGATTCAGCTGATCATCAACACTCCGACCGGGCAGGAACCGTGGTTCGATGAAAAAGCGATCCGGCGCGCGGCAGTGACGGCGCGAATTCCAACGATAACGACGCTGGCCGCGGCCCGAGCTGCCGCCGAGGGCATTGCCGCTCTGCAGCGCGGAGAAGTCAATGTGCGCGCACTGCAGCAGTTACACGCCGAGAAAAATGTGAGTAGGGCGTGAGCAATTTAGTTCCCCTGCTCTGCCCGCCCAGGAAGTGATACGCTCAATAGGTCCGAGGTGATTCATGCTTCTCCACGGCATTCTTCCTCCAATTACCACGCCCTTTTATCCCGACGGCATTGTTTACTACAAGAAACTCGAAGCCAATGTCGAGCGCTATTCGCGGACGCCGGTCGCAGGCATTGTCGTGCTCGGATCGACGGGTGAAGCGCTCATGCTCTCTGATCAGGAGCGGCGTGATGTATTCAAATGTGCCCGAGAGGCGGCAGCGCCCAACAAAGTGTTGATCGCCGGAACCGGCATCGAGTCGGCGGTTGAGACCCTTCGGCTTACCGAATATGCCGCTGAACTCGGCTACGACGTGGCGATGGTGCGCACTCCGCATTACTACAAAAAGCAGATGCTCCCCGCCAACATGCTCGCCTTTTATCGCACGGTTGCCGACCGCTCACCGCTGCCGGTCATCATTTACAACTTTCCGCAGGCAACAGGGTATGACATTCCTGCCGAAGTGGTGATCGAGCTGGCGGAGCATCCCAACCTGATTGGGATCAAGGAATCGAGCGGCGACGTGGAGAAAGTTCGAAAGATGGTGGAAGCCACCCGCCATATCAAGCGCGCCGCAACCGTCACGGAGACTTTCGACCCGGTTACTCCGCGCATGCTGGCCCTGGCGAGTACTGGCAATGGTGGAGGCGAATTGGTTCCCGTAGGAGTTTTGGCGGGCGGCTCGGGAGGGATGCCATCGTCGTCTGCAGTAACTGTAGTTGGCAAACTGAAGACTCGCCAAAAAGAAATAGGGTTCCAAGTGCTCGTGGGGGCTGCGCACAAATTGCATGCGTCGCTGGATGTCGGCGCGGTTGGAGCGATTCTGGCCTTCGGTTGTGCTGCACCCACCGCTTGCTACGAGATCTACGCCGCATGGAAAGAGGGCGACGCCGAACTCGCCCGTATCAAGCAGGAGCGCATTGCCATCGCCGCGCAACGCGTGGGCGGAGACCTCGGAGTTCCCGGCATCAAGTACGCAATGGACTTCAACGGCTACTATGGCGGACCAGCGCGGCTGCCCTTCCTTCCACTCACGGCCGATTTGAAATCAGAGATCGAAAAAGTGATGGCCGATATACGAAACTGATCAGGCCAGCTCAGTTGCATCGGGAAGCCTCGAATTTAACAGCTTGGGAATCGCTTGTGATTCTAGTCACACCGGCGTATACTTAAATCGAACGTTCGTTCGAACTTTTGGTTCACGCGTATGGCAAGTGTTCCCACTGCCGCTCAAGGTTCTTCAACCGCTACCCCGCCGACCCGCTATGACAAGCGCATGGCCGAGATCCTCGCCCATGCCACCGAGGTTTTTTGCGAAAAGGGGTACGAAGGCGCCTCGATGCGCGATCTGTCGCGCGCGACGGGCATGTCGCTAGCCGGTCTCTACTACTATTTCGAATCCAAGGAGCGACTGCTGTTCCTGATCCAGAAACACACGTTCACTACGATCGTGGCACGGCTGAAGAAGAGGCTCGAACACCTTGGCGATCCAGAAGAGCGAATCCGGATTTTCATTCTGAACCATCTCGAGTATTTCCTCGCCAATCAGGCGGCCATGAAGGTCCTTTCGCACGAGGCCGAGGTGCTCAAAAACGGATTCGGCACCGAACTGGCGGCGATCAAGCGTGAGTACTACCGCATCTGTGTCGGCCTGCTGGACGAGCTCAAGCACAGCCGCGGTCTCGACTTCTCTACGCGGATCGCTGTCCTCAGCCTGTTCGGCATGATGAACTGGATCTACACGTGGCACAACCCGCGAGTCGATGCGGATCCGGCATCGACCGCGCGCGAGATGGGCGACATATTTTTGTGCGGCGTGGCCAACGGGCGCAAGGCGATCCTGAAGAAAACAGATTTCAATTCTCGACGTAAGGAGTCATCCAATGGCAACCACAATGCAGCCTGCAAGCGCTGAAGCGACGAAGTCCCTCATCAACTATCGAACCGACGGCGGCGTGGCCGTGATCGAGATGAACGATCCGCCTGCCAACACGTACACGTATGACATGAACCGCCAACTCGACGACGCCATTCTGCGGGCGCGGATGGACAACGACGTTTACGTCATCGTGCTAACCGGAGCGGGTGACAAGTTTTTTTCTGCAGGCGCAAATATCAAGATGCTGGCCAGCGTCGATCCCACCTTCAAGTACTACTTCTGCCTGCACGCCAATGAAACTCTGCTGCGGCTGGAGCATACGCCGAAGCTGGTGATCGCAGCGATCAATGGGCATTGCGTCGGCGGCGGACTGGAAATCGCGATGGCCGCCGACATCCGCATCGCGCGCAAAGATGCGGGCAAGATTGGGTTGCCGGAGGTGAATCTGGGCGTTCTTCCCGGCACCGGGGGCACACAGCGGCTGTCGCGGCTGGTCGGAAAGAGCAAAGCGATCGAGTTGATGGTTACGGGAAATACGTTCTCGTTTGAAGAAGCACAAGAACTCGGGATCGTGAACGACATTTACGATCGCGAAGGCTTCATGGAAAACGTGATGGAATATGCGCGGCAATTCTGCCCTCCTAACAAGGCGGCCAAGGCCGTAGGCCGCATTAAGAGGTCAGTGCAGACGGGTTGGGAGATTCCGCTAGAGTCGGCTCTGGCCGTGGAGCGCGAGAATCAACAGCTGCTTTTCCAGAGCGAAGATGCGAAAGAAGGCCTGGCCGCATATGTGGAAAAGCGGCCAGCGGAGTTTAAAGCGAAATAGCTTGTGTAGGGGCGGGCGCCTCGTCCGCCCCGAGCGCAGCGAGTTGATGGAA
Organism: Candidatus Sulfotelmatobacter sp.; assembly: GCA_030038125.1. GTDB lineage: Bacteria > Acidobacteriota > Terriglobia > Terriglobales > Acidobacteriaceae > Sulfotelmatobacter. The sequence goes on from JASHPL010000111.1 coordinate 3,321, forward strand.
GTAAAAAGTTAATTACAAAGGACACGGATTTATACAGAATTGCTCCGCGTTCCTTTGTGGTGAGGGGTTTTGCAATGCCGGGCAAAGTAGCGAAAATCGGAACATTCAGCGATTGGATCGGATTATTTAACGAGTGGCGCAAGGAAATCGGCGTCAATACCGAAGACATCGAGGCGTTCCAGTTCGACACGCTGTATGGCGCGGTCGAAACGGAAGACATTGAGTTCGGCCACTACAAGGGACGGCGCAAGTGGGAAAATTTGCGCCAGATTCCCACGCAGCAGATGCGCGATGCCCTGATGAACATGATCGTCTACCAGGGCGACACCGAGTTCGCCAGCGTCGAACAACAGCGCAATCTGCTGGAGAACGCCCCCACCGACTGGGATCGGCGGGCCATCACCCGCGTCATGATTGAAGAGATGCGGCATGGCTGGCAGATGTGCGCCCTGCTGGTCGATCACTTCGGATATTCGGGTAAAGTCGAAGCGCAGAAAATGCTGGAGCGGCGCGCGTTTGAGAATAAGCGCCTGCTGGGCGCGTTCAATGTCGATGTCGATAATTGGATGGACTTTTTCACCTATACCGATTTTGTTGACCGCGACGGAAAATTCCAGTTGCAGATGCTGAAATACTCCGCGTTCGCTCCGCTGGGCCGCTCAATGTCGTACATGCTGCGCGAAGAGGCCTTCCACATGGGTACCGGCAATGATGGCTTACGCCGAATTGTGGAAGCGGGCATCATTCCGGGGTGGCTGATTCAGAAATATCTGAACAAGTGGATTTCGAGCTCCTACGATCTGTTTGGGACCGATCACTCCTCGTCGGCGCACTGGGCATATGTGTGGGGCATAAAAGGCCGCTACGACGAGCCGAAGAACGACACTACGCCGGACCTTGACGATTTAAACGATTACAACCGTCATTTGTATCGGCAGGAAGTGTCTGGATTGATCGAGCGCTTCAATGCTGCGCTGAAACCGGGTGAGCCCAAGCTCTATGCTCCGGATATCAAGTTCAATCGCTTCATCGGGCGCTGGGCCGGGCAGAAATTCCACGCCAAGACGGGCGAAGCGCTCGACGATCGCGCCTATGAAGAGCATGTGAAGGAATACATGCCGGGTGCCGGGGACCACAAGCTGCTGCTCGAGATCATCGGCACGGAAAAGAAATGGATCGCGGAGAAAACGGGTGCGCGCGATCCGCTGGCTAGCATTGGAGAAGTGCGGAAATCAGCAATTAACCTCTGAGTAAATTGCGTCGAGGACTCTTGATCGATTTGAAAAGGCGCGGCTTCAAGCCGCGCCGCAAGGATGCAACGGATCGTACGGCTTTAGCCACTGAGGGCCGCTGAACTGATGCAGTTATCGACTGTAGCTACGCAACGCATTTCGGTTGAAATCACGCCTCCAGTGGCGCATATCGTCCTTACCAATCCACCGCTCAATGTGCTCGACATCCCTATGATGGAGGAACTCGCACGGGCTCTCGCTGAAATCGAAGAGCGGCCCAAGATTTCCGCAATCCTCTTTACCGGACAGGGAAAGGCTTTCTCCGCTGGAGTCGATGTGGCTGCACACACTCCTGACAAAGTCGACGGGATGCTGCAGAAGTTTCATGCCGTGATTCGAGCCTTACTCGCGTCCAGAAAAGTGACAGTTGCGGCAGTACACGGGCATTGCCTCGGCGGCGGTGCGGAATTGGCTATGGCTTGCGACGTGGTTTACACCACCGAGTCGGCGCAGTGGGGGTTTCCGGAGATCAAGCTGGGATGTTATCCACCGGTGGCGTGCACGGCGCTTGCGGCTCTCGTCGGGCAAAAACGTGCGGCCGAACTGATTTTGACTGGACGCACAATCAGTGGCGCCGAAGCCGCTGAAATCGGCATGGCAACGCGCGCCATTGCTGACGAGCAGTTGGAGAATGCAGTGGCGGAATGCGTCCAACACTTGTGTCAGCTCAGTTCTGCGGCGTTGGCAGTGGCCAAGAAAGCGTTTTATGCATGGGACTCGATGCATTTTGATAAAGGGCTGGCGCGAGCAGAAAAGATTTACCTGGAAGAGTTGATGAACACCGCAGATGCGCAGGAAGGGATTCGCGCGTTCCTGGAGAAGCGCGAACCGAAATGGGCAGGAAAGTAGATGTGTTTGTTTTTTGCTCTTCGTTCTTGGCAAGAGCCAGAGCCGGCTAAGAGCCAGTCGTGAAAAAAGAACTGATCTCGCTTCGCGTGAATGGCCGCTCGCATGAGATTGCGATCGAGCCCAGCGCGCTATTACTCGATGTACTACGGCAAGAGTTGGAACTCACGGGATCGAAACGTGGCTGCGACGACTCATCATGCGGAGCGTGTACGGTTCTAATCGATGGCGTCGCCATGATGTCATGCACGCTGCTGGCTGCCAGTTGTGAAGCTCAGGACATTACGACCATTGAAGGCGTGAGTGAGCACGGCAGCCTGGCGGCCATTCAGAAAGCCTATGGCGATTGGGGCGGCGCGCAGTGTGGCTACTGTACTCCTGGATTCGTGATGACCGTGAAATCGCTACTGGCGGAGAATCCCGATCCGTCAGAGGAAGACATTCGTGGCGCTCTCAGCAGCAACCTGTGCCGCTGCACCGGCTACAACCAGATGTATGAGGCGATCCGGTCGGCGATCGCGGCGGAGCGCGCCACGGTACCGAATAGCGAGTAGCGAGATGCCAACGACCAACGACCGACAAGCAACGACCGATTTCTCCATCATCGGCAAGCGAACTGCGATGGTCGACGCGGCGGAGAAAACTACCGGTTCCGGCAAATACACCGATGATCTCAGCCTCCCTGGCATGCTGATCGGCAAGATTCTACATTCGCCGTATCCGCATGCGCGCATCAAAAGGATCGACGCCGGCCGTGCTGAAAAACTCGATGGAGTCGTCGCTGTTGTAGTTGGAACCGACGCTCCCAATCCTTACGGCATTCTTCCGGTCGGCCACGATGAACATGCCCTCGCGATCGACAAAGTTCGTTATGTCGGCGACAACGTCGCCTGCGTCGCCGCGGTCTCAGAGGCTGTCGCCGAAAAAGCGCTGGAGCTGATTGATGTCGATTATGAGGTCCTGCCTGCCTATTTCGATCCCGAAGAATCGATGAAGGCGCAACGCGATCTTATTCACGAAAACAAGCCCGCGAATACCGAGAAGGATTACCACCATGTCTTCGGCGATCCCGAGAAAGGATTTGCCGAGGCGGATCAGATCACCGAGTCGCGTTACATCGCGAACGAAGTAACGCACGCAGCCATGGAGCCGCACTCCACGCTGGCGGCTTTCGATATCGATCCGCACACGGGCAAGCCTGGACGATTAACTGTCTGGTCCTCGACTCAAGTTCCCTACTATCTGCAGCACAAATTGTCACTCGTTCTCGAAATGCCCATGGCTCAGATTCGCGTAATCAAGCCGCTGGTGGGCGGCGGTTTTGGCGGGAAGAGTGAAGTCATTCCGCTGGAAATCATCGCCGCGATCGCGGCGCGCAAAGCGAAAGCTCCAGTCAAAATCACGTACACGCGCGAGGAAGTTTTCTGGGCGCATCGCGGCCGCCCGCGCACAATCATCGATCTGAAGACCGGCGTCAAGAAAGATGGCCGCATCACCGCTGTGAAGGCGCGCGTGGTTCAGGATGGCGGCGCGTACTGCTCCTATGGTGTGGTCACGATTCTCTATTCCGGAGCACTGCTCGGTGCGCTGTACGACATTCCCAGCATTCAGTATGACGGCTATCGCGTGCTCACCAATAAGCCCGCCTGTGGCGCTATGCGCGGCCACGGCACGGTGAACGTCCGCTTTGCGTTCGAATCACAACTGG
>JASHPL010000112.1 GCA_030038125.1 Candidatus Sulfotelmatobacter sp.
GCCGCCAAGCCGCTGATCCCGCCACCAACGACTACGAGATCGTATTCCTCCCCCGTCTCCACCGGTTTGCCTACCGTTTGCCAAAAGGTTCCGTCACGCAGCGCGTGGGCCACCTCGAAGGCCCCGGGATGACTGCCGCGCATTCCCGTGCGTGTTGGAGGATAGTAGCCGGGGCGGTCCTGCGCGGACGGTTCGGGGGTTTGGGCCGCGAGCAGTCCCTCAAGCCATGGACTGGCGAGCGTGCCACCCACTCCCAGCGCAATTCCGTTGAGGAAGTCGCGGCGCGTGATGTTACCGTGCATGCTGAGCTCGCGATCGCGAGATCGAGTGTTGTCGTTGTTAGTTTCGGACATGTCTGCACACCTTTCAACTGTTCCTGAACAGCCCGATAGGCTTGGTTAATGACCGCTTTCGTATAAGAACTGGCAGCGGAAATCCTGCGCTCGACCACGCGAATAGGAATATTCAACCGGCGCATGGAAATCGCGAGCTTGATAGAGGGAAAAATCGCTGATCTGCGCAGCCCCCGACGTTACTATAAGTCGGCAAGGTTAGAGAAACCCGCAGAACCTGTCAAGAAGGTCCTGGAAATGCACAGAAATATTATTGGCGCGATAAGAATTTTATGCTTGACACTGAAGGTCAAGCTTCTCTAACCTTCCACAATTCTCGTAAGGTTTATCGAAAGCCGCAAACGATCATTCGGGCTCAAAGCCGCGTAACAAAGCTGGGGTGCCCTCTATGATGTGCGAAGTCTTTCGTGGATCTGGCGTCCCCCATGCGACGCCGTCCCCTTGCTCTATTCCTATCTCGAACTCCCGCACTTTTTCCGCGATCTGGCTGGTTACAGGAACTTCAACTTTCGCCGGAGGGCTCCGTATGGCATTTCACGCCTGCAAGCGTCTTTTGTTCTCACCCTGTGCTCGGTGGTTGGCAATCGCCCTGTCTGTCGCCGCCTTTTTTACGATTTTCGCCGCCGCGCAGAACACGAACGGACGGGTGATGGGCATAATCACAGATCCCGGTGGAGCGGCAGTGGTCAAGGCCAAAGTGACCGTCAGTAACGCTGGCACCAACGTCACGTGGAACACGGAGACCGACGAACGAGGAAGCTACCAAGTACTCGACATCCCCATCGGCATGTACAGAGTGACAGTCGAGAGCCCCGGATTTGCCAAGACCACGACGGAACCGCAGGAACTCGTGGTCAACCAATCCCTGCGCATTGATGTTCACTTAAGATTGGGTGCGGTCAACGAAAACGTCGAGGTCCAGTCGCAGGTGGCTCAAGTCGAAACCGTAAACCCCACGATCGGCGGAACGGTTACCGGAAAAGCCATTCAGGACTTGCCCCTCAATGGACGCAATACTCTTGACTTAGCACTGACACAGCCTGGGGTCCTTCCCATCGCCGATGACATCGGAACGTACGGAACGAGCAACGGAGGCGCCACTGAGGAGGGTCTCGGCGGAATCAGCGTAGCGGGCGGGCGCGGTGATGCCATTACATATTTGCTCGATGGCGGCATGAACAATCGAACCACCAGCAACCAGGTCGTTTTCAATCCCAATCCTGAAGCGGTCGAAGAATTCAGGCTGCTGGAAAACAACTACACCGCTGAATATGGTCGGAACGGAGGTGGAACGATCAGCGTGGTGCTCAAATCGGGTACCAACGCCTTGCACGGAAGCCTGTTTGAATACTTGCGTAACGATGATTTCAACGCTAATGACTACATTGACAGCGAACTCGGACTGCCTCGCCAGGTGCTTAAGCGAAATCAGTTTGGAGGCGTCATTGGCGGCCCTATCACTTTGGGCAAGTGGCTTAACGGCAAAGATAGGTTCTTCTTCTTCTTTGGCTATCAGGGGCAGCGGCTGGCAGAAACCGTCAACGAAGGATTCGTCACAACCTACACACCTGCGGAGTTGAACGGAGACTTTTCGCAGGCCGCAAACGGTGGCAACCTCCTGGTGGCGTGTTACCTGACGGGGAACCCCAACATCGTTCTGCCCAACCAACAGGGGAACTGCACTCAGCCCGCGCACCCGTATTATCAGTCGAACCCGGTGTTAGCGGCGCAGGGGATCATCGATCCTACGAAGATCGATCCAGTTGCGCAGAAATATATCGCCGCCAACATCATTCCGACCTCGCCCTCCGGCCAGGTCTTTCCCAAGGGGGCGGAAACGGACAATGTCGATCAGTATGTGGGGAAATTTGACTTTTTCGCGACTACCAACGATCGCATCTCGCTGTCCCTCGGCACCAACAAAGAGCCCATTGCCAATCCATTCTTTGGAGCCTCGAGCGGCAACATCAATGGTTTCACTGCTGCGGATACGACTTGGGTCTACTTCGGTAACATCAACTACACCAAGACCATCTCTCTTTCCACGCTGAACGAAGTTCTGGTCACCGCGCAACGTTTCCATGAGACGGTTCTTCCCACCGGTCATCTACCCACGCCGGCGCAACTCGGAGTCAATATTAACTCCGACGATCCGTTCGGTCCGCCATCGCTCTCATTCGCCAGCGGCATGAATGTGGGATTCAATCCCAATGTGACCTGGAAGTCGGATAACAACTATGCCCTTGCCGATACGCTGACCTGGAATCGGGGACACCACACTTACAAGTTCGGTGGCCGCTTTGGAATTATCCAGGAGAACTCCATCTACGCGTACCAGACGAATGGAATCTTCTATTTCTCCGGCCCTTATGGCATCGGATCCGGAGATGATCTGGCAGACTTTTTGTTCGGAGCCTCGGACACGTTTTCCGAATTTTCGAAAGCGCCAAGTAATGAACACCAAAGACAATATGCAGTCTTCGCCCAGGATGAATGGAAGGCCACTCCGCGCCTCACGCTCACTTATGGGCTTCGCTACGAATACACGAGTCCTGAAACTGACACGCATGGTTACAGCTTTAGCATTGTCCCGGGCAGGCAGTCTGTGAAATTTCCGGGTGCACCGCTGGGATTCCTCGTCCCTGGTGATCCGGGAGCGCCACGCGGTTGGTACTACCCCGACTATACGAATCTGTCGCCGAGAATCGGCATCGCTTGGGATCCATTCGGAGACGGAAAAACAAGTATCCGCGGCGGCGGTGGATTGTTCTTTGACACGTTGAACGGCTGGATGTCGGATTGGGCAACAGACGAGGCACCGTGGGCTGGTGGCGCGTACTTTGGCTTTACCCCAAACCAGGTTCCAACCAACTCGGTCGACACCATACTTACCAATCCGTACGGCACAGGCGGTGTGGTCGATCCGTTTCCATCGCAGGAACCGCCTCCGTCGAACATCAACTTCGCCAACGCCGGGTTCACGCCCTTTCTGGGGTCGGGCAATAATTTCGTCAACATTCACCTGAAGACCCCATATATCTATCAATACAACGTGAGCGTTCAACGCCAGATCGGCAATGGATTGATGGCGGAGGTCGGTTACGTCGGAAGTTCTTCGCACAAGCTACTAACGTGGGTAGACCAGAATCCCTTCGTTCTGAGTACCGTCGCTTCGCCGAATCCCGTGCGCATTCTCAACCAGGAACTCTTGGCCTCGAATCCCAATGCCGATCCCAACACCTATGGTTTCGCTCCAACCTTCGATGGCCTGAACCACGCCAACTACAACGGCCTGTTGAGCAGCCTTACGAAGAGAGCACAGGATGTACGCTACTTGGGAAATGTGTTTTTTACGACGTCCTATACCTGGTCGCACAATCTGGACAACGGAACGGGCTTCAACTCGAGAGTCTCCTCCATTCCTTACTACAATCACAATCAGTTCTACGGGAACTCAGATTTTGATTTGCGTCAGAGGCTTGCCTTCAGCGGTGGCTGGGAGTTGCCCTTCGCCAAAGCCTGGGCCGACGGCCCCCAACGACTGACCAGCGGCTGGAGCCTCTATCCAATCTACTTCATTCAATCAGGGATTCCGCTCGATTTTCTTGCAGGTTTGATTCAAAGCTCCACGGATCCCGGCCCATCAGGAGCTGGGGATGCAGAGATCGTCAGAGCCGACCAGATGGTTAGCTCGCCACAGACGTTGAATCCAAGGAGTGTACAGACTTTCGACGGAGCGACCGGCAACTTTTGGTTCAATCCCAATGACTTCAAGCAGAATGCCTGTATCAATGCCGGCACTTGTCCGCTGGGGTTCTATGGAACCTATCGAAGAAACTCATTCCATGGGCCGCGTCATTCCAATCTCGACATGGCGCTGGAAAAATCAACCAACCTTGTCGGGGAACGGACGAAACTCCTTTTTCGGGCGGAGGCCTTCAATATTTTTAATCACGCAGAATTCCGGCCACCCGAGGCTACGTCGGTAACCTCTGGAACGTTCGGTCAGATCAGCGGAACCTACGCTCCGAGAATTTTACAGTTGGCTCTCAAGGTGAGCTTTTAAGCACGTGGCGTCGAACCCGCTTGCAAGTGTTCTGGATTTCTGACTCGCGAGCAAGGTTTGTTCCCAAGCAAGAAACGATACTTCGCGGAGAGCGGGAATGGGAAATAAAACAGATCATGCATTGGGCATGAACCGTGACATCACGCGGCGCGACTTTCTGAATGGCTGCGCGTTAACTGTTGGCGCGTCCCTCACGACGGGCAGTCCCGAATGGATGAAACTGCTGGCTGCGGCGGAAGACGCTCCCGAAAAGGATCCGAACTACTATCCACCTGCCAAGACAGGCATGCGTGGCAGTCACGACGGATCCTGGGAAGTAGCGCACGCCATGCGCGACGGACAGAATTGGCCGGATCCAGTCGACGACAACGAGTCGTACGATCTTGTTGTCGTCGGCGGTGGCATCAGTGGGCTTGCCTCTGCGTACTTCTTCCGCAAATTCGCCGGGGCCGATTCTAAGATTCTGATTCTCGACAATCACGACGATTTCGGAGGGCACGCGAAACGCAATGAGTTCCAGACTAGCAAGCGTCTCCTCCTTGGTTATGGAGGCACCCAGTCTCTCGAGGCGCCGCACCATTACAGCAAGGTAGCGTTCGGACTGCTGCAGGAGTTGAACATCGACGTGGACCGCTTCCACGAGTATTTCGACCAGAATCTCTATAAGTCGATGAACTTGAAGCGGGCAACCTTCTTCGATAAACAGACCTTCGGGGTGGATCGCCTCTTGCCCGGTTTTGGAACACATTACCTGGGCTTAAGCTATCCCCCGGAGGTGCTGGCACAAATTCCGATTTCTGAAACGGCGCGCAAGGATCTGGCGAGGCTGCAAGAAACCAAAGTCGATTATCTGGCGGGGCTTTCTCCCGAGGAGAAGCAGCGCAAGCTTGTCAAGACAAGCTACAAGGATTACCTGCTCCAGTACATAAAGGTCGACCCCGAGGTCATCAAGATTTTTCAGACGGCACCTCATGGCCTGTATGCAGTGGGTATTGATGCAGTGTCAGCGTGGGACTGCCTCCAGATGGAGTACCCCGGATTCAAGGGACTAGAGTTGTCAAGCAGAGAAGATAGTCCGGAACAGGCTGAGCCCTATATCTTTCATTTCCCAGACGGCAATGCGTCCGTTGCGCGTCTGCTGGTCCGATCCTTGATACCGAGAGCGGTTCCGGGCACCACGATGGAAGATGTCGTAACGTCGCGGGTGAACTACGCTCGCCTCGACGACCCTAGTTCCGCAATCCGCATCCGGTTGAACAGCACGGCGATCAGAGCGAAGCACGTCGGAGACCTGCCGGACGCAAAGCAGGTTGAGGTCACCTACGTCCGTGTTGGCAAGGCACACAGGGTACGCGCGGCTCATTGTATTCTCGCCTGCTACAACATGGTTATCCCTTACCTCTGTCCGGAGATGTCGGAGAAGCAGAAAGAGGCTCTGCACTATTGCGTAAAGCTCCCCCTTGTGTACACCAATGTACAAATCAGAAACTGGGAATGTTTTCAAAAATTAGCCGTGAACTCGATTTACGCACCGGGTAGCTACTTCAACGGAGTATCCCTCGATTTTCCAGTTTCAATCGGAGAGTATCATTTCCCCAGCTCGCCGCAGGACCCGTGCCTGCTGCACCTCTTGCGCACTCCGTGCAAACCTGGCCTGCCAGCCAAGGATCAATACCGGGCGGGGCGCTATGAGTTGATGACAACGCCGTTCGACGTCTTCGAACGCAATATTCGCGATCAACTCAGCCGCATGCTTGCCGCCGGAGGATTCGAATCTGCGGGTGACATCCAGGCCATCACCGTGAATCGATGGCCGCACGGTTACGCCTATGAATACAATCCGCTGTTCGAACCGCTGGATCGTCCGGCTTCCGAGCGGCCCTGCGTCATCGGGCGGCAGCCTTTTGGGCGCATTCACATCGCGAATTCTGATGCTGATGGCCATGCATACACCAACATCGCGATCGATCAGGGATACCGCGCCGTTCGAGAGATCACAGCGGCTCAAAAGCATGCAGCCATAAGTGTGAGCGCTCGATCTGTTTGATTTGGTCAGCCTCCGATTGTCACGTTGAATGACTGATGCGGCAACACCACCGATGCTAACTCATGAATTCATTCTGAAGAGGAGAAGCGATGAACAGGTATCGCCGCAATCGTCGGGAATTTCTGGGTCTCACCGGGGCCGGTGTTGCCGGACTTGCCCGCGTCGGCTTTGTGGAGGCAAAGGCATTCGGCGATTCGGCGAATCCCAACAACGACCCGTACCATGGCGATCTGGTCGTTTTCAACGCCAATATCTACACCATCGATTCCAATATTCCGAAGGCGCAGGCTTTTGCAGTGAAGGATAGTAGGTTCGTGTTCGTAGGGAACACAGGTGAGGCCAAGGCATTCATCGGCAAGAATACCCGGCTTGTCGACGCTAAGCAGATGACGATCGTGCCCGGATTCGTCGATTGCCACAACCACGCGGGCGGCAATGTCCTGCTCTACGACGTAATCGTCGGCAATCCCTATGAGGTCGAGTTCGTTACCATCGCCAGCATTATTGATAAACTCCGCGTCAAAGCTGAAAAGACACCTGCGGATTTTTGGATCGATGGATACTTTTTCGACGCCACGAAGGTGAAGGACAACCGCGAACTTAACATGCACGATCTCGACCAGGTCTCAAAAGACCACCCGGTGTGCATCCACCATCGCGGCGGCCATACCTCCTACTACAACAGCAAGGCATTCGAACTGGCGGGAATAGACAAGCACACCCCAAACCGAATGGGCGGCACTTACGATCACGACGAAAACGGCGAACTCAACGGTCGAGTAACAGACCGAGCCCGCGAGGTGTTCGAGAAAGTAGGCAAGCGCGAGATGTTTACACCCGAGCAGAAGCAGCAGCGTGATCGAGACGGGCTGTCATACATCTCGAAGCAGTTCGTCCGCTATGGCCTGACCAGTGTTCACCATGAAGACGGAGATTTGTTCGCACTGCAGCAAGTGCGAGGGCGCGGCGAACTGCTCCACCGGGTGAGCTTCGAAACTAGCGGAGAAATTTTGGAAGCAATGATCAACAACGGCATAAGCACCGGCTTTGGCGACGACTGGATTCGCTTCGGGGCCACGTCGGAGCATACCGCCGACGGTTCATTTTCCGAGCGTACCATGGCGCTCAGCCGTCCCTATGTTGGTTCCAATCCTCCCTACAGCGGCAACATCACCGTAACGCAAGAGGATCTCAACCAATGGGTGGAACGGGTGCAGCGCGCGGGTATCCAACCGAATTGCCACGCCAATGGGGACGTTGCCATCGAGATGGTGCTTACCGCCTACGAGCATGCGCAGAAGACTGTGCCCAAATCCGACGTGCGACCCAAAATAACGCATTGCACCTTAATCAATAATGATCTCCTTAGCAGGATTAAAGCGCTCGGTGCCGTTCCAGCCCCCTTCACCACATACGCGTACTACAACTCCGACAAATTCCATTTCTATGGAGAAGACCTCATGAAGCGAAGCATGGCTTACCGTTCCTTTCTGGACTCTGGAATTCGAGCGGCTGCCGGCTCGGACTTCAGCCCCGGACCTTTCGCCCCGCTGATGGGGATTCAGGGCATGGTGACGCGTACGGGATGGAATGGCGAAACCTGGGGAGCTAATCAGCGCATCAGTGTCGATGAAGCATTGGAAGTGAACACGATCA
>JASHPL010000113.1 GCA_030038125.1 Candidatus Sulfotelmatobacter sp.
GCCTGCATGCGCACCAGTTTGTGCGCCACATTGATGCCTTCCTGGATAACGCGGCGCGACTGCTTGATCAACTCGGTATAAATTACCGGCAGAAACGACGAATAGTAGCGGATATTGTCTTCCACGACGAGGAGCACCGGAACGCCCATTGCACGCGTGTCGTGCAGCACATTGCGCTTGTCTTCAATGTACTTGACGATCGTGATGAGGATGCGCGCGTTGCCCTGCCAGAGAAAAACACGATCAATTTCGGTAACGGGATTGCGCGCGACGAAATTCTTGATTTCCCGGTAGTCATAGCCCAGCACAACCAGCGGGACATCGAGACCGGCGCGGCGAACCTCGCGGGCAAGTTGCGCGGCGTCCATGTCGCCGACCGCGAGGTTGGTCACGATCAGATTGAATTGCGGATTACCGCGCGCCAGGTCGAGCGCCTCGGCGCAGCTCGAAACATGCGTGATTCCTGGAATCTGCCGGAGACTCAATTCGAGCGACTCGTCAATGAGCATTTCGCTCAGACGTCCATCTTCGCGAAGGATGAAGGAATCATAGAGGCTGGAGACCAGAAGAATATTGTGGACGCGAAGGGGCATCAGGTTCTCGAATCCTTCGAACCGCTCTTCCGCGTCAACCACGGGCTCGGCGATACGTGGCAGGGCCATATCTGGGCTGCTGACAGCTAATCATAGCGCCGATGGCCGATGGGATTTCAGTGATTCTGAGGGAGAATGTAGGCGCTCTAATGCGCGCTTTACCAGACGGGCGCGGTATCATCTATCGCGGTGGCATGAGTGCAAATCCCGCACGTTTGCAAAAACATGGAAAATAGCAGTGTCCTGAATTCGTAAGCAGCCAAGGACCGGAAGAAGCACGAAGCGCAGCGGTTTGCTTCAGGTGGCTTCGTGCCCTTTGTGATTAATGTAGTTATCAGGAAGCTGCTCGAAGAAGGAGCGTCGCTTGATCGGAGCGGTCGATATCGGAGGAACAAAAATCGCGGTCGGCCTGGTAGATGAAGAAGGCCGGGTTTGCGCCCGGCGCGAGTGCCCAACCGATGCCGACCTCGGCTATTCGCGCGCGTTAGCAAACATGAGGAGACTTTTCGAGGAGCTGTTGCAAATTACGGACAAGCGTATCTCCGGGATTGGCATTGGATCCACCGGTCCGGTGTTCCCGCTCACGGGCGCGTTTGGCGAGGTCACTTTCTTTCCCAGTTGGAACGGGGAGAATCCGGTGAAAGATTTAGGAGATATTTTTCACGTTAACGCTGCCATGGAAAATGACGCCGACGCGGCGGCTTTAGGCGAGGCGGGCTGGGGCGCAGGCAGAAACAAAAAGCGGCTTCTCTATGTGACGGTCGGAACTGGGATCGGAGTTGGATTCATCGTGGATGGGAAGCTCTACCGCGGAGTCGATGACGCCCATCCGGAAATTGGTCACCATGTGATCGACGCGTCAGGCCCTCTATGCTGTTGTGGTTTCCATGGATGCTGGGAGTCTCTGGCGGCTGGTCCGGCTATGACCGCCTGGATGGAAAAGGAAGCACCGCCTGACTATCCGCATCGCGGGAATTTCAGCGCGAAGCGAATTTGCGAACTGGCGCTGGCGGGGGATGAACTCGCCCGACGCGCCGTGGAACGCGAAGCCTACTACCTTGGACTGGGCATTGCCAATCTTGTGACCATGTTTACTCCAGATGCGATCGTGTTGGGCGGCAGCGTGATGAAGAGTGCCGATCTATTCCTCGATGGCATACGGACCGTGGTTCGAGAGAGCTGCCGTTTTGTGCCTTTCGAGAAAACGGAGATCGCCCTGGCTTCTCTCGGGGAAGACGCAAATCTCATTGGCGCCGCGAGGGTCTGGCATCACCGTTTTGCCGGCGAGGTAGACCAGCGTGCCTGCTGATCTCCGAGTGGCTGAAAGTCCTTACTTGCAGGATCTGCTGGGTCAGCCTCGCGCTCTCGCAGATACTCTGGCTGCGCTTGATCGCACCGAACGACTGCAGCAATTAGCCGCCCGGTTGCGCTGTCGCGAATTTCAGCAAGTGGTGTTGACCGGCATGGGATCTTCCTTTCATGCCCTCCATCCTTTGAACTTGCAACTGGTCGAAGCGGGTTTCACAGCCCTCATGGTCGAAACTTCGGAACTGATCCATTACCAAACCCGCTTATTGGATCCTAAGACTTTGATCATCGCCGTATCGCAATCGGGGCAAAGTGCGGAGATCGTTCGTCTACTTGAAATCAGTCAGAAATTCGAAATGATCGCAGTAACCAATACCGCCGAGAGTCCGCTGGCCGCGAACGCCACTGCCGTATTACTTACAAAAGCGGGAAGCGAGTTTTCTGTTTCCTGCAAAACGTATGTCACGGCCCTGATGGCTTTGCAATGGCTGGCTGATATTCTTTGCGAGCGCGATCTCAGTGAGAGCCGTCGCGAGTTGAGTCGCGCTGAAATAGAGGCTGTCAGCTATCTCTCTGGTTGGCAAGATCACGCCCAACTCCTGACGGAAAGGCTCGGGCGCGTTCGCAACCTATGTCTTGTGGGGCGAGGAGCATCGCTCGCGGGAGTGGGCACGGGAGCGCTCATTCTCAAGGAGTCCGCTCACTTTCCAGCGGAGGGCATGAGCAGCGCTGCGTTCCGGCATGGTCCGTTCGAGATGCTGAATGAAGACATGTGCGTACTCATCTTTTCGGGCGACGACAGGACCCGCGACCTGAACCGGCGTTTGCTGACTGATATTCAAGAGCGAGGCGGACGCGCGGAACTCATCGGTGAAAGTGCATCTTTCGCCTGTTTCCGGCTGGCACAATCCGGAAATCGCACCCGGGCCATTCTGGAGATCCTGCCCGTTCAGATGATTACCCTTGCCTTAGCGGCGCTGGCTGGTCGAGAACCGGGCAAGTTTGAACTCGCCAGCAAAATCACGACAACGGAATAGGACCAAAGACAACGATTAAGAGAGGATTCGCGTTGGACCCACGTTAGGCCATCGCGATCCTTCCCTTCTTCTCTGCCGGTCTCTCGTGCCCTTCATCAATGTCGCTGATCCTGAGGATAAATATTTTCAATTTCTCCAATGGCTGGTCAAAGGATAAAGTGCAACTCAGATAGGGCAGACAACCGAGGAGGCAGCATGAAAAGATCAATGATGATGCTCGGGTTTCTCGCGCTCGTTTCCATCAGTGTTGCGGCCCAGGATACAGCCAAGCCCGATACTGGGAAGAACACAGCAGAGACCTGGTCTCAGAAGACCGTCCGGATCGTTGGGAAAATCAGCGACGATGGCACAAGCTTGATCGAAGAGGCGAGTCATCGCGTCTGGCGCATTGAAAACCTGGCAATGCTAAAGGGCTACGAGGGCCAACAGGCGATGCTGCGCGGACATGTGGCCTTGAACGTGAACATGATTCAGGTGCTCTCGGTCAAGAGCATGGTTCACTACACCAATTGGGCTGATTCTGCTTTTCGCAAGTGAAGGATTGAAAAGCTGAGGAGTGTCCTAAATTGGCAAACCACAAAGGACACGAAGGAAGCGATGCCAATAATGCCCGGCCGATCAAATTGGCCGCACGAGACCGCGCCTCGTCGCCTCCGTATTTCGGACCAAAAACAAGACCAGAATCATCCCAACCAACGGAACCAGGCCAGCGACAACCACGATAGGGTCGAAGGAGTGTCCCAACATCGCTCTGCGCGAATCGGAAAAATATCCAATCAACTTGAAGGCAACGATCGTCCCCAGTCCCGCGCCGGTTCCGCTGAATCCGCTTACTGAAGCCACGGACTCGCTATGAAACAGGTCTGACGGCAAGACATTCGCCATCGTCGTAAAAGTCGCGTAACAAAATGTGGCAATGCTGAAGAGGGTTGCGATGACATAGAGATTGTGAGTAAGAATCGTGGGAATAAGGGTAGTCACGCCAATTCCTCCAAATGTGATGACCGCTTTGCGAGCCATTCCCAAAGACCATCCCCGTTTGATCAGGTAGCCGGATACGGCTCCACCCACGAAATTTCCGCAATCGGCGGCCAGGAAAGGAATCCAAATCGCAATGAGCCCGCTTCTGAGATCAATGCCCTTGGCGACCAGGTAAATCGGAAACCAATCGGTAATGAAAAACCAGACGGGATCGGTGAATGTTTTCGCAATGATTGTTCCCCAAGTTTGAGGAAGTTTGAGCAGATCCTGCCAATGCATCCGATTCGCTTCCGCCGTGGGTTCGCCGGGATCCACGCGGTCGGCCAGAATAAGTTGAAGCTCGGAAGGGCTGATCCGAGGATGAGATTCGGGCGAGTGATAGAGCCATCGCCAGGCGATGAGCCAGAAAAATCCCAATATCCCGGGAATGGCAAAAGCCGGCCGCCAACCCCAGCGCAAATAGACGGCAAAGATAATAAACGGAGCGACAGCGCCGCCGATTGAAGAGCCGCTGTCGAAAAATGCTGTGGCGAGGGCACGCTCGCGTTTTGGGAACCATTCCGCAACGGCTTTCGTCGCAGCGGGCCAGTTCGCCGACTCCCCTGCGCCCAACAGAAAACGAAAGCCAGCAAAACTCAAGAAGCCTTGCGCCAGCGACGTGAGCATGGAAACAATCGAGTAGCCGATAACGGTGAGTGTCAGGCCCAGGCGCGTGCCAATCCGGTCCATTAGCCGGCCACAAAATGTTTGGCCCAGGGAGTAAGCGATCCGAAACGCGATTACGAGGTTGGCATAATCGCTGTTCGACCAGTGATAGGTGAGCTTGAGATAGGGAGCTAACAGGGAAAGCGTCTGTCGGTCGATATAGTTGATGACCGTTGACGCGAAAAGAAGACCGCCAATCCACCAGCGCAAGCCGGAGATGGGACGAAGCCTGCGAGGTTTCCACCCCGCTGGTCCGTTCGATTTGGCCAACTCGGAAATGTGCGCTTCTCAGATCGCCGTCTGCAGGGCTGTGGTGAGCAGCGCAGCGGAATTTTTGTCGAGATAGATGGTGGCGTTCCCATGCGTGCGCAGAATGGAAGCCGGAGCCATGGAGCTGATTTCTCCTTCGAAGCATGCTTTCACCGCCGCGGCTTTTCGGGTATCGGGCACCACCGCAAGGATCTCCTTGGCTTTCAGAATCTGCCGCACTGACATTGAAATCGCGTGCGTGGGAACTTGCGAAATATCCGCAAACCATGCTTCTCCCACCTGCTGCAACCGGCAGGCCTCATCAAGCTTTACGATCAGATATGGGTCGGCGATCTCAAAATCCGCAGGGGGATCATTGAATGCGAGATGGCCGTTTTCGCCGATACCCACAAATGCAATGTCGACGGGCGCGGACGCAAGGGCAGCACCCACACGGCGAACTACTTCGGCCGCGTCAGCGTCGCTATCGAGCAGGTGATATTGAGTGATCCCAGTTTTCTGAACGAGTTGCTCCAATAACATTTTGCGAAAACTTCCGGGATGCGTGATGGCCAATCCGATGTATTCATCGAGATGAAACAGCTCCACTTTCTGCCAGTCGATTCCCGGGGCCTTGGAGAGTGCATCCAGAAAATCGATCTGAGAAGCGGCGGTCGCAGCAATCACTCGGGCATGGCCGTGATCCTGAATTGCTTTGCGAATGGCGCTTGCGGCTTGGAGGGCAGCGGCCTTGCTGAGCGAAAGCTTATCATCGAATATTTTCAGTACCATGAATAATCCCTCCCTCCCGACGTCAGCCCCGCGGTTGAACTGAAGAGATGAACAGCGTAACATCCCCGTTTGTTTCAGTGCCTTATTAAAACGTTTTATATAGAGTGTTGCCAATGAAAAAATTCATTTCCTTCATGGTGATCATGGCTGCGGTGTTCAACGCCGCAGTAGTTGCTCAGACCGTTCGAGTCGACACCAGCCACGTGGTGAATATATTCCGTCCACGTTATGCGCTGGGCACAACAGTGGATCGCGTGCCCAGCAACGCCACCGACACATTTTTCCGGCCAGACCAATTGCAACAGATTCTGTCGGCGGGTTGGGGCACAGTCAGCTATCGGCAGAATACGGATTTGTTTGTTCAGGCCTGGCATTGGAACCCGAAAGGAACATGGAGCGATCCTGCGGGAAAAGGATATTTCACCGGTGACCCCACACCCACAGAGATGATCCGCCATTCCTACGGATATTCGCTGCGACATCGTGGATTCACACGCAACGGCGGCACCGAATTCGACGGCTTCTCGCGGCTGGATGATGGTGATCTCCAGACATACTGGAAAAGCAACCCATACCTCAGCCACGTTTTCACCGGCGAGGAGGATGCGTTGCATCCGCAGTGGGTCGTTATTGATCTCGGGAAAAAGCAGGACGTGAATGCGGCTCGCATCGCGTGGGCCGACCCCTACGCCGTGAACTATGACGTGCAGTACTGGGTTGGCGACGGCGACGCCATGGACGAACCCACAAACGGCGAATGGAAAACATTTAGTTCTGGCACGGTGACGAACAGTCACGGCGGGACCGTAACTCTGAAGCTGGCATCTTCGGCGGTCGAGACGAAGTTCGTTCGCATCCTGATGACTCGGTCTTCCGATACCTGCGACACGCACGGCAGCGGCGATCGCCGCAATTGCGTGGGATACGCCATTAACGAAGTCTCCGTTGGAATGGAAGATGGCAACGGCAATTTCCGCGATCTGCTGGAGCATTCGCCCGATCAGAAGCAAGCGTTGACCTACTGTTCGTCGGTTGACCCCTGGCACGACTCCTCGGATTTATATGTTGCTCCCGACCGTATGGAGTCGGGCGATCAGCCGGGCCTTGATCTGTTTTTCACAAGCGGGATCACGCGCGGCTTGCCCGCGATCGTTCCGGTCGCGATGCTTTATGCTACGCCGGAAGATTCAGCCGCGCAGATGGCATATCTGAAAAAGCGCGGATATCCGATCGAATATGTCGAGATGGGAGAAGAAGCGGACGGCCAGTATATGCAGCCTGAAGACTATGGCACCCTGTATTTGCAGTGGGCCACGGCACTGCATCGGGTCGATCCGAATTTGAAGCTGGGCGGGCCTGCGTTTGAGGGAGTGACTGAGGACATTAAGGCATGGCCGAATGCGCAGGG
Organism: Candidatus Sulfotelmatobacter sp.; assembly: GCA_030038125.1. Lineage (GTDB taxonomy): Bacteria > Acidobacteriota > Terriglobia > Terriglobales > Acidobacteriaceae > Sulfotelmatobacter. The sequence continues at coordinate 7,074 of JASHPL010000113.1, forward strand.
CAAAACCTCATGGTTTGGCCGTTTTCTCGACTATCTCGGGGCGCACGGACGGATGTCGGACTTTACCTTCATGTCCTTTGAACATTATCCCTACGATGGCTGCGAAACACCGTGGAAAAATCTGTATCAAGAACCGAACTTGCTCAGCCATATCATGCAAGTGTGGCGGGATGACGGATTACCGGCAGGCATTCCATTGCTCGACACCGAGACCAACGCGCACGGCGGCGAAGCTTCCGTCGACGTTTTCGGAGCGCTATGGTTGGCGGACACATTTGCTGGATTTTTGACCGCGGGCGGGCAATCGACGCATTACTATCACGCCCTGAACTATTCTCCGCCTCACCCGGCATGTGCGAACAGTTGGGGCACGTATCACATGTTCATGACGGATGAGAAATACCAGATCCGCCAACGTACATCGCAATTTTTTGCCGCGCGGCTCATCACTCAGGAATGGGTCGAACCAAACGATCAGGAGCACAAGCTGTATGCGGCCTCGAGCGATCTGAAGGATGCAGAAGGGCATGTGCTCGTGACTGCCTACGCGGTCGAGCGGCCCGATCGGCAATGGTCGTTGATTTTGATCAACAAGGACTACGATCATCCTCATACAGTGCGCATTTCCTTTGAGGATGGAAACGGTTCAAACGGCTTTCTGGTTGGACCGGTAACCATGCTCACGTTCGGAAAGGCGCAGTATCAGTGGCATCCGGCTCGCAGAAATGGCTATGCCGATCCCGATGATCCTCCAGTCGGGTTAACGATTCAGGGAGGTAAGGACACGGCCTACACTCTTCCCCCAGCCTCTCTAAATGTAGTGCGGGGTCAAATGGAACGGTGAGGCTTGCGGGCTGGCGTCCGCCGTACTTCGGCATTCACCGCATTTGGGTCGCATCCCGCGAGCGCGGGGGCGCGCACCGACTCACTCCGGTGCCGATTGCAGCGGGTCCATGATAGTCTGCTGAGTAATCCCCCGAGTTCATGCGCGCGCCCGGAAACAAGCCTGATCCCCACCGCCGCCAGAGGCGCATGCTTCGAGCTGTCGCCGCGTTTGAGTTTTTCAAAGGTACTTTTGTGCTCTTGATGGGGCTTTGCGCCCTTGCTCTGGTGCATAAAGATCTCTGGCTCATTGCAGAAAGCATATTGGCGGCTTTTCATATTGACACCGATCGGCGCGTGGCCCAGATGTTTCTCGATTTTGCCGACAGCATCACTGATGCGCGGCTGTGGGCTGCGGCACGAATCGCCTTCGCTTATACGGCGCTGCGGTTCACGGAAGCGTATGGGCTTTGGCACGAACGCACCTGGGCGGAGTGGGTCGCGCTGGTATCAGGAACGCTGCTGATGCCCATGGAGATTCGCGAACTGCTGCACGGATTCACGCTGCTGCGCAGCGCTATTTTTTTGGGCAATATCGCGGTGGTGCTTTACATGCTGTATGTGATCCTGGCAAACCGGCGCGAACAAAAGCAACACATCGAATCGGTTTGAACCGCTTATCGCCTGAAAAGCGGCGTCTACAGTGAAGTCCCTCTGGTAAAGCGTCATCTTTTGGTTGCATAATCTATCGAATAAGTGGAGGTTCCTATGCGCCTAAGCTGCGTTGTTGTGTTCGTGCTTACCCTCGTGAGCTTCGCGGTTGGACAGCAAGCGGAAACAAATTTCTCCCAAGGACCGCAGTACCTGATCACGACCACATCGCCCGAATTTCTGGTGCCGATTCAGACTCCGTCGATGTCGCCCGATCAACAGTTCGGAATGGTTTCGCCGCAGACCGGACAATTCGCCCCGATCATTATTCCGGCTACGCCCGTGCCGGTTAGCATGGCCGGAGTAAATTGGGGATGGTCCGTTCCGCAGGTGGTAGAGGTAGAAGCGCCACCAGAACCGAGTCCATTTCCTCCGGGATACTTCGACGTTGGCGTGACCGCTATCGCGACGGAGCAGTGGTTGCATGAACACGATTACGGAATGACAATCGCGCAGGTAGCGCGTTACTGGAAAGAGCATAAAAAGCCGGCAACACACGTCTACACCAATGAAGATGTGCAACGGCTGCAGGGCGGCCTGACCTATTGACGTTGGCGCTGTGGCTTTGAGTCCGAGCAGGCTTTGCGCACAAACGAGCCGTGAAACGGGAGATCGTAAATTGTGATTGCCTGCATCGGAAAAATCACTGCTGGTTACCATAAAAGCGGTTGACCAGAGTTTCCGCCTCCCCCTATTCTTGAGGGGATGTCCTCTCACCTCCATCACCGCCATCATCATCACGCGCACAGCGTGAGCGGCGGGGATGCGTAGTGAGATAACCAGCACTCATCACAATTCCCGGCCCGCTGACGCTCTGAGGCTTCAGCGGGCTTTTTCTTTTATCGCGAGGAAATATGGATACGGAAACTGATCTTGATTTTGACAAAATGGGCGGGATGATCCCCGCTGTCGTGCAGAACGCGCTCGATGGAACCGTCTTGATGGTGGGGTTTATGAATACGGAGGCGTTCACGCGGACTCTGCGGCAAGGCTATGTCACCTTTTTCAGCCGCACGCGCAATCAACTTTGGACCAAGGGCGAGAGCTCGGGTAACCGGCTGCGAGTTGTCTCCGCGCATACGGATTGCGATCGCGACACGTTGCTGGTGAAAGTACAAGTGGAGGGCGCCGGCGTGGTCTGCCACCGTGGCACGCGCTCCTGTTTCAGTGAGTCACTTGCTCTCGGCGCTGCGAATGAAGCAGTGACCAGCCAGGAGGTGCAATGAAGCTCCTCATCGGAATTCCCAAGGGAAGTCTGCAGGAAGCAACTTTGCAATTGTTCGCACGCGCCGGACTGACGGCATACACCAACCTACGCTCGTATCACGCCACCACAGCCGATCCCGAAATCGATTGCATGCTGATCCGCGCACAAGAGATGGCCCGCTATGTCGAGCATGGCGCGATCGATGCCGGACTGACCGGGCTCGACTGGGTGATCGAGAGCGGACTGGATGTGGTCACGGTAAGCGACCTGATTTACGCCAAACGCAGCCGTGGCAAGGTGCGCTGGGTGCTCGCCGTCCCGGAGGATTCCCCGTATCAGCGCGCCGAGGATCTGGCGCAGCGAATTGTGGCAACGGAATTGGTTAGCGTGACGCGCGGCTATTTCGCCACGAAAGGAATAGACGTCCGGGTGGAGTTTTCGTGGGGGGCGACGGAAGTTAAGCCTCCCATGCTGGCCGACGGCATCGTCGAAGTTACGGAAACCGGCAGTTCGCTGAAAGCCAATCGGCTCCGAATTCTCGAAACCGTGCTGGAGTCGAACACGCAGTTGATTGCCAATAGATGTTCCTATGCCAATCGCGAGAAGCGGCGAAAGATCGACAATCTCGCGCTTATGCTGCGCGGGGCCATGGAAGCGCAAGACCGGGTTGGGCTGATGTTGAACGTGCGAAGAGAAAATCTGGCGGGCGTGCTTGCCGTGTTGCCCGCTCTGCAGAAGCCCACCATTTCTCACCTCAGCGACGAAGATTGGCTGGCCGTCAATACAGTCATTGACGAGTCTGCGGCATGGGAGGTTATTCCGCGGCTGAAAGAAGCGAAGGCGGAGGGCATTGTTGAATATCCGCTCAATAAGGTGGTGCTGTGATGCGGACCCTTTCTGGTCGCAGCGCTATTGCCGCTGTGGAACATCTGGCTGCACGGGGCAGGCGCTTGGCGAAACTCGAACCGAAAGTGCGACGAATCGTGAACGATGTTCGCCGTTCGGGAGATGCGGCGTTGCGCCAGTACGCGGAGCGATGGGATGGATTGGCAAAGGATCAGGAATTCCGAATCAGCGCAACGGAGTTGAGGCAAGCCCAGCGATCTCTCAAACCGCAGCTGCGCAAGTCGCTGCGGCAAGCTGCCGGCAATATCCGGCAATTTTGCGAATGGCAGATGCCTTCGGGTTGGACGCGAACTCACGGGGGAATTTCTCTGGGTCAGTTGATTCGCCCGTTGGAGTCAGTCGGCTGTTACGTTCCTGGGGGACGCTATCCACTGGTTTCAACCTTGCTAATGACCGTCATTCCTGCACGGGTCGCCGGCGTGAAACGGATTGTGGTCGTCTCGCCCAAGCCTTCCAAAGAAGTTCTGGCGGCGGCAGCCATGCTGGGTGTGGATGAAGTGTATCGCATCGGAGGAGCACAGGCAGTTGCTGCTTTTGCCTATGGCGCGAAGACCATTGCGAAAGTCGACAAGATCGTGGGACCGGGAAATGCGTACGTTACGGTCGCAAAGAAGTTGGTTGCGTTCGACTGCGCCATCGACTTTCTGGCGGGACCGACCGAAGCCGTTGTTTTGAGCCACTCAGGCCGTCCCGAGTTTATCGCCGCGGATCTTGTTTCCCAGGCTGAACACGATCCGAACGCGCTTGCTATTTTCGTCACGACTTCGCGAAAGCTGGGCAAATTGGTTGCGAAGAGTTTGACAGAATTAAGCGCAGCGAATCCGACCGCGCGACAGTCATTGCGGCGAAGTGGTTCGATTCTCGTGGCTTCGTCGCGCCCACAGGCTCTCGAGTGGGCGAATGCGATTGCGCCCGAGCACATTACGCTCGCGAAAGAAGATTTGCCATTTATTCGAAGTGCTGGCTCCGTTTTCGTTGGCGATTACTCAGCGCAGGCCGCCGGTGACTACGCCTCCGGTCCGAACCATGTTCTGCCGACATCGGGGCAAGCGCGATTCCGTGGTGGACTGAGCGTGCTCGATTTCGTGAAAGTCATTACAGTGCAAAATCTTTCCAGGCCCGGATTGCAGCGTATCGCACCGGCTGTCCAGTGTCTCGCTGAAGCGGAGGGACTCGGGGCACACGCTCAGTCCGTTCGCGTGAGGTGCCCTCATGCTTAAAGCACGATCAGCAATTCAGACGATTCCTTCGTATCACCCTCCACTGGCGGGACGCGAAGGATTGCGTCTCGATTTCAACGAAAACACCGTGGGATGCTCGCCTCGCATCCTCGCGCATTTGCGACAACTCACTGCCGAGGACCTTGCCCGCTATCCCGAGCGCGAAGCGGTTGAGACGCGAGTGGCTCAGTTGTTACAGGTCGATCCCTCGCAATTGTTATTGACCAACGGTGTGGATGAGGCGATTCATCTACTCTGCCAGACATTTCTCGAGGCAGGCGACGAAGCTCTTATCGTCGAGCCGACGTATTCCATGTACCGAATCTATATGACGGGTGCTGGCGCGCGAGTCGTAAGCACACGAGCCGGGAAGAATTTCGAGTTTCCTGGGGTGGAATTGCTGAGCCGGATTTCGCCGCACACGCGGTTGATTGCCATCGCGAACCCGAACAATCCCACAGGAACCGTCGCTCCGAAAGCTGAACTGCTCCGACTCGCGCGCTCTGCGCCCGACGCTGCGCTGCTGGTGGATGAAGCTTATTTCGAGTTCTACGGCCAGACGCTCCTCGATAAATGCACCGGACTCCCCAACCTTTTTGTGGCACGAACGTTTTCGAAAGCGTATGGCCTCGCTGGTCTGCGCGCCGGTGTGCTGGTGGGTAACGCTGAACCGATGTGCGCTGTGCGTCGCGTGTGCTCTCCGTATAACGTGAATGCAGTTGCACTCGCCTGCCTGCCCGAGGCACTCGCGGACCAGGTCTACATCCAGCAATACGTAAATGACGTCCTGGAGTCGCGGCAACGCCTGGAGAGCGCGCTTGCGGCCGGCGGAGTTTCCTACTGGCCAAGCCAGGCGAATTTCGTCCTGGCGCGCGTGGGCACTACGAAGCAGGAGGCTGTTGCGTTCACGCAACAAATGAGGCGGCGCGGAATTCTGGTGCGGGATCGATCCAGCGATCCCGGCTGCGATGGGTGCATGCGCATTACGCTTGGTCCGCGGGAGCACACCGATCGACTTCTGACTGCGTTCCAGGAAACGCTCGAGGAGTTGGGCCTTGCGCAGGGAGTGTCGCGATGAGAAAGGCAATCATTCATCGCGTGAGCAAGGAAACGCAGATTCAACTGTCGCTTACGATCGACGGGCGGGGGCGCTATCAGATTGCGACAGGCATTCGCTTTTTCGATCACATGATGGAACTCTTCGCGCACCATGGAGGATTCGATCTGAAGCTCAGGGCGCGCGGCGACCTCGACGTGGATCAGCACCATACGGTCGAAGATGTCGGCATCGTTCTGGGGCACGCATTCGAGAAAGCGTTGGCCTCGAAGCGCGGAATTCTTCGTGCCGGATACTTTCTCATGCCGATGGATGAGACGCTAGGCGTGGCTGCTGTCGACTTCTGCGGACGCACAGCTTGTGTGGTCGACACGAAAGTGACTACGCGCTTGGTTGGAGATTTGCAAGCGGAACTGGTGACTGATTTTTTCGAGGGCTTTGCCCGTGGTGCTCGGGCCAATGTTCACGCCCGCGTGCTGTACGGCCGATCGAGCCATCACAAAATCGAGTCGCTCTTCAAAGCCTTCGCTCGTGCTGTGCGCGCCGCTTGCTGGCGGGATCAACGCATGAAGCGCCTGTTGCCGAGCACCAAAGGAGTTCTGTGATGATCGCCATCGTCGATTATGGAGCTGGCAATCTGAAATCTGTCAAGAAAGCTTTCGACTGGCTTGAACAAGAATGCGCGATTACCTCAGAGCCGGAACAGGTCGCAACGGCCGCCAAGATCGTTCTTCCTGGTGTTGGACATTTCCGTTCCACAAAGGCCCTCGAACAATTAGGGTTACGCGATGCAATTGCGGAAGCGATTAACCGCGAAATTCCATTTCTCGGCATCTGCGTGGGGATGCAGTGGATCTTCGATGGCAGCGAGGAATCCCCGGAAACGGCGGGATTTGGCCTGTTGTCAGGCGTTTGTGAGCGCTTCCCTGCTGAAGTGAAATCGCCGCATGTGGGCTGGAACCAACTCCAGATTTCTCCTTCAGCACGGCTGTTCCGCGCTTTGCCGTCATCTTCATTTGTGTATTTCACGCATTCCTTCCGCGCTCCAATAAACGGAGCAACCGCTGCTTGCTGCGAGTACGGCGGTAAGTTCTCGGCGGCCGTGGAACGCGATCGCGTGTTCGGGGTGCAATTTCATCCGGAGAAATCCGGCGAATTCGGATTGCAACTACTGCGCAACTTCTGCACGCTTTCATGCTGACCAAACGCATCATCGCGTGTCTGGATGTAGACGCCGGCCGGGTCGTGAAGGGCGTGCAGTTTGAGAACCTGCGTGATGCGGGTGATCCGGCGGAACTGGCGAAGACGCACAGCGACTCCGGAGCGGACGAAATTGTGTTGCTCGACATTTCTGCCTCGCATCAGGGCCGCGCCACTTTGCTCGAGACGGTGCGGCGTACGGCCAGACAACTGTTCATTCCTTTTACCGTGGGCGGGGGAATTCGCACACTGGAGGAAGCTGCGGCAGTGTTTTCCGCAGGCGCGGATAAGATCAGCATCAATTCCGCGGCGATCGCGAATCCCAGGTTGATCACAGAAATCGCCGAACGCTTCGGCTCGCAAGCGGTGGTGGTCGCGATTGATGCGAAGCGAAGTCAACGAAATGGACATTGGGAAGCATTCGTCCAAGGAGGACGAACCCGAACTGGCCGCGACGCGCTCGATTGGGCGCGCGAGGCGGAATCGCGAGGTGCGGGGGAGATCCTGCTTACCTCGATGGATCGCGACGGCACGGCTTCGGGCTTCGATTGCGATCTGACACGAGCCGTATCCGGTGCCGTGCACATTCCGGTGATCGCGTCCGGCGGAGCCGGCAGCGCCGAACATTTTGCCGAGGTTTTCCGCAATGGGCAAGCCGATGCGGCACTGGCCGCGTCGATCTTCCATTATGGATTT
>JASHPL010000114.1 GCA_030038125.1 Candidatus Sulfotelmatobacter sp.
GCAGATGGCAGCTGACTTCGTTGCCCGTGCGGGAGCAATTGGTTTTACGGTCGAGGACTTGATTGAGGAGTTGCGCGAGTTGGTTGTAGAGCCAAGTCGCAGGAGATGAACGTCATGACAAAATTGGGCCTGTATCAAATCAACGGCGTCGCGGTCACGGCATTTGCACTCTGTATCCTCCTCGGAGCGTTGATCACCATCACCCTGCGTCAGCCCGCGCCAATATTCATCGGTGGCATCGCGGGGGTATATCTGCTCTTCGCGGTCAAAGTCGTCCGCCAATGGGAAAAAGTTGCTCTCTTGCGCCTGGGGAAATATGTGGGGCTACGTGGACCGGGATTGTTCCACATTCTGCCTATTGTCGAGACTCTGAGTCCCTTTGTGGACCAACGGGTACGCGTGGCTAGCGTGACGGCTGAATCTGCACTGACTCGGGATACAGTCCCGGTGAATGTTGATGCCATTGTCTTCTGGATGGTGTGGAACGCCGAGAAGGCCATCCTGGAAGTGGAGAACTTTCTCGAAGCGATCCACATGAGTGCGCAGACAGCGCTGCGGGAATCGATTGGCCGTCACGAACTGGCGCAAATGATTACGGAGCGCGAGACGCTCGGCCGTGAACTGCAGCGAATTCTCGACGAGAAGACGAACCCCTGGGGGATTACTGTCCAGTCGGTTGAGGTCCGAGATGTCAGAATTCCCCAAGGCTTGGAAGATGCCATGTCGCGGCAAGCCCAGGCCGAACGAGAACGGCAAGCGCGAATCATTCTCGGACAAGCGGAGACGGAGATATCCGAAAAGTTTGTGCAGGCAGCCGCCGCCTACACCGAAAATCCAACAGCCTTGCATCTTCGTGCGATGAACATGTTGTACGAAGCCATCAAAGAACGGGGTTCGATGGTGATCGTGCCATCGTCCGCAGTCGAGACGATGGGGCTGGGTGGAACCCTGGCAACTGCGTCGCTCGGTGGGGCAAAACCCTAACAATTCAACCTGAATAGGTCGAAAGGAGCAACACGTATGAAGCATTTACTTGAAGTGTGTCTGGTCGCGCTGGCCTTGGTTGGCAGTGAGCCTCCGGTTGCCGCGCAGTCAGCAGCCGACATGCCCATGCAGAAGGGAATTGCCGTTGACCTACCCGTTACCAGCAATGCTGTGGCGATACCTGATGCCGACAAGCAAGACGCGTTAGTGGTGGCGGTCAGTCGCAACTGCGATATATATCTCGGTGCTGATCGAATGAGTATCGCTGCACTCCGCGAGAACATCAGGAATGCTGTCTCCAGTCGGGGTGCGAAGATTCTTTACATTAAAGCGGATGCATATGCCCCATATTTCTGTGTTGTTGGCATCCTGGATTCCATGCAAAGAGCTGGTCTCGAAAAATTCGCGCTACTGACATCTCAAAGAGACGCGGAGGAACCCGGCAGCCTGATACCTCCGAAGGGTCTGGAAATGCAGATCGTCTTCGGTCGCTAGGCCAGTTGCTAGTCCCGACGTTAATCAAAAGCGCAAATGGGACGGCCGAAGCTGTCCCATTTGCGCTTGTTAATCGATCTTACTCCAGCACGAAGATATTCTTCTTCGCGCACATCTCTTTCAGGATCTTTGGCCACACGGTGACGCTGACTTCGCCGAGATGCGCTTTGCGCAGCAGGAGCATAAGCGTGCGCGACTGTCCGATGCCGCCGCCGATCGACAGCGGAATCTGGTTGTTGACAATGGCCTGATGATAAGGGAAGCGGAGATTATCGAGCAGTTTCGACATCTCGAGTTGACGGTGTAGGGTTTCCGGATTGACGCGAATACCCATGGAACTGAGTTCATGGCGGCGTTGCGTAACATGGTTCCAGACCAGGATGTCACCATTCAGTCCGTGCGTATCGCGGCCCGTTTCGTTGCTGGTGTCGGTGATCCAGTCATCGTAGTCTGCGGCGCGCATTTCATGCGGGTAACCGTCTTTGAGTGGCCAGCCGATCCCGATGATGAAAACGGCAGGGTATTTCTGCAGAATGACCGTCTCGCGGCGTTTGCGGGGCAGATCGGGATACATGGCGAGAATTTCTTCGGCGTGCAGAAAGGTGAGCTCCTCCGGCAGATTTGGATAGCGGGGAACTCGTAGCTCGGGGAACATTTCTTGCGCGAATTTCTCGGCGCCAACCAGAACTTTCCAGATTTTGCGGACGATGGATTTCAGAAACTCCAGATTCCGCTGCTCGGGCGTAATGACTCGCTCCCAGTCCCACTGATCGACGTACGCGGAGTGATCGTGATCGAGGAAGTAATCTTTGCGGACGGCGCGCATGTCGGTACAAATGCCTTCCCCGGAGCGGCACTCAAATTCTTTCAGGGCCATACGTTTCCATTTCGTGGCGGCTTGGACGACCTGGGCATCGAGGGGATGTTTGCCGCGATCGTTGGAAATATGAAACTGAATGGGCGTCCGCGAGCCATCGCGGTCGAGCATGTCGTTGACCCCGCTTTCGGTGTCGACGATCAACGGTACCTCGACCATCATCAGGCCAAGTTCTTTACATAGATTGTCCTCGATATGACGCTTCACATGAAAAATGGCGCGCTGGGTCTCTTTTGGAGTCAGAAGAGAATCGTAATCACCCGGCAGAATGTGTTCCAAGTCGTTGTAATCGCCGATGCCGGGCCCGGCCAGGTCGGCTTTTTTCCGGGACTCGCTGTCTTTTGAAAAATCGCACATTTCATTATCGACGGTTCCACACACACCGCGACTGGGTTCATCCGCCAAGAAAAGACTCATAGGATGCGCTCCTTCGTTCGCCAACTTATAAGGACCGGTGACTCTTGCCAGAGGTCTCCTGCCATTGGACGGCAGGAGGGATTTACACGTCCGTGATTCGAATCACAATGCGAGGTGAGGGAGAATGCAGCGACGGCTGACGCGGCCAGTGCGCAAAAGAGTTCTCAAAGGGCGACCAGCAGATAAGGGGAGTCAGCACGACGCCGCTGCCGTGTGTTAGATTGAAAATTTCGCCATGAAAGATGTTGCCGAGTGGGTTCTGAACGCGTGTGACCAGCGTGGAGTGAGCTACGCGGATGCGCGTGTGGTTGCTCATCGCGGCCGTGCTCTGAGCACTAAAAATGGGAAAGTGGGCAGCGTTTCCGATGGCGAATCGGTCGGACTGAGCGTGCGCGTGATAGCAGATGGAGCCTGGGGGTTTGCAGCTTCCGCCGAGTTGGGCCGTGATGCCGTCGCCGCCACGGCAGCCGAAGCCGTTGCGATCGCACGAGCTTCCGCGCGGGTGAAGCGCGAGGATCTCCGCCTGGCGCCGGAGAAGCCGGTTCAGGCCGAATGGTCGACTCCGTTCAAGATCGATCCCTTTGCAGTCTCCGTCGAACAGAATATTGATCTGCTGCTGAAGATCGACGCCGAATTGCGCTCGGTCGACGGAATCACGCTGGCAGAGACCAACCTGAACTTCAATCGCGAGGAGCAGTGGTTCGCCTCTTCGGAGGGAACGCGGATTCATCAGACCAAGCTCTCGACCGGAGCTGGATATGCCGCGTATGCCTTTGCTGGAAGCGAGATTCAAAAGCGCTCCTACCCGAATTCTTATGGCGGGCAGTGGCAGAACAAGGGATACGAACTGATTGAAGAGTTGAAGCTGCTGGAAAATGCGAAGCGGATCGCTGAGGAAGCCGTCGCGCTGCACAAGGCCGATCAGTGTCCCGAGGGAAAGTTCGACATCATTCTGGACAGCTCGCAACTCGGCCTGCAGATTCACGAATCCGTCGGGCATCCCATTGAATTGGACAGGGTGCTGGGGATGGAAGCGAATTTCGCCGGGACGTCGTTCTTGACGTTGGATAACTTAGGAAATCTGCGTTACGGCAGCGATCTGGTGAATGTGGTTGCCGATGCACGCCAGGAACATGGGCCGGGATTGGGCACATTTGGATTTGACGATGAAGGTGTTCCGGCGCAATGTACCCCGATCATCACTAAGGGCTTGTTCACGGGATACCTTAGTTCGCGGGAAACCGCGCACGCCATCGGTGCGAACCGCTCGGGCGGAACCATGCGAGCCGAGGGATGGAACCGGCTGCCGATGATTCGCATGACCAATATCAGCCTGCTACCGGGGGATAAGCCGCTTTCGCTGGAGCAACTCATCGCCGCGACCGATCGCGCGATTCTCATGCAGACCAACCGATCCTGGTCGATTGACGACAAACGCTACAACTTTCAGTTCGGATGCGAAATCGGATGGGAAATCAAAAATGGCAAACGCGTCCGCATGCTGAAGAACCCATCGTATTCGGGGATCACGACAGACTTCTGGAATTCGCTCGACGCGATTTGCTCGCGCGGGGAGTGGGTTCTGTGGGGCACGCCGAATTGTGGCAAGGGCCAGCCCCAGCAAGTGATGGGAACCGGACACGGCGCCGCGCCGTCGAGATTTCGAGGGATCAAGGTGGGGAGCGCGTACAAGAGCGGTTAGTGTAATCAAGGAGACACGAGTCAGGGAGGACTGCGCATTTAACACGTGCTGAATGCTGAATCAAGATCAAGCCGGAGACGTTTTCGACCGCATCCGCGAGCACTCCACCGCGGACGAAGTCGAGGTGCTTTTTTCCGGGGGGCGCTTTGCGCTGACTCGTTTCGCAAATAATGCGATCCATCAAAATGTCGCGGAAGAGAATTATGTCGTCTCGGTGCGCTCTGTTTTTGATGGAAAGACGGCGCGGGCCACGACCAACAAATTCGACGATGACAGCCTGCGGCAGGTGGTCCAGACCTCCGAGGGCCTGGCCAAAGTTCAGCAACGTGATCAGGACCTGCTGCCGATGCCGGATGCACAGGAAGCCGATGCCGCCGATGCCGCTGGGACGGGCGAGGTGCCCATCCCTCCACAAGCCTCTCCCTCGCGGCACTTTGAGCGAACTGCCGCAATCACCCCCGAGATGCGTGCCGACGCCGTTAGAAAAATTGTCGACGTTGCCGAGAAGCATCAGCTCACGACCGCGGGAATTTGTTCGAGCGCCGAATCTGTAGAGGGCATTTTCAACTCACGTGGCCTGAGCCGGTGGCATCGGCAAACGTCAGCAGAAGTTTCCGTGACCATGCTGGCTTCCGATTCTTCCGGATGGCAGAAAGCCAATTCTCCGGACGTGGCGAATCTCGATCCAGTTACCTTGGCGAAAATCGCCGCGAAAAAAGCCATCGACTCGGCTCATCCGGGAGAGATTCCCGCCGGCAAGTGCACGGTAATTCTTGAACCTGCTGCAGTCCTCGACGTAGTCGGCTTCATGTTCTGGGACTATTCAGGGATGGCAATTCTGGACCAGCGTTCGTTCCTCACCGGGAGGATTGGCGAGAAGCTCTTTGGCGAAAACATTACGATTTGGGATGACGTGACGCATCCGTTGCAGTCGGGATCGTCATTTGACGGCGAGGGCGTCCGGCGTAAGAAAATCGAGCTTGTCGAAAATGGAATTGTGAAGCGCGTAGTCTATGCCAGATCCACCGCGGAAAGGATGAAGCGCTCGGAATATCGCGACAAGGTTGGCCTGATCGAGGCCACGGGACACGGTTTTCCGGTACCGAACGAAATCGGGGAAATGCCGCTGAATATCGTCTTCGCGCCACCGAATCGTCCACGGTCCGTGGAGCAGATGATTGCCTCGACGGAGCGTGGGATCCTGATCACGCGCTTTTGGTACATCCGCGAGGTCGATCCCTACGAGAAAATTGTTACCGGTATGACCCGCGACGGCACTTTTCTGATAGACAACGGTCGGGTCCGGGGCGGGCTTCGCAACTTCCGTTTCAACGAAAGTCTGATTCAAATGTTGTCGAACGTTGAAGCCATGAGCGTGCCGGTGCGTTCCTGCGGAGAGGAATCCTTCGACATGGTGGTTCCAGCCATGAAGGTCCGCGACTTCAATTTCACCGAAGTCACAAAATTCTGACGCGGAATTTTCGCCGCAGAGACACTGGGTCACCTGGTCTTTCTCGGTGTGTGTCCGTGCCTCGGTCCTGAGAAATCGCTCGGAATTGTTTTCATCTGCGGAGCGCACCCTCGAGGCATGGTTCTTCGATCATGGGAATTTCACCCGATTTTGACCTGAAATCAACCGCTCATGCCCGTCAATTTCGGGTCCAATTCGGATCAGCAAATCCTCGCTAATCCATTCATAGGAAAGCATTTAACACCCATCGTTCCATGACTTCGGTAACTTTGCGCGCCTTATATGTGGGTGTACGCTGCCCTTGAGTTCGAACGAATTTGCGACATTCTTGAGAGCTCTATCGAGAGGACGGTTCTTCTCAGCGTGGCAGAAATAGACAGAGCGATGGCGGAAGCGCAATCGAACCTGGGGCGCTATGACGAAATGCAGAGTGCGCCGAGGTTCCCGCTGCATTTGACAGCTTCTGTGAAAACGCAAGGCAACGCCTACACGGCAGAAACGGAAAACATTTCCGCCAACGGCGTGCTGCTGGCGATGGACAACGACGTCCCCGTGGGCTCGATGGTTGACTTTACGATTCTGCTGCCGGCTGAAGTTGTGGGTGCGCGGCAGGATGTGCAGATCGATTGCCGCGGCCGAGTCGTGCGCAGCTTTGAGGATCGTGGCCGGCGCGCGGTCGGTGTCGTTATCGATGAGTATCACTTCGAACGGGCGTAAGTAAGGAAACGAATGGCAAGCATTCCCCTGAGCGTGGCAGAAAATCACGGCGACGAGGCCAGCAAGGGCCAGTTTGTTCGGGTCATTGTGGCCGACACGCAGGCGATTTTCCGCGCCGGATTGCGCAAGATTTTCGCCCTGGAAGACGACATCCGTGTGGTCGGTCAGGCGGAAACGCTGGCCCAGACGCAGACTGCGGTCAAGAAATTCTCCTGCGACATCGTGATTTTTGAAGCGGCGCTGACTCCGAATCCGGTCGACGCCGTGGCCGAGTTAGTCCGGCAAAATCCCGAAGTGCGGTTCGTGGTTGTCACGCCGGGAGC
>JASHPL010000115.1 GCA_030038125.1 Candidatus Sulfotelmatobacter sp.
GCCGTTTCGTCCCGACGCTCCGTTCCCACAGCCCTTCGCTTCGAGGACGACCACGCGCTTGTGCGGGGAGATGCTGCGGATGTAATAGGCAGCGGAGAGTCCCGTGAAGCCGCCGCCGAGCACCGCGACATCCACGGCGATGTCCTCCTTCAAGGGCAGATTCTGCAACGGCTGACTTCTCGCCCAATAGCTGCGGCTGGGCTCAAACTCCAACGGTTCACGCCAGATCTTAGGAGAGATCTGGTTAAGACCGACGGCTCCGAGCAACGCACCGCCGCCTGCGAAGGCTGCCTTTTCAAGAAAGCGGCGGCGGGTTGAAAGCTGTTGCATGAGGGATAGTGGAGAAATTCAGAGTAAGAGATCGCTTTATACTCGGCAAGGTAAATGAATTGATCGGTGCCAAACAGTACTCGCTAGCCTTCTTCAATGCCACGCCTCAGGGATTCGTCTCAATGCCGATACGGTCATTGACGGCTGATCGAATTCGCTGCTTACAGCCCAGATACCGCTCGGTGGTTTGAACTGAGGCATGACCCAGCAAGAACTAAATCTGTTCCAACTCACCTCCCGATGCGTGGCAGAGCCGAGCACAAGTCCGGCGAAGATCGTGAGGCGAGACTTTGGCAACACGGGTTCTCTTTGCTGCCTCTTTCACGATGTGCCACACAGACTTCTCTTTCATGCCGTCTCCCCATGGCCTCCCAACCTTGTTGACTCTGCGGAACAAC
Source organism: Candidatus Sulfotelmatobacter sp. (assembly GCA_030038125.1). Lineage (GTDB taxonomy): Bacteria > Acidobacteriota > Terriglobia > Terriglobales > Acidobacteriaceae > Sulfotelmatobacter. The sequence continues at coordinate 729 of JASHPL010000115.1, forward strand.
TTTCCTCTATCGATTGCAGCCGCGATGACCCACTCATCCAACTCCCGTTTGACCCAATCTGGAACAGTAACTGTTCAGACGTGGCCTGCCTTGCCGACCAAGTCCATGATCGCCCAGCACTCCTCGGGTTGTTGCAATGATCTAGGGTAAGCGCGACAGCTTCGTGTCTTCTCAGTCCGCACGCCAGCAACAAGGCGAGCGACTCCCGATCCCATTTCCCTCTGAGGCGATGACAATCAGGTGCTAGCCAAAGAGAGTGTGCCTGTTCCGCTGTCATCCAGTTGCCGAGTCGCACGCCCGGCTCTTGACTCCTTTCACACGCCGGATGCCCGCTACCAAATCGGCGCTAAGCAGGTCACAGTCGGCGGCTTCGTAGGCAAGACGGCGCATCGCACCGAGCGGGAGGTTGATTGTGCTGGGAGCGAGTTGTCGGGATTCCAAATGAGAGCGATAGCGTAAGACACTATTCGGTTCAACGCTAAACGCGGTTCTGAACATAGATAAGCGGAAAGAGCTGGCAAATTGCCTCACTATACAGAGCCAATTAGCGATGGGTTCGATAAGCGCCCGTAGTGAGATGTTGAGAACGATAAGGAGGAGGGATACCGACTTATGGTCCATCGACATGCCGACCTCTGGCGGGCGTTGAGTCGGGTGTGCAGCAGCCGTGCGGGACGACTTAGCGCTGCTCCGAGATGGGCGGTTGCCCACGTTGCTTCAGAGGCGTTACTCCCGTTCCGATGACAGAAAGACCTGATCACGATGAGACAACATACATTCCGGAGTTGGCGTCGGCGTTATTCCATCGGAAGTGACGATGAAGTGAACCGTGCGGCATTTCTCGCACAAGACGCCCATTTGAATCGGCATGGCTGCTTCTCTACCATAAATGTCCCTATATTGCAATCGCACGCGGATGAAAGACGCGCAGTTCGTTCTGCACAAAGTTGGCGCTTTGCAGTCATGTTCGTGTTATAATGTAGCAACGTTGCTACATTGGTACCAGCTATGGCGATTACGAAGTTATCTAGTCGAGAATTTAATCAGGACACGAGCCGGGCCAAGAGGGCGGCCAAGAGGGGGCCTGTTCTTATCACGGATCGGGGACGTCCGTCCCACGTACTGCTCACTGCCGAGGAATACCAGAGGATTACCAGTGGCCAGAAAAGCATCGCCGATTTATTGGCCATGCCAGAAGCTGCTGAAATTGAGTTTGAGCCCCCCGCTTGCTTGGGGACCTCCATGAGCAGACGGATCTGTCCTGATGTACGTTCTGGATACGAACGTAATTTCCGAGCTAAGGAAAGGCAAGAAGGCTGAGCGCAGCGTCAGAATGTGGGCGCAGGCGCTGCCGACGGCCAGTCTCTACTTGTCCGTGGTATCGGTCCTGGAACTAGAGATAGGAATTCTTCTCGTCGAACGACGTGACCCCCAGCGATGCGCAGCGCTCTATGTGCCAAATCCCCATTCCGATCGGGATGCCCTCATCGCAGCCACTGCACTCGTTCATGGCATGACGGTTGCCACCAGGAATGTGGGTGATTTCCAGCCAACCGGGGTAGCTGTAGTCAACCCTTGGCAGTAACCGCTGTCGCCGTATCAATTCAGAAGGATCACGTAAGTGATTGGCTAATCAGATGACAAGACGCTGGAAGGGCTGACGAAGAAGGGCAAACCCTGCCGGGCTGCCGCCACGGAGGGAGCGGGCTGCTTCTTCCACGCGAATCCGAACAAGGCTTCGGCGGCAGGGCTCCATCGTCATCGTCCTGTTTCCGCCGAGACCCGTACTGGGGGGCACCCTGCGATGCCGTCGTCGCTTTTCGACATCCCATGAGCGCTGGCGTGACACCAGGCACAGAGCGTGATGAGAATCAGCTCGGGAATCTTCGCCCCCATAGCTACGAAATTCCTTATGGTGAACCTCCAAGTTCGACGTCGTGCCGCACGATTGACACCGCCAGCAGTCCCGACGCAGCACCTGCTGCCGCAAAGCCTGGTACGAGATCGGAACGAGCTGCAAGCGTGGAGCCTTTGGAGCGATCGTGCTCATGCTGCCTCCTCGTTTATCGTCCTCAGGAATCTCCGCTTCTGATCCAGTGAAGCGAAAGAGATGAGAGGCTGAAAAGAGCAATGTCCTTCGGCTTCTTTCTGGCCAGTTTGCCAAGCTCCAGCTGTTGGTCCAAACCAGCTGAAAAGGGGAACGGACGACGGTCTTCTTTGTTAGAGCTAGACAACACGTACCGTTGCTGTCATTTCAGTTCATCCCGCCGCCTGACCGTTGCTTGGAGCGCCGCCACATTTCACCAAAGCCAAATTCCGATTGGGTAACGCGGGCACAGGCTCACGACGATAGCGCACGTTCCAGTATATCCATGAGCGACGGTCAAAGATTCCAGGAGGTGGGTCATCGAGGACCGCTTCGAAATCGGATTCCGAGAAGTAGTGCAGCGTCACCGTTATGTCGTTGAGCGTTCCGTAGGTCATGACATGCGCGAGAAACAGTTTGGTGTCTCGGAGTGCATCTTCGGGCTTCTTGAACCACACAACCCGCTTAGCCACCATCTGAAGATCCCGGGGACTCATGGCCGTACGCCCTCCCCCGTCACACCGGTCCTCGCTTTGAGAATCGGGACCTCCTTCAAGTTCACCTGACCAGCCAGGGTACGAAGTTTCTCCTGAATGCCAGGATTGAGCTGCGGCAAGTCCCCATCCGCGAAGTAGGTCAATGCTTTTAGACTTAAGGCGCCATTAAACTCTTTGCCATAGGCAGTCGAGGCAGCCGCCAGAGCCTCAGACAAACCAATCCCTGCGGTAATGATCGCAGCAATATCCTCATAATCCCGGACTTGTGCGCGCTGTTGAATCGTCGCCAGTTTAGTCGCGGCGACATCGAGAAGCGACGCGACTTGTATTCCGTTGTTCGCAGCTACATCCGGATCTTGTATCCGATTCAACCTGAGTCCTCCGAAGAAGGAGACCTTCACGGGCCCGTTTCGATCCACGATCGCAGTCAGCGTATTCGCCTCAAACTGGCTCATTTCGGCGTCGCGCAGGTATGGAATCACCTTGCACAAAAAGTCTGGAGCAAACGAATCATTCGAAAAGAAGTCAAAATCTTCGGAGCTTCGGTGGGCCAGCCTTAGAGCCAGAGCGGTGCCCCCGTAAAGTACGAACTGTTTGGGAGTATGCCGTAGTTCGTCCCAAAGTCTGCGTTGCGGAGGCGGAAGGATCTCCAGTCTGGGAGTGAACATCGTGTCTCCTGCTTTACCTTTTCGAGATCATTCACACTGGCTACTCAAAACAGACTACGTTAGTCAGAAGATCAGGAATCTGTCTACTGACGCTTTGTGTTTGCAGTAAATCCGGAGCGTATCTTATCACCGTACCTGTAACCTCCCCATTGCGCCGGCAGCAGGCAGCCGCGAACTTGGTGCAGGTGGAAGACCACTCACGAAACAGCCCCGCACCAGGATCTTCTCGTCGGAAATAGGCACCCAATGCCTGTAAATCATCAGGCCACCTGTGAACTGTCCAGATTGGCTGGAGAGAGTTCGTCCCAACGACCGCCTGGAGCAACCCGTCGAAGCGGAGCTCGGCGGCTTGTCTACACTCAGATCAGCCAATACCTGGCGTGCCCTCGCCGGTATCGCCATCGTTATCTGGACGGCTGGAAGGAGAAAGACACGCGAGCTGCAATGCTGTTTGGGCGGGCGTTTGAAATATTATAAGTATTATTATAGAGATAGATACTACTAGAAAACTTCCGAGTTTGGTAACTCTTTTCAATTGTATTTAATATGGCTATAATAGCCATGAGGAGAATCGAACTCGTGCGAAGCGTCAATATCGCGGAGCTCAAGAATCAGCTGAGCAAGTATCTGACATTTGCTAAGGGCGGCGAGGAGATCGTAATTCGCGATCGGAACCTCCCCGTGGCGAAGTTGGTGCCGTTTTCTGCCGCGGAAGCAAGCGAAGAGGAGTTGCTGCTGGTTGCTTCTGGAAAGATGCGTCTGCCAAAAAATTCACTCAACGTGGAGCGACTCTTGAAAATCCGAACCGGAAAGGTGCCCGGCCATGGGGCAGTCCATGCGGTTCTTGAGGATCGAGCGGGAAGCTTATGAGCAAGGAACCCGCTTTTTGGGATGCGAGCGCCCTTGTACCCTTGTGTGTCCATGAGAATGCCAGCCGCCAAGCGCAACTCCACTTGCCTCGGTCTTTGCCCGTAGTTTGGTGGGCGAGCAGTATTGAACTGCACAGTGCAGTGGCACGGCTGCATCGACAAGGCAAACTGAAAGAGGTTGAAAAGAACGGAGCACTTGCTCGCCTGGAGGTTTTGAGCCGAGCGTGGAGGGAGATTCTGCCATCGGACTCGTTGCGCGATTTGGCTCGGCAGCTACTCGATACCTATGAGTTGCGAGCCGCTGACAGTCTGCAGCTGGCTGCGGCCCTTACCTGGTGCCAGCATCGGCCCGCTCGACGCTCCTTTTTCTCTGCCGACCAACGACTGTCCAAATACGCGACCGCAGCCGGTTTCTCGGTCATTGCGCTTTGCTAGGCGGCGTTGAATTCCATGCTGGCTCATTACGGCCAGATGAACAGCATCACGGGCGGAGAACTGCCGATTTCCCAGAACAATCTGTTTTGCCCGCTCTGTCGCAGCCCGATCAATGAGCAGCGCCTCATCCACAACCCCAAGCAAAGCGTCAAAGGCTGACTGAATAGCGTGGTAGTGGATCTTTGGCAGTCTTTCTAACGGTTCGCACTCCGGGTGCAGCGCTTGCCCTACAGCTCGGTGAACAGTGCTAGTACCGTACCAATTCTGGATGACGTGGGTTTCATCTTCGACCGCAATCTCCGGAAACTGAAGCACTTTCCAATCCTGCGGCAAATCATGGCCGACCGGATCGTCTTCGTGTAATCGCTAAATAATCATGATGATGCAACTCGGAGCCCTCCGGCAATGAGTCTGTGCTGTACAGCTTCACGGGGGGCCTCGATGATGTCTACCCCCTCTGGGTAGTGTTGGCCCGGGACTCAGCTGGCAACCTCTACGGGACTACCGCCGGTGGCGGCGCTAGCGAATGCTGACACCTCCTCCGCAGTAAGCCGACGACACAGGGAGTTGTAATCTGAACTTAACCCCCGCGCGTCTGCCCATTAAGAACAATTGAGTGTGGCAGTGCCGCTCACGGCTGGCGCATTACTTCCTTCATTCAAGTTATCGGGGGCCGTGGCAGTGATGGTCACTGTGCCGGAAGCAAGACACGTCGCAACTCCATCGGAATTAATCGTCGCTATGGTCGTGTTCGAACTCCCCCAGAGCAGGCCATTACTCGAAGTCAGGGCACGGGTCGTATTGTTACTCATCATGCCAGTTGCGGCAAACGAGATTTGTCCTTGCGGGCTGCTTGTACTGCCTGCAGGATTCGGAGCGATGGTGACGGCGTGCATCTGCACCATCTATGAAATCGACGAGGTGGACGGCCGAACCTTCATCGCCATGGAACTGCTGGAGGGACAGACGCTCCATCACATGATCGCAGGCAGGCCGCTAGAGATCGAAGTGGTGCTCGACCTCGGAACCCAGATCGCAGATGCCTTAGACGCAGCGCATTCGAAGGGAATCATTCATCGGGACATCAAGCCCGCAAATCTCTTCGTGACAAAACAGGGCAATGCCAAGATTCTCGACTTTGGGTTGGCGAAGGTTTCGCTCAAGCCGGAACTGCGGTTAGCAAAGGCCCGGGCAGTGAAAAACCTTGCACAACTAGGCA
>JASHPL010000116.1 GCA_030038125.1 Candidatus Sulfotelmatobacter sp.
ATCCGTTGGGCCGATTCCAGGTCTTCGGAGACGAAGGCCGCAATGTGGTGGAAGGACCGGACAACCTCAACTGGGATTTTTCAGCGTTCAAAAATATTCGTGTGGCTGAGGCGAAAGAATTCCAGTTCCGTGGCGAGTTGTTTAATTTTCTGAACCATACAAATTTCCGCTTGCCCATTAGTGACATCAGCTCGCCGAATTTCGGTCAGATTCAGCAGGATGTGGGTCCGCGAGTGATTCAGGTGGCGCTGAAGTTTTTGTTTTAGTAAGTTTGAGAGACGGAAGACAGTGGGGAAAGAAGCAAAAAGAATATGGCCATTGCTAAGCTGAACTTGAGCCGGTCGACCCGTAAGCTTTTGTTCCGAGTTCTGGTCGTATTGGTTGTCGTCTACGTCTGCTTCGGGGCCTACATCTGGTGGGCAATGCACCAGCCGCCTGAGGCTTTCGGGCGCGTGATGTCCAGGATGCCCGCGCCCGTCGCGTTCCTGCTCTTTCCGTTCGAGACCGCTTGGACACACGCTCGCGCCGGAAGCTTGCACATCGGAGAGGTAGCCCCAGATTTTTCCTTATCGACCCTCGACAAGAGCGAACAAGTTCGTCTTTCTTCTTTCGCCGAACAGCGCCGCCCGGTAGTGCTGATCTTCGGCAGCTATACTTGACCGCCATTCCGGCGGGAGGTTCCCGCTCTGAACAAGCTGTACGATCAATACCAAAACCAGGTTTCGTTCTTAGTGGTTTACATTACCGAGGCGCATCCCAGCGACGTCTGGCAGATGCAAAGCAATTTAAAAGATAACGTCGTTTTCGCCAGCCCCAGGTCGGAAGAAGAACGCGCCGCTGTTGCGGGAGCCTGCGTGCGGAAACTGGGAATCAAAATGCCCGCCGTGCTTGACGAATTTGGCAACTCCACCGAAAAAGCCTACACCGGCTGGCCTGATCGGATGTATCTGATTGATGCGACCGGCCACGTCGCCTACAAGAGCAAGCCTGGCCCGTTCGGATTCAACTCGGACGAACTGAAAACGGCGATTAGTCGCATTGTCGCGAATCCGGCCTGAGCTCATTGTAAAAAAACTGCTCATATCCTGCCGGTGGTGCTCCTCATCTTCTGCCTTTCGCTATCAGTCCGACCGATGAGGGCCGATGTGCTTTCGCTCAGATTTCGAAGTTTTGTTCTCATCATTTTTTGCGATGAATCAGTGAATCATTGGTTTCAACTTCATACGTCCAAAGGTTGGACGAAAACGAGCAAAGCCTCTCTTCTACGCGCTCAATCTTGTCAAACGCATTTGCGCAGGCACTAGACCTTTCTCGCAACGATAACCTGATCATGGCTGTCACCCACACGCTCGAACCTGCATCTAACAAAAATACGCAACGCAGACAGTTCTTTCTTTTTGAGGGATAAGTGTGAGCAGTGTGGCTAAAGGAGATCGGGGAGTAACCATCTACGAACTACTAAAGGGTTGGACCGCAATTTTGACCGGCCGTGCTCCGATGCTCTCAATCGAGATTACGCGCGAATGTCCTCTTTCCTGCCCGGGATGTTATGCCTACGGCGACAACCATCTTGGAGGAGGCGTGACGCTGCGGCAGTTGAGCGACTACCGCGGCGACGAACTGGTGCGACGGGTGCTTGAACTGGTTCGAAAGCATCGTCCGATTCATGTTTCTCTGGTTGGCGGGGAACCTATGATTCGTCATCGTGAACTGGACCGAATTCTCCCCGTGCTCGGGGAAATGCGAATTCATACCTTGCTGGTGACCAGCGGCATCATTCCTATTCCACAGGAATGGATGAAAATCCCACTGCTTCGAGTCGCGGTTTCTGTAGATGGCTTGCCGGAACATCACGACGTTCGGCGCAAGCCCGCGACTTATGAACGCATTCTGACCAATATTGCCGGGTGCACAGTAAATATCCATTGGGTCATCACTCGCCCTATGCTAGCGCGGCGAGGATATCTGGAAGAGTACATTTCTTTTTGGAGTGCCCGTCCCGAAGTGCACAGAATTTGGGTCAGCACCTACACTCCGCAAGTTGGAGAGCAGACTCCCGAGATCCTCACGTCGGACGACAAGCGAGGTCTTTTGTCGCAGCTTGCCGTACTGCGCCATAACTATCCGAAATTGCTGAACAGTCCCGGTCTGACCAAGGCGTATGGTCAACCTCCTGCGAATCCTCAAGCATGTCTTTTTTCGAGGATGTCGACCAATTACTCTTCAGACCTCCGCACTCGCGTTGAACCATGCGTGTTGGGCGGAACCCCTGATTGCAGCCAGTGTGGCTGCATTGCGAGCGTCGGACTGCATTCGTTGAGCGGTTTCCAGGTGGCGGGACCAGTAGAGGCGCACCATCTCATTCGGGCGTCGATGGCGGTGGGAAAGGCGATAGCACTTATCCGTAAAGAACTGGAAACTCCGCAGCGTTGGGGCTCGCCGGGCAGGCATCAGACCGGCAATTCAGCGCTGGTTCGGATCAACCCTGTCAACACAGAGTGAACCAAGCCACCTAACAACGCATCCCCGATTAGAAACTCCGGGTCATAAATGGCTGGACTGCTCTACACTAGAAACCGACCGCGGCATTCCCGCATCCGACAAGGGCTCGGTTTCCATTTATGAGCTTTCAGCCCATTGAAAATTATGGCGTCATCGGCAACATGCGCTCGATCGCGCTTGTGAGCACCGAAGGCTCCATCGATTTTCTCTGCTATCCCGATTTCGATTCGCCTACGGTTTTTGCCTCGCTGCTTGATGACAAAAGCGGTGGCTGTTTCCAGATTGAGCCTCAGCTCACGAACATGCGCATCCGGCAACTCTACTTGCCCGATACCAACATCCTGCTTACGCGATTTCTCGCCGAAGAAGGCGTGGCCGAGCTGACCGATTTCATGCCCATCGAAGCTCTGGAAAAAGAGGAGGAACAACCCAACGAGATTGTTCGAACAATTTCGGTCATCAGAGGAAACGTGCATTTCACCATGCGCTGCCGGCCGCGATTCAACTATGCAAATTGTGCGCACCGGGCAGAAATTTCGGACCAGTGTGCGACATTCCTCCCCGTCGATAATTGCTGTCCACCCATGACCCTGTACTCTACCGTTAGCATGCAAGAACAATCCGGGGACATAATCTCCGACTTCACTCTGCAATCCGGCAACTCGGCGACATTCGTGTTCGGTGGGCTGCGTCCCCAGGGGCTGCCCCCCGAGATGGCGCTCCTCGAAGAGCGTTTTCAGCAAACATCCCGCTTTTGGAAGAACTGGATTGCCAAATCCAAATACAAAGGTCGCTGGCGGGAAATGGTGCAGCGGTCAGCCTTGATGCTGAAATTGCTCATTCACCGCAAACATGGATCGTTAATCGCATCCCCGACGTTTTCTCTTCCGGAGAAGATCGGGGGAGTGAGGAACTGGGACTATCGCTACACCTGGTTGCGCGACGCCGCTTTCACACTGTACGCGCTGATTCGCCTTGGTTTTGTCGACGAGGCGGAGGCGTTTATTGACTGGCTGAAAGGCAGGCTGAGCGACGATGCGCAGCGAGGTCCGTTACAAGTGATGTATGGAATCGATGGCCGACAAAAACTAGACGAGATTACGCTGGACCATCTGTGCGGGTATGAGAATTCGCGGCCCGTACGCATCGGCAACGCCGCCTATCAACAACTGCAGTTGGATATTTACGGCGAAATGATGGACTCGGTTTACCTGGCGACTAAGTACGGACATGCCGTTTCTCACGTCGGATGGCAGAATGTTCACCGCCTTCTGGAGTGGCTGGGCAAGAATTGGCAACGACCCGACGAGGGTATTTGGGAAGTCCGCGGTGGACCGAGAGAATTCCTGCATTCGCGCCTCATGTGCTGGGTGGCCTTCGATCGCGCTCTTCGCCTCGCTCAGAAGCGTTCGTTGTCTGGTCCTCTCGAACGATGGCAACAAACGCGCGACGAAATTCGACATGACATCTTCACGAATTTCTGGCACGAGAAGCTGCAAGCATTTGTGCAATCGAAGGGCTCCGAAGACTTGGACGCTTCGGCATTGCTCATGCCCATGATGCGCTTCATCAGCCCTGTGGATCCCATGTGGCTCTCGACGATGAAGGCGATCGAGGAAAGACTGATCGAAGACACGCTCGTGCGCCGCTATGAAGTCGAACGCACACATGTGGATGGCCTTCCCGGGGGAGAGGGCAGCTTTACCCCGTGTTCGTTCTGGTACGTCGAATGCTTGGCCCGCGCCGGTAACCTGGAAAAGGCGCAGTTATTGTTTGAAAAGCTCTTGGGATATGCCAACCACCTGGGCCTCTATTCTGAAGAACTCGGTTCCAACGGACAACATCTGGGGAATTTTCCGCAAGCGTTCACGCATCTCGCGCTGATCAGCGCCGCAACTTATTTGGATCGCGCATTATCCGGTACGCAGGAAACGGTCTGGCGCTAGCGCATCCAAGTTGACAGCTTTAGCGATCCGAAGCCAATGTTTCCAAACGTGTGCAGATCCAACCCCGCCAATTCTCCATCTTCGCCGAGTAGGCACTCTCGGAAAACGAATCGACATAACGCTCGGCGCCTTCGCCGAATATCGTAACCGTATAGTTCACCAGGACCTTGCACCGTTCAGCTCCAAGCGGTTCGATTTCCACCACAATGTGCGCCGTGTGCGAAACCGGGGCCGTTCGGACGTATTCCGCTCTGCGCGTGCGCCAGTCTGCATCTACAAGCGTCCAAAGCGCTTCGTCCACGCCGGTTCCTTCGCGAAAGATCGTGTCGCGCACGAATGTAATTTTCTCCGGGAACACCGGCTTCGGATCCCAGCCGCTCACCCATTCCCTTTCGCCTTCCGGACTGAAAAGCGGAAATGCCTTATCCGCGTTGCACGGCAGTTCGAAACTTCCGCTGCGGCGGACCTGCTGCGCGCAGCCAGAGATCTTGCTTGCTGGCCCATTCATGAAATCACCTCCTGGATGTTCGCATTGAGAACGTCCATTGCAGCTCTTATTTTCCCGTCGCAATCGCGAAAGCCGCCGCAGTGTAAATCACAAGGTTGCCCACGCCATACATCCCGTGCAAGAGGTGTATGACGATGGCGAACGTGAACACTCCGACCAAAAGCCAGGCCCCGCGGGTCACGGTGGGAGGAGCCAGCAACAAAACCCCGCCGAGGATTTCTGCCCAGCCCACAAGCAGCCGAATAAATCCCGGGATGTGAGTTCTCGCGAACGCAGGCGCTGCCCCGGGCATAACAAACCGCACCGCTTCCGCCAGAAGCACAACTCCTAGCACCCACTGCAAAACAGTCAAGCCAAGTTTCGTCTGTGCAGCACTCACCAGCGATCTCCTATAGCGGAAGCTTTAAATGTGACTTTTACAGTGTTTATCCAGTTGCTCCGGATGCTGCTCTAGTCCGACCGGAAATGGGCGATTTGCTTTGGTCTATTTTGTGCTCTTCCGTTTTCGGCCCATTCGAATCTCCTTGAGCCGATGACTCGCGCTCGAATCCAAATCGAGCTCATAAAACTTCTTCAATTCGCGAATCCGCTCCAGAGATGCCGGACTGAACGGACTCTTCCCGTCGAAGACATGCAAAACGATTCCTTCCAGCACGTCGCCGAGAGTCATGTCGTGGTACTCCGCGAATGCTTTCAGGACCTTCAGGATTCGTTTTTCGATCCGCACGCCTGTCTGCACGCGCTCAATTTCTAGCTTGGGATCGTCGTCCGACATCGCCTACCAATGTACCACGGTACATATAAAAAGAGCTAGAGGAAAGGTTTTGTACCGTCCGACATTCGTTGTTGAAGCTGGGAAAACGTTGGTGTGCCGAAACTCCGACTCAACGTTTAAGCAAGAGAGATATCCAGATCGGGCGATTGACGCAGAGTGGCTAATTGGACTTGGAATTCACTGAGACGATGCAGTTCTCTCGCTATTGCCGGTTCTCCTTCTTCCTTCACCTTTCGGGCGCGAACTAAAGCCTGCTCTGCGATTCGGCCTATTTCGTGAAGCAGCGGGCGACGCTCAGCCGTCTGATAATTGTGGGTATACTTGATGACATCGACATCGGTCTGCATAGGATTCTCTCTCAACTCGCGTGCCAAGTGTCGATCCAACTGCCTCGCCGGTGTCTGCAGCTCCGCAGAAATCTGCTGGAGTTCCAGGGCCGCTGCAGGAGAAACTTCGCCGTATCCTCACGTACTCGGGCTTTATTTCCTCGGGGGCAATGTTTATGAATGCCAGGTTGGCGCGCAGGGATCGCGACACGGGAATGTCGACCGCAGGGCGTTCGATACCCTGACTCTCGAGAATCTGCACCAATTGCACGCGAATTCGTGAGATGTAGCCTTCGACGATTTCTCTCTGCGTCAACCAAGTCTCTTTGCCTCCCTTGGCCTGTTTTTCGATTCCTCGACCTAGCTTCAAGCACGTGCGCGAGGTGGCAATTGCGCAGGGCAATTGGACCTTCGCTGAGCTGTTTCTGGTGGCGGAACTTGCCGGGAAAGAGACTCCCAGACAAGTCCCGCTTGTCAGGAGTCATCAGCTGTGCCCGGCTAAAGGAAGGAACAGCGGTTTCGGTGAACTCCTTCACCGTCGATAACCACTTAAGTACAGCAAGACTAGGGCTGTTTTCAACGAATTTGGCACTGCACCTTGATAGATGAGCTTCAGCGAAAATTGAATCTGCCGCGATTATTTCGTACACGGCAAGATTTTGGTCCAACAGGCAATAGATAAGCGAGGATGGCAGTGGTGATCACCACTGCCAAGGCCGCGGCCAATTGCTTCTTGCGGATGGACAACCCAGGGGGACAGTGAAGTCGCACTGCTCGCGTTGTCCGGGCTTGTTTGCGGGTATCCGGCCATCAGTTGACAACTCGCGTATCTCGTTTGTTCATCAAAATGATCCTCGAACACGCAATAGGCCGCTCGGTCGATCACTTGCGTTGTCGTTCTCTGATTGCGTCTGTGCGGCTTCTGCAGACGGCATCGCTTGCGCGGTTTTCGTGTTGCCCGCCGCCTGCGCTTCGGCAAGATCATTCAGATGAATGACTGTAGCCGCCGCTGCGAATCTGACTTCCCGTTTGGAATCGGAGAGCCGGGGCTCGATTTCGGACAGCAGCGCAGGATCTCCGCGCTTGTCTATTGCTTCAAGTGCGGCAACCCGCAGAACCCAGTTCGGATTGTTGCTGACTTTCAACAGAAGCTTGCCTGTACGTGGCTCGGGATCCGTGGCGAGTGCGGAAATCAAAGCTGCTTTTGCAGCCGCGCCGCTTTTCTTGTCTTTCATGATCGTCTGGAAGGCTTCCCACCCAATGCCGGCGAATGGGATGTATCCGACGCCTTCGCTGAACCCCATCTGTGCTAGCTGTTTCGGATCGTGGAGGATCTGCATTTCCTGCGCGATCATGCCCGCGTTGTTCTTCCGCTCGCCGGTGAAGACCTCGTAATACACGTCATAGCATGTCGGATCATTCAGTAAACGCAGAGCGTGGGCGGAGGCCATCACAACCGGCAGATTTTTGTCGTTGAGCGCTTCTCTCAAGCTGGCGTCGGCTTCGGTCGCGTGCATTTTACCGAGCGAGGTCGCGGCCGCCACGCGAACTGCGCTGCTCTTGTCTTTCAAAGCTCTCTCGGCAAGCTCGGCGGCATGAGCGTCGTCAGGTATCAACCCCAGGACGCGCACGGAGGCGACACGCTGTGCAGCGTTTTTTTGTGCAAGACCGGCTTCGAGAACAAGCCATCCCCGGTTGGCAGCAGTCTGGGCACAAGCCGGGATACTAAACGCGCCGATCAGAAACTTAATCGTAAGCATGAGCGTGTAGCGGCGAATTGCCCGCTTACTCACTGTCCCCTTGTTCTTCAAACGGTGGCGAATCATTGCAAACCTCAGGGCTATGTGGAATTGCTTCGCAGGTGCTATCGCAAGCCGTCCGCCAAAGCCAAGCGTATGAAAAAGCCCAACTTAGGCAATGTGAGTCGTATCGACAGCCCGAAAATTCACGAGACTTCGCGAGGGGACGAATCAGAAATTTCGCTGACGACACCGGTCGTGAAAACAAACAGTGTCCGCGGGCAGACCGCGATTAGGCTGCAAGTGCTGCGGAACTTCGATGTTGGCATGTGTGATCAATGAGGGGAGTAAAACCGTGCGAGTCGAACTGCTGCTTCTTGTTGCAGCCCACTCCGGCGAAAATGTAGCGACTACGCTGACGCTGACCAGCTTCCTTCATCTGGTTGCCAGCGCCGGCCATGGGGAAGACTAATATTCATCGGGCCGCTCCGTCTGCGTGGGGGGCTGATGCGGCGGCAGCGGCCTCCCGTTTCAGTTGCTCCACACTGACCGTGCCGGGGAGCTGAGAAGTGCCGTGCGAGGCGGGATCCGATATGGGCGCATTTCCCGCGGCGGGCGGGCGGTCAAAGCAACGGCTATTCGTCGAGTCGAGCTGCACGTCGTAGACTGCTGAAATTGTATCCAGACGGGAGATCAAATCTTGGGTCGCCGCGAGCTTCAGTTCGCGCGCTTGGTCAGCAGACAGATCTCCTGCTTCGGTGCGTTCGGAAATCTCCTGCAATCTGGAGTGAGCCTGCCGAAGCAGGCCGTCGACGCGCGCAGCATAGTCGTGGGCTAAGGCGGGGGCAGCATCGGCATTCGGGGTGCAACTCGCCGCTTTTTGCGCAGAAGCCGGCAGTATCGTAAGAATTATGAGAGCAAGACACATACTAGTTTTCATTTCATCATTCCTGTCCATGGTGATGTTTAGAACACTTTTTTCCCTTTCTACCTTGTGATCCAATCCCGCAAAATGTCAGCGACTTTGCCCGGCTGCTCGATCGGTGTGAAATGGGCAGCATTATCAATCATTGCCAGCCGCGAACCCGGAATTGCCCTGGCCAATTGCCGATGAGCGTGCGGTGTCGTTCGCCGATCGTCTCGACCACCGATGATTACAGTCGGGCAATCGATTTGGTCGAGATGTGAAAACGCAGCCCGAATTGCAAGTAGCGCGCGCATCTGCCGCAGTCCCGCCGCTTCGCCTACGGCACGGGCCATCCTGACGAAAGTGAGCCTGAAGGCGCCGTCATTTGCCCCACGCACCGCAAAATATGTGGGATAAGCTTCTGTCAGGTATTGTTCAAAACAACCTTTTTCAATCATCTCGATCGCGTGCCGGATGCTCGCTTGCGCCGTGGGAAGCAGTCCGCCATGGGTGGCACTCAAAAGCGCCAATCGTTCTACGCGATGCTTAGCCATGTTCATGATCTGCAGAGCAACCTGACTTCCTAACGAGAATCCGGCGATTGAGAATCTGTCGTCGGCACGTTCGAGGATGGCCGCTGCCATTTCCGCAATCGTCGATTGCGGAGTGATGTCGGCGACACTGATATCGGCGTAGCTCTCAAGCACTGCGACTTGGTTTCTCCAGAGCCTTTCATCACAGAGCAGTCCGGGAATTAGAATCAGCGACGACATCGCAAGATGGGGGCGGGAGAGGCTAGTTCCACGGGCGGCCTCTCCCTGAGCTGTTTTCACTTCCTTTTCACTTCCTTGCCTTCATACCCCCAGTTGAGCCCTCCTCTCCGAGTTGAGTGGTTGATCCCGGCTTTACCAACAGCAACTCCTGCTCCAAAACGTAAATCCTTAAAAGCAGGGTGCTTGCAGGAAGTTAAGAATCCCGATGACGGGGGAACTCACGAGATTTCGTGATGACGTTATATCGGTCGGCGCGCCGCGTGAGAGACATTGCCCTGGCGAGGTCTTCGACTTCA
This sequence comes from Candidatus Sulfotelmatobacter sp., assembly GCA_030038125.1. Classification (GTDB taxonomy): domain Bacteria; phylum Acidobacteriota; class Terriglobia; order Terriglobales; family Acidobacteriaceae; genus Sulfotelmatobacter. Next base: position 9,773 of record JASHPL010000116.1, read on the forward strand.
GCAAATGTCCAGCGTTCGCATCGTTTAGGGTTCAGAAGCGCTTATAATCAAAAACGCTCGTGCGAAGGTCTTTCGCGTCTGGGGTCGGTCGAAAACGATGAGAGCTGCTCGGCAGGCATGGGTGAGGGCCTGCATGAAAGTGAAGCTGAATTTTGCAGTATTGCCAGCCGTGTTGCTGATTGCGATGCCTTTTGTGCTGGGCGGTTGCACATCTCATTCGGCTGACGCAACACCCTCAATCGAAATAGAGTCGATACCGCCCGCGGCGGAGGGCGGCAGGGATCGAATGGGCACCATCTCGGGTCGTGTCGTAGGCGCTCGCGCGGGACAAAAGGTCGTTGTTTATGCGCAAAGTGGGCCGTGGTGGGTGCAGCCCCGGGTCGAAACCCCGCTCATTGCGATTCGTGCGGACTCAACCTGGAGCACAGAAACCCATTTCGGATTTCAGTATGCGGCACTGTTGGTCGATCGAGATTATCGACCACCTCCAACCCTTGATGTGGCGCCGACGCAAGGTGGTTCCGTACTTCTGGTGAAGGTCGTCAAAGGCGCGGGTTCCGCGCCTGATCTTCCCACTAAGCCGCTTGACTTTAGCGGATACGATTGGAAGGTCCGCACGACATCCGCCGTTCGCGGAGGGGAAGACAACCTCTACGACGGGGACAACGTTTGGACTGACGCGAGCGGAGCGCTGCACTTGCGGATAAGCAAGAAATCCGATAAGTGGACCTGTGCCCATATCTCGCTGACGCGCAGCCTCGGGTATGGAACATACATTCTCACGGTTCGGGATATCTCTCACCTGGAACCCGCTGCTATCTTGAGTATCCACACCTATGATCCGATGGGAGGAGAACGGCACTTCCGGGAAATGGACTTTGAAATCGGTCGCTGGGGCGAAGGCGGAAGGAAGTACAACGCGCAATACGTGATCCAGCCCTTTTTCCTTCCGGGAAACATCACGGAATTCACCGAACCCTCAGGAACGCTGACCGAAACGCTACTATGGGAACCTGGGCAAGCCAGTTTTAAAACCACTCGTGGCCCGATTCGGACCGATGCTCCCGTGATCTACGAGCATGCCTTTACCTCGGGAGTGCCCACACCGGGTCAAGAGTTGCTTCAGATGATGTTTTACATTGTGGCCAGCGATAAGTACCCGCTTCAAAGGGACAATGAGGTTGTCATTGAGAAATTCGAGTACCTACCTTAAAAAACCTTTGCAGGGGTCTTGGCTATCGAGACGGGCGATAGCCTTATTCGTTCTATTTTGTTTTGCTGTTCCGGCGCACGCGATTGATCCCCACCGAATGATCTCCCAGTATGCTCACGCCGATTGGGGTGAGAAAGAGGGATTTCCGGGAGGATCTGCATTAGCTTTCGCGCAAACTGCAGACGGCTACCTTTGGATTGGTTCGGACAAAGGGCTGATTCGTTTCGACGGACTGGGCTTTCGAGCGTTTCCCAGGGCCACACCGGAGTCTTTTTCAATCGGTCCGGTGCGAGCACTCATGACGGACGGTCAGTCTAATCTCTGGGTCTTGCTGCAGAGCACGAACGTTTTGCGATTCCACGGGGGAAAGTTTGCGCTGGGCCAACGAGAGGCAGAATTCGGGATAACTGCTATCGGGGAAAAAACAGACGGCGCCATACTTCTTTCATCAATTGCCCTTGGCACGCTTACTTTTAACGGACAGAAATTTGAAATTCTTCCCTCCGGAGGCCAACAGCAGCCAACTCCCGCAGCAATGGCGGCGGCGCAGGGCGACAACGATCTTTTTGCCCAACTCAGTTGGGCCACAGGCATAGCTTCTCATCGCCTGGCCGAGCCGAACTCGGCAGTGATTTCCCTGACTCAAACCTCCGACGGACGCACCTGGCTGGGAACCGCGGATAAAGGTCTTTTCTTTCTGAGCGATGGTCATATGTCTGCGGTTAAAGGAGAGCTGAAGAACGTCAAGATCACCAGTTTGCTTCCACTCGAGAACGGGAGACTGTGGGTCGGAACAGACAGGGGCATCTTCGAATGCGACGGAACCGAACTTAGCCACGCAAAACTGCCGTCTTCCCTTCGTGACGTTCAGGTTCTTGCCATGATCCGTGATCGCGACTCGAACATCTGGATTGGAACAGCCAACGGACTTGTTCGGGTCAATGGAGATGGAGTTTCGTTCGATCGAGGCGATCACGGTGGCGCAGGACCTGTGACAGCCCTGTTCGAAGATAGAGAAGGGGATATTTGGGTTGGACGACCGGACGAAATTGAGCGGCTGCGCGATAGCGCTTTTGTTACATATTCCCCCGTCGATCTTCGTTCCGGAGGCATCGGGCCAATCTTCGTTGGCCAGCAAAGTTTGGCGTGGTTTGCTCCTTCCGAAGGAGGGTTGCGCTGGCTGAGGAACGGAAAAACTGGGAGTGTAACGAACGATCAGATCAGTCAGGACGTGGTCTACTCCATCACGGGGCGGGATAACGACTTGTGGATTGGCCGACAGCGCGGTGGACTGACTCATGTGCGCCTTGATTCGGGCTCCATCGCTACAAAAACATACACGCAGGCCAACGGCCTCCCTGAGAACAGTGTATATGTGGCCCATGAGGACAGTGACGGTACCGTGTGGGCTGGAACGTTGAGTGCTGGCGTCAGCGAGTTTAGAGCCGGTCACTTCACAAATTACACGACGGCGAACGGTCTGGCCTCGAACACGGTCTCAGCGATCGAGGAAGGCGCGGACGGCACGATTTGGTTTGGAACTCCCAAGGGCCTCAGCAGCTTGGCGAAAAGCGGCTGGCGAAACTATTCGACCGCCGACGGACTGCCGTCGGACGTCGTCAACTGTCTTCTTGAGGATTCCACCGGAACACTTTGGATCGGAACCACCGACGGCATTGCTTTTCTGAACCGCGGACAGCTACACATGCCTCACACTTTATCGGAGGCGCTGCACGAACCCATATTCGGGGTTGCGGAGGACAGAAACGGAACGCTTTGGCTTGCAACCGCTAGTCACGTGCTGCAATTGAATCCGCAAGACTTGATGAAGGACTCCCTCACCGATGCCAGCATACGGGAATACGGTATCGCTGATGGCTTGCTCGGTAGCGAGGGGGTTAAGCGGCAACGATCGGTTGTAGAAGACCCAGATGGCCAAATCTGGATCTCTACGAATCGCGGTATTTCGGTGGTCAATCCGACGCGAGCGACGCTCAACCCGGCACCAGCGATAGTTCGAGTTCAAGCTGTGCTGGCCGACGGTTCACCGCTCGAACTGGGCAATCCGCTGCAGATTCTTCCTGGTGAGAGAAAACTTACCTTCGAATTCATCGGGCTGAGCCTTGCCGACTCCGAACGGGTCAGGTACCGTTACAAGCTGGATGGTTTCGATAAGAGTTGGAGCGAGCCTGGGGCGACGCGAGAAGCTACCTATAGCAATCTTGCAGCCGGACCTTATCGGTTCCGCGTGGTGGCCAGTAATAGCGATGGTTTGTGGAATAGCGCGGAGGCGGCGGTCGACTTCAAAGTCGAACCTCAATTGTGGCAAACGTGGTGGTTTCGGTTAGGCGTCGTGCTTTGCGCCGGACTGGCGACACTGTTGGTATACCGCATTCGCATGCAACGGTTAACTCGACTGCTCGCTGTTCGCTTCGAGGAAAGACTGGCCGAGCGGACGCGCGTTGCTCAAGATTTACACGATACACTCTTGCAGGGAATCTACAGTGCTTCCATCCATTTTGATCTGGCGAATAATCGGTTGCCGGGAGACTCGCCGGCGAAGCCTGCGGTCGAACGCGGTGTGGATTTACTCAGGCAGGTGAGCCAGGAAGGCCGCAAGGCGCTCCGCTCCCTTCGCGCCCCGCAAAACAGCACCGACGGACTCGAGCAAGCTCTCTCTCTGCTTCCAAAGGAGTTTGCTCTGCCCGTGAGCGCCGACTTTGTCGTGGCTACCGAAGGTCAGCCTCGCGGGTTGCGGCCGTTAGTTCGCGACGAGTCCTATCTTATTGCACGAGAGGCAGTGATTAACGCATTCCACCACGCTCACGCCACGAAGATCGAAGTCGAGGTGGATTATGCCTCGCGCAACTTTGGTGTGACCGTCCGCGACAATGGTTGCGGAATCGACCCTGAAGTATTGAAAAGTGGTCGCGAGGGACATTGGGGCCTGGCTGGCATGCGCGAGCGCGCGGAGAAGATTGGCGGCAAGCTCGAAGTCTCAAGTGGTATCCATGCTGGAACGGAGGTAGAACTCTCCATTCCAGGCCCGCTGGCATTTCAACATGCCTCCAAAAGCCAATTCTGGAGCTGGTTGCCGCGCTTCGACGTGCAGAAGCGCAGCAAGAGTCTACAGCCATCAGGTAAGGAACAGCACGAATGAACGAACAGGCAAAGATTCGTGTGCTCAGCATCGATGACCATCCCCTTGTGCGCGAGGGCGTCGCCGCATTGATAAACGATCAAACGGACATGAAAATCGTGGGCCAGGCATCGACGGGCCGCGCCGGGGTCAAACTCTATCAGGAACTTCAGCCAGATATTGCCCTGATGGATGTCCGCCTTCCAGATATGAGCGGCATTGATGCCATGATTACGATTCGGAGCGAGTTCCCTGACGCCCGCGTCATCATCGTCACGTCATCTGAAGGCGATGTCGAGATGCAGCGCGCTTTGGAAGGCGGAGCGCGAGGTTATATGCTCAAGAGCATGCCGCCAGCAGAACTGCTCGATGCCATTCGCAGGGTGCATGCCGGCAAGAAGGCAATTCCCCCGGAAATTGCCTCTCAGCTCGCGATCCATTTGAGCGACGAAGTGCTTACCACACGCGAGGTCGAGATCCTGCAACAGGTGGCGGAGGGTAACCGCAACCGCGATATCGCCGAACGGCTCTTCATTTCCGAAGGCACGGTGAAGGTTCACATCAAGCACATCATGGAAAAATTAGGTGCGAACGACCGCACCCAGGCCATTACGATCGCTGTCCGCCGCGGCATTATCCATCTATAACTCCACGCTGGCTCCTCCCGCGATACGGGAAAATATCACTTTAGTGGTATTCGAAAATTCAAAATTCGGGCGATTCGCGGCCGTTGCAGTCGCGCTATGTTTGGAAAGAACGCCTTCAGCATGGCGTTCGCAGGAGACTAGCACTTGCAGCGGTGGTACACCAGATTTCCGCACGGTTTGCCGGCCATTGGCCTGCTCGTGTTGCGTATTGCGATCGGTGCGAAGTTGCTCCTTGAAAGCCTTCATTGCCTGCTCGGCCCTCACGGCCTCGATTTGGGAATCGCAACTGTTGCTGCGCTCGCAGGTGGATTGGGTGTCTGCTTTATCCTCGGCTTCCTGACTCCGCTTGTGGCGGGCATTTCAGCGCTGGGCTGGACGGCAATTTATGTTTGGCATCCTGCTTACGCCACGACACTTTCAGACCTAGCGAGTTTCGAAATCATCGCCGTGGCAATTGCCCTTGCTTTGCTGGGACCGGGTGCAATCTCGCTCGATGCCTACCTCTTTGGTCGACGGAAGATTGTTATTGCTCGCGTCGCACGGTCCTAAACTTCGGTTATCTTTCGCCTGATTCCACCCACCCTTCCCTCCGACGGATTCCGAGCTCCTTTCCCAAGCGATCTCCGTGATAACCGAAAGTGATATCTGGGGAATATCCCAGGGCCATAGGGAAAAAACTGCATATCGCAAGATGCGCCTTCGAGGAAAACGCCGCATAGTAGCACCATTAAACATTGAGATCGAAATGGAGAGTTGCAATGAGCTACCTGGTTCCCGAAGTTGAAACCGATTCGATTAGCGCTGATGAAATGCACGTTCTCGGCATGACTCACTCTCACCAACCGGCTCCTGGAATGATGGATCTGCAGGCGCTCGAGAAGTTCATCAACCTGGATGCCGCAATCTACATGGGCGCCCGGCATATCGAGCAGGTCATGGACGCCGTGCCACAGCATATGTTCGTCCTGGAGCCGAACGGGACCATATCTTTCGTGAATCGCGCCGCGCGCGAATATCTCGGCCCCATCGCAGCCCTGACTCAGACCGAGCGGCTCCGCGCCATCATTCATCCCGAGGATTTGGACGCAATTCTGGATACTTACCGTGATGCGATGGCACATGGAATTCCCGTTGAAGCCGAAGCCCGTGTACGCAGCCGGAGCGGACAGTATCGCTGGTTCTTGCACCATCTGCTTCCCTTGCACGACGAACAGGGCCGGGTGGTTCGCTGGTGCGGCACCCGGATCGACATTGATGACCAACGGGGATCCAAGGAGAAGGCGCAACGGGAAAATCTGGCGCTGCGCCAAGAGATTGACTCGCGATCGATGTTCGAGGAGATTGTGGGCACGGCGCCTTGCCTGAAGGCAGTTCTGGCGCGGGTCTCTAAGGTTGCTCGAACCGACTCAACCGTGCTGATCACGGGCGAGACCGGTACCGGCAAAGAGCTGATTGCCCGCGCAATTCACAAACATTCTGACCGCGCGGATCGGCCGTTTGTAAGCGTCAACTGTGCCGCGATTCCACGCGATCTGATCGCATCCGAACTTTTTGGACACGAAAAAGGCGCTTTCACTGGAGCCCTGCAGCGCCGCATCGGCCGCTTCGAACTGGCTGAGGGGGGCACGCTTTTTCTCGACGAAATCGGAGAGCTTCCGGCCGAGACGCAGATTGCTTTGCTGCGTGTTCTGCAGGAACGGGAATTTCAGCGTGTCGGGGGCAATCAGACGATTCGCGCCAATGTGCGGATTATCGCCGCTACTCATCGCGACCTGCCGGCCGCTATCGAAGCGGGCACCTTCCGCAGCGACTTGTACTATCGCATCAACGTGGTGCCCTTGGAGATTCCCGCCCTGCGTGACCGGAATGAAGACATTCGGCAACTGGTCGAATATTTCATCGACCGCTTCGCCACCAAGACGGGCAAGCAAATCGGGCGTATCGAGAAGAAGAGCCTGGATCGCCTGCAATCCTATTCCTGGCCCGGTAACATTCGCGAATTGCAGAACGTCATTGAACGGTCGGTGATCCTGTGCGACTCCGAGACTTTTTCAGTGGACGAAAGCTGGCTCTCGAGCGTACCGCGTCCAGCTCGACCTTTGGCGCAGGAGATGATCAGCCAGGAAAAAGAACTGATCGAGGCGGCGCTCGCCGAATGCAGGGGCCGCGTTTCCGGCGCTTCCGGAGCCGCGATGAAGCTGGGCATGCCACCTTCGACGTTGGACTCGAAGATTCGTGCTCTCAAGATCGACAAGTACCGCTTCTATACGAACTAGCTTTACTGCTTGGCTAGCCTTTAATGCTCGTCCGGACCATCGATACCACGAGGCCGGACGAGCAGATTTTTCTTGCGCTTATCTCGGATCTGGCCTACACCCCTCGAATTCACTTTTTTTCAAGCGGGTTCTGAAGAGCCGTTAGCAACAGCATCCCTGCACAAACCGTCGAAGTTGATCCGTTACTCCGGAGCTGATCAGTCTCTATCGCGCTGTTGGGTCAAAACGACGAGGCGGCACTAAGGATTGCCGTGCTTTCGGATTCAAGACTCTTGTCCAGCGGAAAGGAGCGGGCTTCGTTGGCCAGGAAATGTTCCCGCCGTGGTGTCTTCGGGTTGTAGCTCGAGACCAGGCGCGCCACCACGACCGCGATGAAAAAGATGCCGGACATACTCTCAAACGCCGCAATAATACGCACATAGGGATTGAACGGCACGATTCCACCGTAGCCGACGCTGGTCAGAGTGACCATGCTGAAGTAGAGAAACGTTCCGTTCTGCGTGTACGGAATGATCTGGTTGAAGGCATGATCGACGAAGCGATTCAGAATCCAATAGAGCTGCCCAAAACCCGACGCAATCACAAGATAGCTGATGAACGCCTCTGAAATCGGACTGCCCGGATTACGAAACTCAGAACGGAAATGTGCGAAGATGGCCCATAGTACCGAGCAGGAAAACAGCAGCCCCACCACAGGAGATAGGTTCGCGTAGATTTCATGCCGGTTTCCGAATGCTTCCACCATCCTCGCAATCATCCACAATCCAGCGATCGGAAGCACGACTCGGGAGACAATTCCACGGTTTGCCATCTGGCTAATACCCGCCAGCACCATCAACAGCACCGCAAGCCCGAGCACTGCGCCGGTGCGAGGATGCGAATCGGCAAGAGGCGAAGCGAGCATTTCCACAATCAGCGCGCACATAAAAATTCGAATGCGGTGCCGGAAGAGGAATTCTGAGTGTAGCCCTTTGATTGGCATGACTAGCTCCTGTTCGCCTCGGCCGTTTCTCTTACTCAACCGCCGACCAATCGTCGGTTGGATTGAACTCCTGAATTGACGCCGCAATTTTCGTGGTGTCCGGACCCAAATCCCGCTCGTAAAC
>JASHPL010000117.1 GCA_030038125.1 Candidatus Sulfotelmatobacter sp.
TCGCCGATGGCGAATCCGATGCCGGGGGCAGGCGGGCCTCCGAGAGCTTCGGAAAGGCCGTCATAGCGGCCTCCTCCGAGAATCGCGTTTTGCGCGCCCAGCGCGCCGTGGGTGAATTCGAAAGCTGTGCGCGTGTAGTAGTCGAGGCCGCGGACGAGGCGGTCGTTGATGTGATAGGGAACGCCGACCGCTTTCAGAATCTGTTGCACGCTTTCAAAGTGCTCGCGGCAGGGCTCATCGAGAAACTGGCTGATGCGCGGCAGTTTTTCGATGATCGGCTGATCCTCGGGAACTTTACAGTCGAACACACGCAACGGATTGTTCACTGCGCGCCGCTGGCAATCCACGCACATCTTGTCTTTGACTGGATCAAGCGCCTTGCGCAAAGCTTCGTTGAAGCGAGCCCGGTCGTTGGGACATCCTACTGAATTCAGTTCGAGATTCCAGTCGGTGATGCCGAGCCGGTCGAGCAACGTGGCCAGCATTTCGAGAATCTCGGCATCGCGCGCGGGCAAATCGCTGCCTGCCGATGCCGGTCCGATCACCTCGGCGTCGATCTGATAAAACTGCCGATAACGTCCTTTCTGCGGACGCTCGCGGCGAAACATCGGCCCGATGCAGAAAAGCTTGTTCAGCCCGCGATCCGACAACTTGTGCTCGATGTAGGCGCGCACGATGCCGGCGGTCGCCTCGGGGCGGAGGGTGAGAGATTGTGCTTTCTCGCTCGCGGCGCGTCCCCGATCGTCCCACGTGAACATTTCTTTCGACACGATGTCTGTTTCTTCGCCCACTCCACGCGCGAACAGTTCCGTCGCTTCGAAAATGGGCGTGCGGATTTCCTGGAAGTTGTAAGCGCGGAATACGTCGCGCGCGGTGGATTCGACAAAGTTCCACAGCGCCGTATCCGGCGGCAAGAGATCTCGCGTTCCTCGGATGGCTTTGATCATGCTTCAGTCGTTCGTCGTTTGTCGTTGGCCCGAGCGCGATCCCGAGGGTTCTTCGCCCCCGTTCGATCCTCGCTGTGCGAAGCTCTCACTCCGCTCAGGATGACAATTCTGCAAAAAATGCTGACTCGGAGACCGGTACTCGATGCTCGATGCTCGCGACTACCGCTCCTTCAAATACTGCTCCTTATATCCGAGATAATTCCTGGCGTAGCGCAGGATCGTCTCATCTTCGCCTGCGGCAAGCTTGCGGCGGAACTTGCCGGGAGATCCCATCCACAGCGATCCCGGTTCGACGACTGTTTTCTCCGGGATCAGCGTGCCCGCGGCGACAATCGAGCCCGCGCCGATCCGCGCGCCATTCAAAATAATCGATCCCATACCGATGAGGCAGCGGTCTTCGACGATGCAGCCATGCAGAGTGACGGAATGACCGACGGTGACGTAGTCGCCGATGTAGACGCCGAACTGCTGCTTCATACCGTGCAGGACGCTGTTGTCTTGTACGTTCGAATTGGAGCCGATGCGGATCTCATGCACATCGCCGCGAAGCACGGCGTTCATCCAAATCGACGCGTGCTCGGCGAGCACGACGTCGCCGATGATCTGCGCCGAGTCGTCGACGTAGCACGATGCCGGAATCGTCGGACGCACGCCTTTGAAGGATCGAATCATGCGCTTCGAGGAATCTTTGAAGATAACATGCCGGAGCCACGAGTCCCGAGTCGCGAGGTCCGAGTTTCGAGACAATTCGAGATAGTTTTGATTTCGCCGGGTACCCGATATTCGCGAGTGACTGAGCAGTCCTTCCCACTTCGGAACCCACACCCAAAAAGATTCTTGAGATCACTGCAACCGATCGGGGGCGATGCTATATAGAAAATCGGTCTCCTGATTTTCTGCGAAGAAGCTTTCCGGCCGCGTCTTCCTGAGAGCGTCCTCCGGCACTTTTCCGCAGGCTGTCCGTCGAGCGTCCGGTAACGCGCGTCGGTCGTCCCTCCGAGTGCGATCTCATCGTGCAGGAACGACACTCATGCCTTCGACACGCGCCTTCTTTGCTATTCTTCTAGCCGCAATTCTGTCACCCGGCATTTTCGCGGCACAGGATTCCGCCACCGGAAGTATTCGTGGAACGGTCGTCGATACCAGCGGCAGCCGCATTGCTCAAGCGTCGATCGTTCTGGTCAACACGGCCACGAGCGCGCGCTATTCGGTCACCAGCGATGGTGCTGGCCGCTTTGCGCTCGATTTATTGCCGCCCGGCGATTATTCGGCGCGAGCGGTGGCCTCAGGAATGTCGCCGCAAGTGACGCCTCCCTTGCACGTAGACGTGGGCGGAATCGCCGAGCTCAATTTCCATCTGAGTGTCGCCGGGGCGCAGGAAACGGTTACCGTCTCTGCCGAACCCTCAGCGGTGGAAACCAAGCCGGCTGCGGTTTCCACGCTGCTCGACGAACGCGCGCTCGCCGAACTGCCGTTGAATGGACGACGGTTTTCCGACCTCATGCTGCTTTCTTCTGGCGTTACGCAAGATCCGCGCAGCCTGAACTCGTCCGCGAATGGCGATCTTGCGGTCGGCGGCATTCGCGGATTTCAGAACAGCTTTCTCGTCGACGGCGGCGACAACAATAACGCTTTTTATGCTCAGGCTCGCGGACGCTATCGCGAACCTTATGGATTCTCGACCGAAGCGGTGCAGGAGTTTCGCGTTTCCACGAATTCCTATGGAGCAGAGTTAGGCCGCTCCGGAGGCGCCGTGGTCAACGTCGTGACCAAATCAGGCTCGAACCACATGCACGGCACCACGTTCTACTATTTCCGCGACAGTTCTCTGGGCGCTTCCGATCCGTTTCTTGCGTTCAAGCCACATAATCGCCAGCAACAGGTAGGCGCAACCATCGGCGGCCCGCTCAAGCCCAACAAGGCCTTCTTCTTCCTGGGATTCGATCAGCATCTATTCCATGAACCGAATGTCGTCGAGTTCGTAAACGGTAGCTCGCAAGTTGTGCCTCAGCCCAGCACCGGTCCTTACACGCCAGGCGATTACGATTCGACCGACCGGCAGCTGGTTTTTGCGACTGCCGCGCAACTGACCTCGCTCGCAGGAGAATATCCGGCCGCGCAGATCGGCAACTCGGCGTTTGCCAAGCTGGATCTCAATCTCACGCCCAAAAATCAGCTTGCCCTGCGTGTAAACACCTCGCGCTATTGGGGAGCGAATAATGTGTTCCTCGATCCCGCGAGCCCCGTGACGTTCGATACGATCACGGACAACGGGGAAGAAACCGTCGCGACCGAAACCGGATCGCTTTCGCTCACTTCGAGCCTTTCGCCGCGCTGGATCAGCTATCTGCGCGCGCAGTTCTCCCGCGATCTGCAGCAGTCTTACAGCAACACCAGCGATGTCCTGGTGAAAATCGACAATCTGCTGGATGGCATGGGGCGCTCCGACCTTCTACCGCGCCAGACGCGCGAACACCGCCTGCATCTAGCGGAAACTCTCAGTTTCGAAGGCCATCGCAACTCGTGGAAATTTGGCGGAGACGGATTGCTGACGTGGATTTATGACTTCTTCCCCAGCCAGCAGAGCGGAGAATATCTGTTTTATCCCATCAAAGTGGACCCATTTACGTTCCAGCCCATGGAAGACGGCCTGGATTTGTCGCCACTGCGCGCCTACGCGCATGAAATTCCCCACTACTATTTGCAGAATTTTGGCAGCGCGACCTCGCGTCCGAATACCAACGAATACGCCGCCTTCACGCAAGATACGATGCGCATTACGAATCGTCTCGCCCTGACGCTGGGCGTGCGCTGGGACCTGCAGACTTTCTCGACCGCGGGCCTGATCGCGAATCCATTCTTTCCCCCCGCCGGGAAGGTTCCTTATCAACCATACAACTTCGCTCCCAGGGCTGGGCTCGCGTACTCGTTCGGCGCGAACCGCCCTCTGGTGGTGCGCCTTGGATACGGCATTTTTTACGTGCGAATTCCCCAGATCTACAACTCGGCGATTCAAACGGAAAATGGCGTAACCGATTCGCAAATCTTTCTCAACAATACAAACTACTACGATCGGCTGGTCTTCCCCATCTATCCGAATCCGCTGGTGAGTTGCCCCATGATGTCATCGTCGTGCGAGCTGCCGGCAGGATTCAATCAGGGAGTGAGCAATGAAGTTTCGGCCTTTGCCCCCAATTTTGTGACGCCACGTGTGCAGCAGTCGAGCGTCACGCTGGAAAAAGAGGTGGCCGACCGCACCACGCTTTCTGTCTCCGTGATGAACGTTCATGGCGAGCATCTGATTCGCGCGCTCGACGTGAATCTGCCACCACCCTTGGCCTCGACATATCCCATCTTCGATTCCACTGGATCGGTTTTCGAGAATGGATACTACACCGTCGATTCCTTCGCGACCTGGCAATACACTCCCTCATTGACCTGTCCATGGCCGCCCTGCATCAATCCTCTGGGACGTCCGATCGCACAGCTCGGATCTATTGACGAATTCCAGAGCGCCGCGTCCAGCTACTACAACGGCGCAACGCTCTCCATCAATCGCCGCGTTTCGCACGGCGCCTATCTTCGCCTTTCGTACACGTATGCACGCGCTATCGATGACGGCCAGGACGCGCTCGTCGCCGGCCAGCCGGCTACCGTGCAGAATTCCTACGATCCTGCTGCCGAACGCGGACCGAGCGTTACCGACCAGCGCCATCGCCTGGTGGTGGCGTTTTCCGCGGACCCGCATCCGTTTCATCGCGGACACGAATTTCTTGGCGATCTCTTCAATGAATGGAGAATCTCCTCGGTGGTGAACTATGGTAGCGGACGCCCGGTCAACGCCACCGTCGCCGGAGATCCCAACCAGGACGGCAACGACTTGAACGATCGTCTGCCGGGGTACAGCCGCAATGCCTTTACCGGTCCCGATTACGCCACCGCTGATGTGCGCCTTACTCGCCGACTGCGGCTTTCCGAAAACTACAAGCTGAATTTCTCGGCCGAGGCTTTCAATCTATTCAATCGCGACAACCAGCGAGTTGCCATCACTTTCAATGGCCTGGTGGTCAATGCCAGTACATTTGTACAAAACTCGGTCACGACCGGAGTGGCGACCTATCCCGGCTACTACGAGCTACCCAATAACTTCATGAAGCCGAATGCGGCTTACGCTCCTCGGCAGGTGCAATTGGCTCTGAAGCTAGTCTTCTGAAATGGCGGTTGCCCCAGTTCCGGCTGATTTCGCCAGAAATGGGATTTTCTACAGAGCACAGCTGAAAAGTCGGTTTTTCGGTGGTAAGGGATCACCACGTATAATGCTGCCAAAACCTTGTCTGATTCGCACACAACTGAAACTTCGTCGGGCCAACATTCTTTGCGGGCAATGATCGGCACTTTAATACTGGTCGTTTGCTGTTTGTTGTCGACTGAGCGCCTCATTATCCACGCGCCAAGGCCCGGTCGTTTAAGAACTCCCGATCTGATCACACTGCGCTCCGATCAGCGATTTGCCCAATTAAAGGCTGTCTTGCCCACGACCGGCGTCTTGGGATATGTTGAAGCCCCCGGAACTGTCAATGCCGCCCATTACTATCTGGCGCAGTACGCGCTTGCCCCGCTCGTCGTCGACTATTCCCCGCAACATGCCTTGGTAGTGGGAAACTTTTTCGCGGATTCGCCGCCGGATCTCTCCCCGAATCTGCTACTGATCAAGGATTTCGGCGACGGAGTGCTCCTATTGGCCAACAAGGACGTCCGCTGAATGGCCGTAGCCCTGGCTGCTTTTCTGTGCTTCGCCTCCGGTTTTGCGCTGGTCTCGTTATTTTCGTCCGGCACGGTTCCAGATGCGTCCGCGGTTCTCTTCAATCTGACTTTGTCGGCTGGCTTCGGGCTTGGAATTTTCTCTCTCGCTTTCTTCCTGGCTCGCATATTTGCGATCTCGAACATAATTGCCGTCGATGCAGCAGTGCTGGTATGTCTAATCGCGGCGTTGCTGTTGGCTCGAAATGCCAGCGCCTCGACAAACCTTCTAATGTTTTCGCCTGGCGCCGACGAACAGTGGCCGCGGTGGCTTCGGCGTATTCTAGTTGCCGCAACCTCCCTCGCACTCTGCGGCGCTCTGTACGCGGCGATTATGCAAGCACTGGCTCATCCCCAAGGAGGCGGGTGGGACGCCTTCGCCATTTGGAATCTTCATGCTCGATTCCTGTTTCTTGCCGGCTCACATTGGCGCGATGGTTTCAGTTCCCTGATTCCCTGGTCCCATCCTGACTATCCATTGCTTGTTCCTGCAGCGATCGCAAACTTTTGGACATTTATTGGCCACGACGACCCTCATGTTCCGGCGGCAGTGGGATTGCTACTGACCTTCGCAGCCGTCGGACTCCTGTTTTCAAGTTTGTCGATGCTTCGCGGACGAGTTGCCGCCATGCTCGCTTCTCTAACCCTCCTGGCTACGCCATTTTTCATCGAGCAGGGTACGTGGCAGTATGCCGACATTCCGCTGGCTTTTTTTTTCCTGGCGACGATTGCGCTGCTGGCTGTCTCCGATGAGCAATCTCTCGCGCGTGGATCGTCGAGTTCCGGATTTCTGGCTTTGGCGGGGATTACGGCCGGTTTCGCTGGCTGGACCAAGAACGAAGGCGTGCTTTTCGTCTGCGGAATCATTCTCGCACGACAGATCGTTTTCCTGCGCGCGGGTCGTAAACGAAGCGAGATCAACCCGTCGTTTCACCGTCACAGCAGTGCATTCCTGCTCGGATGCGCTCCGGTGATCCTTCTGATCATTTACTGCAAGCACCGGCTCGCACCGCCGGGCGACTTATTCACGAGTCCGGCGTCAATGCTGCATAGATTGCTCGAACCATTTCGGTTTGAGATCGTCGTCAAAGCCTTCCTACGCAGATTTTTCAGCTTCGGCGGTTGGCTGGGAATTCCAGGAACCGTGCTTCTGCTTGCTTTCTATTTCATTGTCGGTCGTGGACAGCGGCGCGGCCTTCCGGCAGGTCACCGCGCGTCGATTCTTGCGTTGTTTCTGACGTTCATCGGCTATTTTTGCGTCTATCTGATCACGCCTTACGACCTGTTTTGGCATCTCCGCTTCTCACTCGACCGGTTGTTTCTGCAGCTGTGGCCGAGCACGGTTTTTCTGTTCTTCCTGCTGATCACGCCGCAAAAACTCCCTTTGTCCTCCAATGTCTCAAGATGAAGTTTGTTGCACAGTGGCGTGCACTGGCGCAGAAATCTAGATGGTCCCTCTTGACTTAGGAGGAAAACCTTGAAATAACAATGGGGTCCTACCGGACGAGTCTGGGGGTGTGCAAGCTTGGCAGAAGTTCGGCTGCAAGAGGGCGAGTCCCTCGAGAACGCTCTACGCCGCTTCAAGCGCAAGGTACAGCAGGAAGACATCATTAAAGAAGTGAAGCGTCATTCCTTCTATCTGAAGCCTGGCGAGAAGAAACGAGTAAAGGCTGCGCTGGCTCGCAAGCGAGCCCGCAAGAAAACACGCAAAGAACAGGAATAGTGCAGTAAAGGGCCGCTCCCTCCCGGGGCGGCTCTGCTCAATCTGGACCCCCAACCAACTTGAGCTGCAGCAGGGATTGTTCATACTCATAGATCCTCTAGCATTAAGACAATCTGTACCCACGTTTGTTCTGTGGCGTGGCGGGCCGAGTCCATGGGGCAGTATCCGAGGGGGAGAAGCAAAAAAACCTGGTTTTCTCCGTACCACCGCAGTTTCTTTCCTCGCGAGTGGGCGCGTGGAAACGGGCGAAGGGAGCCATCCTCAATGGAGTTTCAGGACAAGGTACTCAAGTGTATCGACTGCGGGGGTGAGTTTATTTTCACCGCCGGGGAACAGCTTTTCTTTCATGATAAGCAGTTCAAGAACGAACCCAAACGTTGTAAAGCATGTAAAGCCAAACGGGTCTCGGTGCTCAATGTGCCTGCGCCGGGGCAGACCTACCGTTTCACCAAGGTTGAGACGCAGGCGACCTGCTCAGGATGCGGCAAGCAAACCACCGTGCCTTTCCGGCCCACGCAGGGCCGTCCTGTTTTTTGCCGGGAATGTTTTCAGGCGCGTAGGACCGCAGCCACTGCCTGAAGTCGTGGCGCCGACAATTCAGTTCGCCTAAGCACGCGGGGAAAACCCTCGCGCCGGTGGTTGGAAACTCCGTCTCCGCAGTATTGGTGTCCAGAGTGAACTCGCTGGAGCTACGTCTCTCACGGGCGAGAACGCCTTCGTTTCTCGCTCAGGGCAGGTCCGCGTCACACCTGCGCTACTATAGAAGTCGTGTCCGGATATTACATTGAAAACTTTGGCTGCCGCGCCACCCAGGCCGATGGGGCTGCGCTGGAGCGGCAATTCAAAGAGCATGGGTTGAACCGCGCGGCTACGTCCTCCGAGGCCGCAGTGGTCGTCCTGAACACCTGCACGGTGACAGCGGCAGCGGATCAGGACGCGCGTGCGGCGATCCGGCGGGTACGGCGCCAGAATCCCGATGCGAAGATCGTAGTGACGGGATGCTACGCGCAGCGGGCCCCGCAGGAACTCGCGTCCCTCCCAGGCGTTAGCGCTGTGATTGGCAACTCCCACAAACATCAGCTGGCCGAAATCGCGTTGCAAAGCTCGTTCGTCAGCGACCGAGCCGATTTCATTCCGCTTTCTAACCTGATTGAGAACGGGGAACTGAGAAGTGAGAATTCGATTTTCGTCTCGGACATCTTTGCTCACACGGAACTGCTGGCCGCGCCGGTTTTCGAGGCCGCCAATGAGCGCACGCGGCCGAATCTCAAAGTGCAGGATGGATGCGACAATCGTTGCTCCTTCTGTGTGATTCCGTCCGTTCGCGGACAAAGCCGTTCGCTGGAGGAGGACCAGATTATTCGCGAAGTCAACGTGTTGGTCCAGTCGGGCTATCGCGAGGTTGTGATCAGCGGCATCAATCTGGGGCGGTGGGGAAAGGATTTCGCTCACCGGCTCTCAGCTGTCAGCCGGCAAACCAAGAAGCATGAGAAGGGACTTGCATCCCTGATTCGTGCGATTCTCGATGAGACTGGGCTCGAGAAACTCCGCATATCATCGGTCGAACCGATGGATTGGTCCGACGAACTGATTGCGCTCGTTGCTTCTTCACCGCGGATCGCGAAGCACGCGCACGTGCCCATGCAATCCGGCAGCGATATAGTTTTGCGGCGCATGCACCGCAAATATCGGCCATGGCACTATCGCGAAAAGATCACGAAGATTCGTGCTGCAGTGCCGAATGCCGCGATTGGTGCCGACGTGATGGTCGGATTTCCAGGAGAAACCGACGTCGAGTTCGAAGCCACGCGGCGCATGGTGGAAGATCTGCCGTTTACATACCTGCACGTCTTCACTTATTCGTCGCGTCCAGGAACTCCAGCAGCGGCTATGCCGAAGCAAGTTCCGGTACAGGTGGCGCGGGAGCGCAATCGAATTCTGCGCGAACTGGGTTCAACTAAGAAGCTTGCATTCATGCGCAGTTTCATTGGAAAGGAAATTGAAGCGATCACACTGAAGAATACGTGCGGCGCGGACCTGCCCCGAACGACAGCCGAGGTTCTAGCCCGCGAGAGGTCCGCAGCGGCATTCACCGAGGCTTTGACCGACAACTACCTCAAGCTCCGTTTGCGAGGAGATCACGAGCCCAATCGCTGGCTGTGGGCGAATGTGGAAGACGTGGTCGATGGCGCACTTGTGGGATCAGTTTACGAACGCAGATCAGTCGGTCCCAAGGATCTCTCTACTTCCTGCCTCGTAAACGCGTCAGCAACCGGAACCGAAATGGGAGTGTCCTGAAATTTAGTTCGCGATAGGGTCAAAATCGCGCTCCAAAATGGGAAAAGTTTACCAGTTGGTATCCCCACCCCCCTCCCTTCGGAAAGCCGCAGGTGGCGCGGGAAACTTGGCTGGCAAAATCTTGAGCGACAAAGGTTTATAGCTCAAAATCCTGAAAACAAAGAGCTTAAACTGATCGACTCCGGGTTCAGTCACGGCGTCGCCGTGGCGTAGAATGGCAGAACTCTGATGTCTCGCGCAAGGTCAGATGTCACATGATCCATGCGGTGCCCTGTGGATTTCTTGGGCCCTGGATGCGAAAGACGGGTTACTCGTTCCAATACGAATCCTGTCTGACGGGCCGTAAAATCCGCCGCGTGAAGTCCTTCCGCCCAAGACGGGAAGTCAAACTGCCGAAGAGCCGGGAGGGTCTGGTGCTCACACGCCTTCTTTTGACTTCCGTGATTGCGACCGCACTGTTCGCGTCCAAGCCAACGACTGTTGCCCAGCAAGTCGCGGCGACTGTGAAACACCTCCCTGGTCCCAGTGGGAAATACGCGATTGGACGCATCGCCTATCACTGGGTAGACCACTCACGAATCGAGCAGTTCTCCAAGGTGCCGGGAGCAAAGCGTGAACTCATGGTCTACGTCTGGTATCCGGCTGATCAGTCGCGAGACTCGAAACGCTCGCGCTATTTACCGGGGATTGATGTGATTGCGGACGGAGAGAACGGCGAAGATATGCGGGACTTCTGGGGAGATTCCTGGGCTCTGCTCCGGGCGGACAAGGTCGAGAACCAGACGCTCGATGCACCTCCCGTCGCCTCAGGGAGCGAACCGTTTCCTCTACTCACGTTTTCGCCGGGCTTGGGAATACCGGTGACTGCATATACGACCTTGATTCAGGAAGTCGTCAGCCACGGGTATGTGGTGGTCGCTATCGAACCGACCTACGAAGCGCCCGTCGTGATTTTTCCCGACGGACGCGAAATCGCGGCTTTGCCGGAGGCCACTGGACGCCACCTTCCTGCTCCGCCCGGCGAAACGAGAGACCAATTTATAAAACGCATGCACACCTTTGACGAACCTCACATCAACCGTTGGGCCGCCGATGTAAGGTTTTCTATCGACCAGATCACACTACTCAATGGCGGAAAGACGAGTACGGCTCCCTTTGCTGGACGACTAGACCTTCAGGATATTGCAGCGTGGGGACACTCCTTCGGTGGCAGGGGAGCGGCAAGGGCGTGCCAACTCGATCAACGCATCAAGGCCTGTCTGAACGCTGATGGCCTCGGCCCCGATGGGCCGATTTTTGTATTTGAGGGAGAATCCCTGCCCTCTCAACCCTTTATGTGGATGGAGGTGCATCACGAGCCTCCGACAAATGCACAACTCGCGCCCTATGGAATAACACGAAAAGAGTGGGATAAGAACCATCAGCTGCAGGTGGCAACAGACGAGCAACAACTGCGTGCGTGCCCGGGAGGAAGCTTTCACGTTCTTCTGAATTCTGGTGGCATAAGCCACGCAAGCTTCACAGATGAGCCGTTCATCGCGGCGACGACCGAGCCGCCAAGCAAACAAGCCTCAGTTGCGTTGGGACTCATCGGGGGCTACACGGTTGCGTTTTTCGATAGAGAACTGAAGCATCGCACCGGTACGGTCCTCGACAATAAAACTCCTGACAAAGCTGGCGTGACCGTTCAGGTAGCACCGCCGTCTCGGTAACTGTTGAAAAGACGTTAGCGATCAAAATCCCAAGGGCGGCCAGCGAGCGGGCTTTACTTCCGGCTCGTAAATTTTTACCTTGTTTTGCATGCCTGCTTATTTCACTCCTGAGCTTTTCCGATTTCTTACCCGGCTCAAGCGCAACAACAATCGAGAATGGTTCCTGCGCCATAAGGACGAATATGAATCCTGCGTGCGGCAGCCGGCGTTGCGTTTTATCGAGGACTTCGCCGTCCCCTTGCGCGAGATTTCCGCCTACCTGGTGGCTGACGCGCGGCCCTCGCGCGGATCGCTGTTTCGCATTTATCGCGACACACGCTTCTCGAATGACAAGCGCCCGTACAAGAGCCATGTCGCCATGCGGTTCTCGCATCGCGGTAAGGACGTACATTCACCCGGTTTCTATTTGCATTTCGAGCCGGGGGGTTGCTTTGCGGCGTCGGGTCTGTGGCATCCTGAACCGCCGACACTGCTGAAGGTACGCACGGCGATGGTGGCGCGTCCGGAGCAATGGCGCATGGTTCGCCATATGCTCAACTGGGATGATGCCGGCAAGCTAAGCCGTCCTCCTCGCGGTTTTTGCGCGGATCACGAGTTTGTGGAAGACCTGAAGCTGCGCGATCTGGGCACGGCGCTCAATTTCACCGAGAAGCAAGTGTGCAGCGGGAAATTTCTATCGATCTTCACGGCGGCGTGCCGGGAGATGGCGCCGCTGGCCGCGTTCCTCAGCAGCGCTCTGGGACTGGGATTTTGAAGAAACTAGGATTTGAGCAAACTGTGATCAAGTCCGCACAGTCGCGTGCAATTTCGTAGGAACTCCTCGAAAGGCCGCTGTTGAGTTGCAAGAGATCCTTCGCTTCGCTCGGGACGACAAGGCCGGATCTTCATTGGGTTCAAAGGGCGCGGCTTGAAGGCGGCCTTTTCACAGCGGTTCGTACTTATACCGCGAACCGCGGCCGCAGCACGCTGGCTGACGAGTCCATCTTTTCCTTCCGATCATAGTTCCCTGTGATTTTCGTCACTGACCGCTGTATCTCCCGACGGCAGAATCGCTGGCGAGCCTTTGTGCGCGGCCAGGAGAGGTTTTATGGCGACGGCGAGCGCGGTCGAGCGTGAGACGTTGCGTGCGCTGCCCAGCGACGCATCCCGGCAGGTGCAGTGGGGATTTGCCGACCGCTACGACTTGCAGTTGCTGGTCCAGTCGAGCCGAGCGGTGGCACGAGGACCGGTAGCGCGACTAGTGGCGGGCGGCGGGCGAAATTCGCACGAGTGGACTGAAGCAAAAGCGGCGCTGCTGGAGGCGTTTGATCAGGCGGGAATCACAGCTGTCTTTATGGAGCCGGAGGAAGGCGGATTATTTGCTGGTCCGAAAAATTTTGCTCTGGCGCTGATTGCGTTTGAGTTGGCGTGGGTGGACGGAGGCGCGGCGACCGCGAGTCTGGCGGGATGTCTGGCGCTGGCCCCGATCCACGAGCGCGGCACCGAAGAACAGAAGCAGCATTATATGAAACTGGCTGCACCAACGACGCCGGGCGAAGATCGCAAACCGTGGCGCGGCGCGTTCTGTCTGACCGAACCGATTCCTTATGTTGGAGTCGATACCGGCATGCTGAACGGCAAGATTCGCATCGTGGAGTGGAAGACGGGCGAGGAGCCGATTCTGCAGGTGGAAAAGCGTGGGCGCTTCATCACGAATATCGGATTTGCGAATTTCGTGACCACCGCAGTTGATTCCGATGACGAACGGATCAAAGGCAGCTGCATGGTCATTTTGGAAGAGGCCGATCCGGGCATCTTCGATCGCGGAACTCCAACACGGAAGATGGTGCACCAGCTCTCTTCAACGGGGGATCCGATATTCAACCTGCGCGTTCCGGCCAGCAGGATTGTGGGCGGATACGATGTGAAAGACGGCGTGCTGATTCCGCGCTATAGCCATAGTGAAGTAATCGAAGCGGTGTTCCGGCGAACACGCGTGACCGTAGGCGTGATGACCACGGCGAAATTGCTGTCCGCGGTCGAGCCGATCATTCGTTATCAGCGGGGAAGATTCCGCGGCGCGGACACGGCCACGCCGGGATCGGTGCGCTATGAGTTGGGATTGCAGGCGCGAGAAGATGCCCTGCACCGGCTGGTCGATCTGTGGGCGACGGGTGAAGCGAGCGCATCATTAGGCTTTGCCGCTGCGCGGGTGTTCGACGAACTCGATCCGCTGGAAAAAGAAGTGGAAAAGCTCTACGCAGAGCGAGGAATCAGTGGGGGCAAGGCGAAAGCGAAATTTCTGCGAGGAGTTGCAGACGAGGCGGTGACGCTGATGCAGTTGCCGCGGGACGACGCACGGCGTAGCACCTTGCTCTCCGACTTGCGGCTTCGGTTTGTGGCGCTCGACTCGTTGGCTGACGTCTTATGCCCAGCGGCAAAGCTATGGAACACCGGCTGGGGCGCTCAAATGATGCGCGAAGCGGTGAGTTTGATGGGAGGGTATGGCATTACCGAAGACTGCCCGGGATTTCTCGGCAATAAATGGATGGATGCGCAACTGGAGGCCACGTATGAGGGACCGGAAGCCGTGCAGCGGCGGCAACTGTCGGTGACGATGACGAATCCTGTGTTCCTGGCGCAGTTTCGCGAGTGGATACGCGAGATGCGGGAGGTGGCTTCCGAGCATCCCGGCACCGGCGCGTGCGCGCTGGCTACGGCCATGAAGTTGTGGCTGTGGACGCTTGATCATCTGCAGCACAGTAAAGACGCCGATGGCGGCAGGTTGTATCAGAGTGCCCGGCAAGGCGTGACGTTCCCTCTAGCCGACGCACTCTGCTGGCTGGTAGCGGCGCGCTGTCAAATTGTGGATGTGCTGCGTCTGGAGAAATCTGGCGCGAATGATGCATCGCTCGCAGAAGGGCTGCCGGGGCTGGTGAAGTTCATGACCGATCTCTGCAACGTGCAATCGGCGCGCGCAAGCGGCGAAGTGGCGAGAATCTGCGCCGAGCTGGTGTTTGGATATGATCGGCATCCGGCATGGGATGAGGACGGAAAGCGGGCGTGCTGGCATGAGGACGAACTCGACGCGCTCGAAAATCTGATGCCGGGAATCAACTCGTATGCGATTGATGTCATCGCCGGCGACGGTTCGCATCCGGCCAAGGCCGGACCGTGTGTGAATTGCGCGGGAGCGAGCCGATTTCTTTCCTTGCACGCGAAGCTGGACGGCTGTCTCACCGGTTCGCGGCTGGCCAAGGATCGCGCAGCCGACGCGGTTTCCAAGATGATGATTCCCGAAGCGCTGGACTATCCGGCATGAGCGCTTCTTTTTTCCACCATGCATCGTCGGAGGCAGCAGCCACTCTCGCCGAGCGGCAGCAAATGTCGGTCGACATCGCGGGGGTCGGTTTTGGACCGGCAATGGGTGGATTTCTCACCACGCTGTCGCGCACTCTTGTGAAAGAGGATGGCACGCCGCGACTGGAAAGCACCGTGGCACCGGGCCTGCCGCTGCAGATCATTTGTTACGAACGAGCCGATGGATTGGGATTCGGGGTTTCGGGAGCGGTAACCCGAGCGCGCGGCATTCGCGCGAGCTTTCCCGGAATCGATCTCAGTGCGATTCCGATGGCGGCGCCAGTCACCAAAGAAAAGCTGGTTTATCTGCTCGATCCTATCGGCGCCAGCCTGCGACCGCTGGCATTTCGGGTTGCAGACCGGTTGATTCGGGGCACCGGATATCTCTTCGGCTTGAAAGACTGGGCGTGGGAATTACCCTTCATTCCGGAATTCATGCGCAAGCAAAATGGCATGATTTTTTCGCTGGGCCAATTCAATCAATGGGTGAGCGATCACATCACCGGCTCGGGCCTGATTC
Organism: Candidatus Sulfotelmatobacter sp.; assembly: GCA_030038125.1. Classification (GTDB taxonomy): domain Bacteria; phylum Acidobacteriota; class Terriglobia; order Terriglobales; family Acidobacteriaceae; genus Sulfotelmatobacter. The sequence continues at coordinate 15,340 of JASHPL010000117.1, forward strand.
AGCTATGGCCGGGAGTGCCGGTCAGCGCTCCGCTTATGAATGGAAACGGGGTTTGCGGAGTTCGCCTCGCGGATCAGGGAGTCGGCCTTGATGGCGTTCCGAGCAAGGGATTTATGCCCGGCATGGACGTTCGCGCCGCGCTGACCGTGGTTGCGGATGGGCCCGTGGGAGCAATTGGGCGCCGTCTCGACGCGCACTTCGGATTGCCGGAGGGTCATGAACAGAAACACTGGGCACTGGGCATGAAGATGGTGATCGAACTGCGCGGGGATTGCGGCTTGGAAGCGGGAGCCGTCGTGCACACGATCGGATTTCCCGAGCCGGAAATTTTCGGGTTTCTATACCTGCATCCGGAACGGCTGGCGTCGGTCGGAATTTTTATTCCTTCGTGGTTTCGCAGCCCGGTGCGCACTGGTTATCGCTACTTGCAGCATTTCCTGCTTCATCCGTATCTGTGGAGATACCTGCAAGGAGGAACGCTCAAATCGTGGGGAGCCAAATCTTTGCAGGAATCAGGACGACATGGCGAGCCGTTCCTGGCGGGAAACGGGTATGCGCGAATCGGTGAAGGATCGGGCAGTACGAACCCGTTGGCCGGATCAGGGATAGACGAGGCGTGGACTACGGGCGTCTATCTGGCGGAAGCAATGATCGAGCTGTCGGAAGCCAAAAAGCCATTCACAAAAGAAAATCTGGAAAGGACGTATGTGCGGCGGCGGCGTGAGAGTTGGGTGGATGCGGAGTCAAAGGTTGCCACTAATTCGCGCAACGGATTTCAGCATGGCGTAATTCGTGGCTTGATCGGCACGGGGCTGGCGGGCCTCACAGGCGGAGCGATTTCGCTTTCCCAAAGGCACAGCCGAGACGGCAAGCTGCCTCCGGAAAAATTTGTGCGGGGACGAATCTCGGCGAGGGAATTGAAACGTCTACAACGAGAATGCGCAGAGCAGCGCAGCGCGCTGCATGACCGCATTATGGATCGTTGTGGCTGGCCGGAGATTCCCTACGACGGACGCTTATTGATCTCGCACCAGGACGCGTTGCTGATGGGCGGAAGCGTTCAAGCCCCTCCGGGGTATGCCAATCACGTGGTCTTTGTATGGCCGGAGGTGTGCAAGAACTGCGAGCCAAAGCTGTGTGTCGAAATGTGCTCGGGACAGGCGATCAATCGTGGCGACAATGGCGTGCCCCAGTTCGAGCGCGAGAAGTGTGTTTACTGCGGCGCATGCCTGTGGAACTGCGTCGCTGACGGAGGAAACATTGAATTCCGTGCCGGGGCAGGTGGATTGCATTCTGCGCTGAATTGAGGCGCTGTTCATTGACGCAGTTGATCTTTAGCTGCGACCGGGCTTCGGCGCCGATTTTGCAAGGAAATCGAAATGAGCAACGGTTATCACATTGTGGTGTGCGCGGGGATTGTCCCCGATCCGCTGCAAACATTGGAACCGGTCATGAGCGGTTCAACTCCGGCGTTGAAGAATGAAATGTTGTTGCCCGCCGTGCTCGATCCGTGGGCTGCGCACGCGCTTTACGAAGCGGCAAACCTCGCGGCACATGCTGAAGGCAGCAAGGTGTGGCTGGTCAGTGCCGCACCAAAATCGAAGCTGCAACAGGTGATGATGAACGTGGCGCAGAAAGCAGCGTTCGAGCTGGTGCCGATCGATGCTCCGGCAAACGGCTTCGCCGATGCGCATAGCGTCGCCGAAATTCTGGCACAGGCAATTCACTCCATTTCCGGCCTCGACCGCTCGCGCCTGCTTTTGTTTGGTGGATGGGAGTCGGCGTCGCGCGGAGCTGGCGTGACGATGCAGTTGATCGGCGAACAACTCGAGATCACCGATCAGTTTCAAGGCGTCGACCGGTTTACCGTTCTGCCTGACGGTTCGCTCGAAATTCACGAGCGCATCGAGGGTGGACGGCATCTGGTTTCCATTTGCAGCGGGCCTCCTACCGTGCTGGGATGGGCGACCGGAAATCTTCCGGAGCCAAGAAATAATCCGCAGGTGGGAATGGCGAACATGCGAACCATCATGCCGGCACTGCAGAAAACGAAAAGCACAAGCCTGACACAGAACGTCCGCTATCTGAGTGTCATGCCTCCCAGGCAGCAGCGGCAAACTCGAATCGTGAAAGATCGCTCGGCGGAAGAAATCGCCGCCGAACTGCTGGAATGGATTTCGCAGGAGTAGAGCAGGCGGAAATGGCAGAAAGCATTTTGTTTCTCGCACACGTGGATGAATCGGGAAAGACGCTGCCCAAGGCGGCCTATGAGGCGTTCAGCGCGGCAGTCGATCTCGCTCATCGACTTGGTGCGACGTTGACGGTCGGAATCGTTGGGGAAGGTGTGCGGGAAGCGGCGAACACCTTCTCTGGGGCAGGGGTTCGAATCCTCGGTGTGGCGGGGCCGGATTTCGCCCATCCTCGATATCGGAGCGACGCGGCGGCGCTCGAGGCGATTTGCCGCGAAGCGGCCGCATCCATTGTGATCGCTCCGGCAACATCGCGATTTCTGCGCGTGATGGCAGGAGTGGCCGAACGCTTGAAAGGACAAATCGACACGCACATCACCTCCTTCGATATCGTCGACGGAATGCTTTCAGCAAAACGGTGGTTTTACCGGCAGCGACTGGAGGCGGTCATTCAGCGTGCAGGTCGGCCATGGTTTCTGGTTATGGATTGCGGATGTCAGGACGCGTGGTCAGGCGCGCAAGGCACGGCGAAGATCGAGATGATCGAAGTGGCACTCCCGGAAAATTGCCGTCGAACTGTCTATGCGGGCGTGCGCACTCCCAATATCGATGCTCAGACGATTCGCCCAGACGCTAAGCTGCTCTTTGTCGCGGGAGCGGGGTGGTGCAAGAAACAACCGGATGGCCAAACGCATCTTCGTGAAGCGGAGAGCATCATTCTGCAGTTTCTGGAAGAGTCGGGAGCGTCGCTGGGCGGGAGCAAATCGCTGGTCGACCAGAGCGGGGAAAATCAGGCTGTGCTTGGCTTCATGACACATCTGAACCAAGTCGGACAGACGGGATCGACGCCTCGGCATCCGAAGGGACTCTCCATGTGTTGCCATGGCGAAGAACCGCACGTGGTGGGCTGGCGATTCATTAGCGAACGACGTGCGGTGAATCTTGATCCGAATTGCGGATGGGCGCGCGGCAAGGCCGATGTGCTTTATGTTGCAGATGCCTTTCAGGTCATTGCGAAGCTGAATTCTCTGCTCGCTGCTAAAGCGGTTCGGACCGAAGAATGGTGTGAGGCGTCGCACGAACTGAATCCCGCAGGTTGCCAGCAATGAACAGCTGTTACGGGCGGTCGCGCGGCGTGAAGCCGCGTCTTTTCAGTTCCCGAATCCTGATGACCACTACACCGCAATCATCGTTTGCCGTTGGCGGTAGCTCGTGACCGCGGACACGACGCGACCCTGCTCGTGGGGGGTTATATCGGTATAGAAGGGCAGCCGAAGAAGACGGGCGCTTATGTCTTCGGTCACTGGGCAGCAAGACGGACGCGCGGCAAATTTCTTGCCTGCAACCGAGAGATGCAACGGCACATAATGAAATACGGAGAGGATTCCACTTGCCTTCAGGTGAGAGATGAGTTCATCGCGATAATCGCTCGAAGGCAGCACTAGGTAAAACATGTGATAGGCCTGCTCGCAATCGCCGGGTACAACGGGTAGGCGAGCACCGATTTCCTGCGCCCATTCGTGAAGATAATCGGCGTAAAAATTCCAAACATTTTGGCGTTTCTTCTGAATCACATCGCGAGCCTCGAGTTGCGCGCAAAGGAAAGCGGCCAGCAGATCAGAAGGAAGGTAGCTCGACCCGATATCTCTCCAGGTATATTTGTCGACCAAGCCCCGGAAGAACTGGCTGCGATTGGTTCCCTTTTCGCGAATGATGATCGCCCGTTCGACCAGTTCGGGGTCGTTGATGATCAGCGCGCCGCCTTCACCGCAGGTGAAATTCTTTGTCTCGTGGAAACTCTGAGCAGCAAGACAACCGAAAGTTCCGGTATACCTTCCCTGAAAGCGCGCGAACAAGGCGTGCGCATTATCCTCAACCAAAGAAATTCCCTGGCGGTCGCAGATCTGCATGATTCGATCCATGGCGCAGGGGACGCCGGCGTAGTGGACGGGCACGACCGCTTTGGTTTTCTCAGTAATCAGCGACTCGAGACAGGTTTCATCAAGATTGAGTGTGTCAGGACGTACATCGCAGAACACGATCCGCGATCCGCGCAAGGCAAACGCATTGGCGGTAGAGACAAACGTATAAGACGGAACAATGATTTCATCGTTGTCATCACAATCCAACAGGAGAGCGGCTAATTCCAGCGCGTGGGTGCAGGAAGTTGTCAACAGGGCGCGAAGAACGCCCAAATCGCGTTCCAGAAGTTCGTGGCATCTACGCGTGAAGGGTCCGTCGCCCGAGGCGTGTCCATTGGCGATTGCCTGGGCAATGTAGTTGTACTCATTGCCCGCCAGGCACGGCCGATTGAACGGAATTGAGTAGGTCATAGCTTAAACCACTTGTGAAACGTGTAGTAGGAATGGCTCGGCTCAAATCCGAGACGGCACCAAACCTTCTGCATCGAGACATTTGTCACTTGAGTTGAGATAAGCATTTTTTGTGCACCTTGAGAGTGGCACCATCGCAGGCTCTGTACCATCAGCGCAGGGCAGACACCACGTCGCTGATATTCCGGAGCCACCCCGAAAAGCAGCCCCTCCACCTCGCGCGCAGAATTCGACCGCAGGGTTCCGAAGCCGATCACGCTCCCGTTGTGCTCAGCGACCAGAACTTCGTCGGCTGCGCCATTTGAGGTTAGGGACCGTTCTGCCCAGGAAATGTAGCCCTCATCGCACTTACGCTGATCAAGGCGAGTGTCCGAATGATAGTGACCTGAATATCCTTTGAAGGCTTGGGATGCGACGAGGCGAATCTGATCATGATCGTCGGCTTCCAGCCGGCGAACAAGGAAGTCGCAGGGCCAGAGTGGAATCGCCTTCCTGGATAAATCGAAACCGTAATAAACGAGGCTATCCATCAGGAGGAAACCGTTCCTCTCCATCTCTTGCGCGGTGACGAGATCGCTCGTCCCGCAACGTGCAATCAGCAGGTCGATCCTTTCGGCAGCGCAGAAATCCAACACTCGCAGCAGCGTTTCTCGAACAACCTGAGCCCTTGCGACGCGGATGCCAAATCGCTCGCTATCGAGATGCGAGAAAGTCGCCACGTCTGCTGCTAACAGATTCCGCATCTTGAGTTGCTCCAGATAGGCCTCGCGGCTAGACAGCTCGAGCGGTACGATGCTGTTCACTCTGGACTCCCTCCAAGGCAGAAGCAGGGTCCGATTCCGAGACCGAGGTTGCACGAACTACATAGCTCGGCCGTTCCATCATGCGAAAGTGCATCCGCGCCAAGTACTCGCCGATGATTCCCAGTGCGAACAATTGTGCGCCGGCAAACAGAGCGATGATGGAAGCCAGGAAAGGAAAGCCGGGTACACTTCCGCCTTGTAGGAAAAAACGCCCAACAACGTATGCCAGCACGCCCACGCCGAAGAGCGTGAAGGTGAAGCCCACTATGCTGGCAAACTGGAGGGGCAGCGTGCTGAACCCGGTCATCATGTTCATGGCATGAGTGATGAGCTTGCGGAGGGTATAACCAGAAACACCTGCTTTTCTGGGCTCATGGCGCACCGGAATGACGGAGAAGCGATTGGTTCCCCAGGTCAGCAGCACGTCAATCGAGACGAACGCCCCGCTGTAGTTGCGGAAAGCCGCTGTGACCTCTGATCGGAGGATGCGAAACGCGCTGACTTGTCGGGCAATGTCCGCTCCCATGACGTTCTGCAAAGCGAGCTTGGTAATCCAAGAGGCAAAATCCCGTCCCAAGCCATGCTGCTCATGTAGCGGCGCGCCATAGACAACATCATGACCTTCCCCCAGCTTGCTTAGCAGTTTGGGGATCTCCTCGGGCGGATGTTGCAGATCATCGTCGATGGTAACGATGACGTCCTGTGTTGCGGCTCGAATGCCACACAACAGTGCGTTATGCTGACCGTAGTTGCGCATGAGGTTAATGGCGCGGATCCAGGAATTCTGTTGCGCGAGTTCGCAGATAACTTCCCAGCTCCGATCAGGACTGCAATCGTTCACGAGGATCAACTCGAAGTCATCGGCGATTGCGTTGAGCACGGTTTCAAGCCGTCGGACCAATTCCGGCAGCGTGGCCTCGCTGCGATAGACGGGGATAACGATAGAAAGACCTCGACAAGTCGCGGGGCCTTCTCGTATCGATTCAGGAGTTTTGAACATTGCCATGCCTCATTTGGATAGCGGGGAAAGCTGACTTGACCCGCTCAGGAGCGAAAACATTCCAAAATCAGATGCGTGTACGGAATGCGAAGCAGATCTTCACGGATCGTTGGCTTCACATCCCCGAAGATTTGGGATGCGAGGCGAACGTATTCCATTTCATTTCTTACGAACTTTCCCCGATCCCTTGCCAGGAACCAGCGTGCCGCGGCGGACTGGTTCTGCGTCCACACCCCATCGAAAGTGATCAGCTTGCCGGCAGGTTTAAGCGCTGCTTGCGCGATCTGAAATAACTGCGATGCCTCGCGGTCGTCCAGGTGATGCACGATCCCGATTGCGAGCACCGTATCGAAACTCTGCTGCTGGTCCAGGGAGAATTTGCTGACACGTTCGCAAACAAATTGAGCGCGTGGAAACCGCTTCCTTGCGATCTCGATATATTTCGAGCTTATATCGCAGCCTACATATTCGGATTGTTGAAAATACCCGGCAAGGGTTCCCGGCCCACAACCCATTTCGAGAATGCGGCTGCCAATCTTCGGCTGGATATATTCGGAGGCGAGAACTTGCGCCCAAGCCGGCCCGCCCACCGTCTTCCACCAAAGGTTGTAAGCGAAGGGAAATGTCAAAACCGAGCGAAGCGCTGGCAGTATACCGGAATTCTGAAGCCTCTCCGTCTTGAGCGCGATGGGGTGTGGTTGGTTCATGTCGATTTGCGAGCGATCACAACCAGAGATGTGCCCAATGGCAGATGGCGACGCCTCGCCACCCAAAGCGCCTCTATTGTCAGCAACGCCGTGAGGAACTCGTTAACAATTGGGATTATCCGGAATTCGTTAACAGAACGTACGTGGGCTGCCGAAGGATCCGAGTCAAGCGGTTCGCGAAACTTGCGAACCAACCAAACCAGAGGAAAGAGGCAGGCCATAAACTGGCCCGCAAATTCAATCTCGAATCCTGCATCGCTAAGTTTTTGACGGATTTCGCTCAGGGAATAACGCCGGCAATGATGAGCGGCCTCATCGAAATAGCTCCACAGAAATTGGTGAGCTGGGACCGTCAGCAGAAGCTTCCCGCCTGGCGCAAGATTGTTGTACAGCGAAGTCAAGGTTGAGTGTTCATTCGGTACATGCTCCAAAACGTCGAACATGCAGATGAGGCTGAAAGGCTTCGCAAACGGGTACGCGCGAACATCTCCCTGGACCAGTAAGGCTAGGGAGCGGCGCTTTGCGTGCTGCAGACCTTCAAAGCAAAGCTCCAGCCCAACAACAGTCCCAGAGGGACACGCCCGACGCAGCACCCGCAACACATTGCCTGTTCCGCAACCCACCTCCAAAACCGAAAAGCCGGGAGGTAACTCGCGGGCGAGATTCTTGACTAAACGCAAAATAAGCCGGTTGCGGGCGCGAAACCAGAAGTGCTGATCTTCGATACCCGCCAAGTGATCGAAAAAGTTTGGATCATAGCCGCCGCGCACCACCGCGTCGATGGGCGCTTCAAGGGACGCGGCACGCTGAGCGAAATCGGTCAAATCGTTTCGGTATTCAAGAGTTTAAGTGCGACAAATTATCACAACCCTGGCGTGTCATCAACCGGGTCGCGCTGGCTCAGTTCTCAGTCTGCACTGCCCCGGACCTCCAAGCCAACAAAAAGAATGAGCATCAACGCCCGTTTTCCACAGGACATAAATAGTTATCAACCCATGAAGAGTTGTGTAGTAAAGACGCCTCTGTAATGTGCGGAAGTATATCTCAGTCCCCCGCGCGGTAAAGGAGGAAAAGCTGAGGAAATCGTGTTCAGAAATTCCCTCTGCGATGACGCCTTACCTCTCTAGGGAGACAAGTGGTAAATCACAATCTCGCTGGTTGTCCGCCAGGGAGTTGCAGAAGAAGAAATATTGCGCAACGCTTCCCCGGAAACAACGATCCAGCGCACGTGGTCGTTCGCTAGCCGGGCGCGGGCCTCGGGCTGGATATTCCCGCTCAGGAAGGAATTTACGTCGGCGAGTCTCCGATCGTACAGTTGCTTGGCTTGAGCAAGAATGTCCGCGGGTGTCGCGCCGTTGAGGCCAGCAACGGCAAAGAACGTGGAGTAAGGCTCGCTGGAAAAATAGCCGTCCAGACCGGTCATGGCCATGATGGCAAAATTCGTAGTCTGGCTCGAAGTGCCGAGAATTGGACGTTCGGTGAGGCTGTCAGGCAGATAGGCGATGACGTCCTCCCGGTCGGCAGAAGCCTGAATGTCATGCAATGCTCGCGCCGTTTCCTGACTGAATTCGACTCGCTGCGAAAAGTTGAACGATGCCAGCGCCTGCATCCATATCAGACCGAGCACGCCCCACAACGCAGCCGCCGCCCAACTCCTCTGGTTTCGGGTGAGCCATCCATCGATTGGGCGAATAGAGAACAGCGCAAGAATCCAAATCGACGGCTGAATGAAAATAATCGCCGTGCCTTCGAATGCGTTGTACGGGAAGAAAATGCCGACCACGGATGAAACGAGGAACACGAGTGCGAGCAACATTGCGAGGCTGCGACGATTTTCTTCGCCCAGATCGAGGTGAGTCATCGCTCGAACCCCGAATAGCCGGAATCCGTAGGCAAAGATCGGCAGCATGAGGAGCGCAGCCCACGGAACAAGCCGCATCGGCAGTACGTGAATTAATTCCGGACCCCATACCGCAGATGGAAACTCGAGGTTAGGTCCTCGGAAAGGAAATCCCGGTGCATTGTTGTGAAAGCCCGACAGAAGCATGGCCGACAGAACAGGCAAGCTGCCGATCAAAAGAAATAGCGCTAGCCAGAAAAGATCGGCTGCTTGGCGCTGCGCCCGCCGTAGAACAAATAGCACCGCGCCCAACACCGCCATACCACCGAAAGTGGCGGACAGTGTGAAGTTGAACCCGCTCATCAATCCCAGCAACAGCCCGGCAACTGCCCAGTTGCGGCGAGACACACCGCGCTGTAGGAGGGTTGTTATGGCGGCCAAAGAGAGTAGCAGGCCGTGACAATGCGCCGGTCGGTGAACCAAGGGCAGAATCGAATCCACGCCATCCCATGAGGTCCAGTTCGAAAACAGCGCGGCGCGGAAAGCTGCAAAGTGTCCCGCATGAGAGACCGATTGCAAAGCCCCCAAAGACCAGCCCAGACCGCCTCCGCCGAGAAGCAACAGAATGCCTAAGACCCCACCCCGCGTTGTCCCCGCCAGTTGCTTCCCTACTCGATATGCCAACGCACCTAACAGAAAATACAGAAACACCGGGTAGCACCGGAAATAGAGATCGAACAAATTCGTGGCAGCAAGGTGCCACGCGTGTTGGGAACTCAAAGTGAGCGCAAGCGCGAGATCGTCGAAGTAGTGGTAAACGGGGGCGCGAAGTCCAGAGACGATAAAGTTATCAGGCGGTATATGCAACAAAAGTCGCTGCAGAAGAGTGACGTGGAATAGAGGATCTTTACCGGCAGGACCATAGAAAACGAATTCGCGGCCGGAGAATCTCCCGCTTTTCCAAAGAAAAGGCGCAATGGCGAGAGCGACGACGCATCCGGCCAGGATGGTTTCATAAGCTTCAGCGGAGGCAAGCAGAGGAGCAGGCTCGAATCTGCTGCTGCGCAGGGCCATCACAATGATTCCGGCAACCGAGAGCATCGCGACAAAATAGAAAAAAAAACTGCTCATCGACGCGCGAGCAAAAAGATCAAAAGCCGTCGTGATCGAAGCGATCCCAAAAATCACGCTCAGAAGCCAGTACAAACCGTTTGGGAGATTGCCGAGACTCAGCAGCAGATAACCCGGGAAAAAGAAGAGAAGGACAAAACATAGAATGCCCAATACTGCGCCGCGCGGAGCATCCGAAAGTACGACGGGCAAAACCAATAGCATGACCAGCAGAATGAAAACCGCGAATTGATGGAGGACGAATTTGTTTTGACGAGAATTCTGCACAACTTCAGCGAGAGACCCTATTCGATTGTGATAGCGAGGTTGCAATCTTAGCACGCCCATGTTGCCGGATACTGATTGGCGCGCGGGCAAGTCGCGGTCGGCTCACATTATGTGCAAACCTTCGGAGAGTTTTCTGGAACAATCCGCCGAAATGAACCTTAGCTAAATTTTTTTACCATTTCAGCCAAAATTGCGCGGATCCCACAAACATCATAGAATCGAGAAACGATAGGCCCGTAGCTCAGTTGGTCTAGAGCGCTTCCTTGACACGGAAGAGGTCGATGGTTCGAATCCATTCGGGCCTACCATCATTTTCCATCACTTAGCGCTGTCATTGAGTTTCCCGCGCAATTTTCTACCTGTGATTTCCTACCTGTCTTCTCGCTATCTGACCCCGAACCGTGAACCATGACGTGGAGGCGATTCGCCCAGCAGTCTTGGATTGACGCTTCCCAAGACCTTGGCGGCATCGCGAGGCTGGATTTAGACTTCACTAAACACTTCGCCGCTATGAGCGTTTCGACGCGCGAACCACGGTGGCCCGCTTTCCTCGCCATGCTGTCGGCTGCCGGGGTCTTCTGGGCCCTGCCCGAGCCCCTTTCGGTGGGGCCAGGCTGGCTGCTACTGGCGGTGATCTTCGTGCTCATGATTCCCATCGTGATCACGAATAGCCGCGGCTACTTCAAGATCACGCGAATGTTGACCTTTGCCGCGCTCGGCCTGATCACCCTGGCGATGATCGCCTCGCTCATCTTCCTCATTCAGGGAATTCCCGCACATCGCGAGACGCCTAGGGCGCTGTTACGTTCGGCCCTGGCATTGTGGATCACCAACATCCTGGTCTTCGCCTTGTGGTACTGGAAGTTGGACGCTGGCGGTCCCTTGGGGCGCGATCATGCTCGCTGCAAGATCGCCAGCGCGTTTCTCTTTCCGCAGCTTTCGAGCAACCGCGAGGACTACGACGGCTGGTCGCCGCAGTTTCTCGACTATCTGTTCGTTGCATTCAACACGAGCACCGCCTTTTCGCCGACCGACACTGCCGTGCTCTCGCGATGGGCTAAGCTGGCAACTATGCTGCAATCGCTCATTTCCCTGGCGATTCTCGTCCTTCTCGCGGCCCGTGCGGTGAACATTCTCTAGAAGGCGCGCCAGTCACTTACTTCACTTCGGTATTCGCCCATTCGACCGTGTCTATTGAGGGCTCCAACCGCGAGCAATTCCAGCCTTGTCGGGAAACCAGGCCGTCACGTTTCGCCGGTCTGATTTGTTAATCACGATAATTTCTGCGAGGGTCATGCCAAGTGTGTTGGGTCCCGGGTTATTCCATTGCTTACCAGATCACGACCCGCTTGTCCGTAGGTAGATAGAGCGCTTCTTCCGGCTTCACGTCGAAAGCTTTATACCAGGCATCGACGTTGCGCACGGTTTCGGCACGATATTCGCCGGGAGCATGGGGATCAGTCAATACTCGCTCGCGCAGCGCCTCATCCCGGATATTTGTCCCCCAGTTCTGTCCAAAGGCGATGAAGAATTGTTGATCGCCCGTGAATCCGGACTGCGTCGGCGCCGGCTTACCTGCGAGCGTAGCGTGAAACCCGTCGTAGGCCGCGGAAATTCCAGCCAGGTCCGCAATGTCTTCTGCCAGCGTTTGCTTGCCATTGACCGAAAGATCAGGAAAGGGCTTGTAGGTGTCGTATTGCGCGGCGAGAGCAGCCGTGGAAGCCTCAAAATGCTTCAGGTCCTCAGGAGTCCACCAGTTCCGCAATTGTCCCTTAGCGTCGAACGTACTACCTTCTGTGTCGAAGGTGTGACTGATCTCGTGGCCCATAATCGAGCCGATTGCCCCATAGTTGACGGCAGGCGGGGCTTTCGGATCATAGAAGGGCGGCTGCAAAATCGCTGCGGGAAAATTCAGCGCGTTCTGCAAAGGAAGATTCACCGCGTTCACAGTCTGCGGCGTCATCGACCACTCTTTGCGATCGATCGCCTTTCCGAGGCGCGCGACTTCGCGTTGATAGCGCGCGAGACTGCCTCTCCAGAGATTGCCAAAGATGTCGCCGGGCTTGACCTCGTAATTGGAATAATCCTGCCAGGTTTCCGGATAACCGACGCCAACGTACAGCGCGGCCAGCTTAGTTTCAGCTTCTGCTCTGGTCGAAGGGTTCATCCAGGTCAGCGCTTCGATGCGCTGGTGAAAATTCGCAATCAGCTTGCTGACCATGTCTTCGGCCTGAGCCTTGGCTTGCGGAGAAAAATATTTTTGTGCATAAACTTTGCCGACTACATCGCCGAGTGACCGATTCACAACCATTACAGCGCGCTGCCAGCGCGGACGCTGTTGTTGCGCGCCGAGTAATTCTTTGCCGAAAAAGGCAAATCTTTCGTCTGCCAACGACTTTGGGAGAGCATCCGTGTACTCCTCCACGAGATGGAAGGCAAGCCAGTCCTTCCACGTATCCAGCGGAGTGGAGGCGACCAGCGCCGACTCGCCCTTAAACGCCTCCGGCTGCCACACAATGAAGCGGGAAATGTGGCTCAGCCCGGCCCCGGCGAAATACTCATCCCAGTCGAGGCCAGGAGCATTTTTCGCAAAATCATCCCGGCCCCACGTGTTATCGGCCTTATGAATATCTTCGTTCTCCGCCAGGCTGCGATGCGACTGCGCGATCGCATGTTCCAGTTCAATGACGTGCGAGGCGCGAGCGTCGGAATCGGAGAATCCGGCAAACTTCATCATGGCGGCGATGTGCGTCTGATACTTCGCACGAAGTTCGCGCATGTGCTCGCTGTCGGAGAGATAATATTCACGATCCGGCAACTCGAGTCCGCCCTGCAGCAAGTAAGAAGTGTAGGCCTCCGAATCGTGGAACCCAGGAGCTACCCACAAGCCAAAAAGATTGGGTGTATGAAAGTTGGTGTTGTTGAGCGCGTCGACGTCTGCTCGCAATGTCTCGCCTAGATGGCGGGCCAATTCTCGCTTGCCGTGGATACCAGCAATCGCATCGAGATGCGGGCGCAGGGGGGCGAGTCCTTTGGCCTCAATTGCCGACTCATCCATGAAAGAGTTGTAGAGGTCGGCGACCTTGCGCAAACTTGATCCCGGCTGCGCATTCGACTTGGCGATGTCCTCAATCAGGCCTGCCGTTCTTTTATTGCTTAGATCAGCGAGCCGGGTGAAAACATCGACTTCGGAGCGATCCGGCGGAATTGTTGTGCGTTTAATCCACTCGCCATTCGCATACAAGTAGAAATTGTCGCCGGGTTTGATGGAACGATCCATATTCTGAATCGCGATGCCGTGAATCTCCCGCATGGGAGCGTTCTGGGCGATGAATGGGAGAGTGAAGACTGCCATGCTGACGAGCAACAGCGTGATGAATGTAAAGATTGCTTTCATGTAGGGGCTCCGAAGGGCTCCAATAGAAGCCAGTCTCGTTTGACGCAAACCTAACAGTCTATGCTCGTTAATGGATTCTGTCAGGAAATGAGCGCACCGACTTAGACGTTTTTCGCGCGCTTGCGTTTGAATGAACTCGGCCCCAGTATGCGCGACTCACTCAAGAATGGGATGCGAGATTTTCGGGAATTACAGCGCATCCTCAGAATCGCAGGTGGCCATTGGACTTGAGGATCCTCTCGGTGGAAAGCGTCAACCTACGAACCGCGGCCAGCTTATCGTCCCGCTGGCTTGTAGTTCTCGGGAATTTCGAACATGGCCGCGTTCGGCTCAGCGCGCGAGACCTGAGTGACCGCTAAAGTAACTGAGCCGGTCCTCGGATCGTTATGCTTGATCAGCATATTGATGCGCAGGTCTTCTGAATACCAGTATTCATCAACGACAACCACCTCGTGTCCGGTGCCACTGGCTTCGGCGGGAATGGTCTGTGTCTCTCGCACGCCATGGACCGTCATCCCCTCCATTCCGCTGGTTCCCAGATCTTCTTTTCTTGTGAAGTCATTTGCAGGAAGGGCATTGCCGGTTGGCGAGGCCTCTTGAAGAGCGGGAGGAACTGTCGAGGGCGGATGGTTCACGATCGTGGTCCAGAAAGTCTTGGCGTTGGGGTCAACCATGACCGACATTCGATTTTGTGGATCATATAAATGAATGCGCCGGACTCGCGGCGTGTCGTGGCTCGAAACCGGGATCAGTTCTCGCGCTTCGTTGTGGATACGACCTTTACTGTCGCGGCCAATCTCCCGTATGGATTTGACTTGAATGACAGCGCCGTTGGGTTGAACCATCGAGCGTTGCACATCGATTACGGCGCTGAATGGCGCTTTTGGAACCGGAGTGACAAAAATATCGGGTCCCTGAGCCGACACACAAGGAACTGCGGTAAAAGCGGCCAGAACAGAGGCGCAGAAGAGAGTGGTCAGAGAGAATCGCCGATCCATAGGCACCCTCCGGCGGACGATTGTCAGCATAGGATACTGTGATTGCCCGCACTTTGGAAGCCTGCCAGAAGAATTAGAATCGAGCCTTCTAAATTGGAGTTTCGAATGGAACCATTCCGTTTTCATCTATTCTTATGCACCCAGCCGAAGCCTGAAGGCGTCGTATCGTGCCCCTCGCACGGTTCACTTGCTGTGTTTGAGGCGCTCGATCGCGAGATCCAATCACGCGGGCTCACGAAGGAAGTTCAGCTAACCACCTGTGGCTGCATGGGCTTGTGCGATGAAGGTCCGGTGATGGTTGTCTATCCGAAGGGCGTGTGGTATCGGCATGTGCAAGCTTCGGACATAGCAGAAATTGTGGACTCGCAACTCGCCAGGGAGAAACCGGTCGATCGTCTTGTCTGGAACGACGCGCTGGCCATGAAGGCCATGTCGATCGAGCACGCAGAAAAGTTCCGGACCGCGATGGCCGCCCGCGATAAAGGTGGCATGCTTCCCGATCATCTCGAGCAAATGATCCGCGCCTTTCAGCCCAGCCGTTGCGTTCTGACCGCGCTTGAACTTGATATCTTCACCGCGGTTGGAGATGGAGCCAGCGCAGAGGAGATCGGGAGCAAGATTGATGCAAACGCCCGTGCCGTAAGCATGTTGCTGAATGCGCTGGTTTCGCTCGGACTTCTCACAAAGACGGGCGAGCTGTATAAGAACACGCCTGAGTCGGAGCGATTCTTCACGCAAGCCTCCAAAGATAATCAGCGCAATGGCCTGCTGCACACGGCCAATATCTGGCATAGCTGGAGCACCCTGACCGACGCCGTGCGCCATGGGACCTGCGTCCCGCTCGAACGCCGCGATACCGCTGAATGGATGCAGAATTTCATCGCCGGCATGCAGCGCAATGCCAAACATCGCGCCCCGCTCGTGGTTAAGAGCTTGGGCACTGTTGGAATTCGGCGCATTCTCGACTTGGGCGGCGGCTCGGGCGCTTATTCGATCGCTTTTGCGAAAGCCTCGCCCGAAGTTCATTGTGACATTCTTGATTTGGCGGAGGTCGTTCCGCTGGCCTGGGAATATGTAAAGAAAGCCGGCGTTTCATCGCAGATCAGCCTGCGCCCCGGAGACATGTTGCACGACGATTTTGGCTCTGGCTACGACGTGATCATGCTGAATGCCATCTGCCACATGTTTTCTGAAGAGGAGAATCGAAACCTGTTTCGGCGCGCGCGGCGCGCGCTCGCTCCGAATGGCAGGCTGGTAGTGCAGGACTTCATTCTTAACAATGAAAAAACCGCCCCACAGCAGGCCACGTTGTTTGCGCTAAACATGCTGGTTGGTACAAAGTCCGGCGCCAGTTACAGCGAAGCCGAATACACGGCGTGTATGCAGGAAGCGGGATTTTCCGAAATCTCTCGCATCAATTTGCCCGGGCCCAGTGATCTGATTGTGGGCCGAGCGGAGTAAGCGGAATTAGGATTTCAGACAGCAGCAAGGCTCCCTAGTCGCGCAACCTTCGAACACTGCCTCTAGCTCGTGGCCAAATATCTCTCCACTACACGCGCGCAGGCCTCCGCAAATTCTTGTTCAGGCTTGGTGAAGGTACTTGGGAAATAGCTCTCGATGTCGAGCTCACCCGCCAGCTTGCCTCTTACGAAAATGGGCACAACAATTTCGCTGCTCACCATCGACGATCCGGCGAGATAACGCGGGTCGTTGGAAACATCGTCCACCACCACGATCTTGCCAGTGCGCGCTGCAGCGCCGCAGAGCCCGGTATTAAGAGGAATGCGGGCGTTTGGAGTAAAGCTGCCCACGAACGGCCCTACGACTAGCACGTTCTCATCCTCGGGGTCGACGAGATAGAACCCCACCCAGTTGTAACGCGTCATCTTTTCGTGGAGGTGCTGAGCGATATGCTCCATCAGGGACATGGCATTGAGAGCTGTTTTAGAGAAGTGCTGAAATTCCCGAAGTAGTTCCTCGTGCACTGCCGTCATCTTTCAACCTCGCGTCGAGCGTCAGGACGGCTTGGGGCGCTCGATAGGATTAAGGCGTATCGAGATCAGTCTACGCGCAGAAGCAACGTTCCAGAAAGCTGACGCGGTTGATGCGTGAGATCCGGCGTATATCCTCATCTCATTCCCGGAACTCAATGGCAGAGGCAGAGCCGGTTGCAGCAATGAAGTCGGCTGCTGGAGTCTGACGGAAAATTCTTGCCTTGCCCAATCCGGAGAGAGCTTCGATCTTCGCCAACAACGTCTCGATGATCGACTCACCGAGTTCAGCAATTCGGTCGATAGCGTCTTTTGGCAGTTCGGCTGCCGTTCTGCTGGCGAGGTGCACTGAGACTAGCGGGAATCCACACTCGCCCGGTAAGCTCGCGCCGATGATGATTACACCCTCAACGCCCCGCTGCCGAAGTTGAACCGAAAGCCGTGTCCACTCCGATGGACGATCGAGCCCTGCCAGCACCAGTAGATATCCCTTTCCCCGAAGGCGACGCTCCAGGATTCCAGCCAGATATCCAACCGCAACTCGGCCAAAATCATTGCTGATGATTGCAATGATCTGCGTTCGTTTGGTCCGCAAGGATCGCGCCGAAAGATTAGGCTGATAATTGAGCTCCGCTGCCGCGCGAAAGACGCGCTCCTGCGTCTGCTGCGGAATGGCCCGCGACGCGGGCGTGCGATTCAAAACGGCTGAGACCGAGCATGGAGCAAGTCCGACGCGCTCGGCCAGCATTCGCAAATTTACAACCGCACCCTTATCCGACACACTTTTCCCTTATTGGTCGCGCCTGTGAGGCGGCGAGTCTGATTGCAAACTGAGTATGTGAGCAAACGATGAGGTCGACGGAACAACCGCAGATCCCGGTTTCGATCAACCCTGCAGTTTCCCGGATCTCTCTTGCGACATGGCAGAATTACAGCTCACTTTGCAGCAAACCGAAGCCCCAGTCCAACGCAAAAATTCAATTAGGACGATTCGTGGACCACGCTCACGTTCTTTCGTGATGCAGGCCGTTCATCAGGTTTGAGGTGACTGCAGGTTAGAATGAAGTTCGGGAGTTGTCTCCGGGCGCGTAGCTCAAACGGATAGAGCATCGGATTTCTAATCCGAGGGTTGCAGGTTCGATTCCTGCCGCGCCTACCATGCCTGCCGAAAGAGTTGAACAGTCTGAGGTCCCTCGCTGCGCTCGGGATTCCGGCTGCGGGCTCAAACGCCCGCTGAGAGGCTCAAGTTCGATTCCTGCCGCGCCTACGAGCCCCCTTTGCAATCAAAATCCGGAAAAAATCGCGAGCCTAAAGCGTTCAGGGCTGAGCTCTGGAAGCTTGGCGTAGTTAGCGGAGCCATCGCCATAATCTGTGCGTTCTGCTACGCCACTCCACGATTCGTCCAGGTAGCGAACGCGCGACACGATCCGGTTCCAAGAAATGGACAACGCGATGATTCAACAACCTGCGAGACGAGCTTAGAAGAAATTCTTTTCGTCCTGCACCTTTTGTGTTAGCTTGAACGTGCTTCAAGTCCCGATTCCCCCAAGGGACAAGGCCCCTTCGCAAGCAGCCCAAAGATAACGCCCCTGCTGCACGTTCATCCAAAAACCATGCAAGGAAACTGGCAAGGAGAGGACTATGAAGTTTTTCGCTTTCGGCCCGATATTTATCCTGACCCTGGCGACAGCGGTCGCGCAGCAACATCCCATCAACATTTCGTCCAAGGCGAATGCAAACTGGTGCACTGTGGCACCGATAAACTGCACAACGTTGCCGTTTGGCACCAAAAGCTATGACGGCGTTACATTCGACATTCCGGGGACCGCAACCACCCACAACGCCTGGAGCGCCTACGAGGCAGCAAGCGGAGGAAGTAGCAAGGTTTCGATCACTATCCCCGTGAACATAAAGGACGTGAAGACGGTATACACCCTGATGAACACGGACTGGGGATCAACGGCGAAGGGCTTGCTGGCCATCACATTCACGGGAACAGGGGGCGCGACCTGGACCTACGATCCGATCGGGAACGTAAACATCCGCGACTACAATAACGGGTCTTACACAGATGCCATCGGCTGCGCGTTGCCCACGGGACCAAGCACCGCTGCTACTGTCGCAGGGTTCAAGAACACCAAGGGGCAGCGTCTCGACATGCAGATTTATGAACTGCCAGCGACCTTCGCGAGCCAGACTCTGGTTAGCATCACGATAACTGACAGCGGAAATACGGGCGTGCAGCGCTCCATTCTCGCGGCGCTGACGGTGTCCACTGCCGCACCGTAGCCCTGGACATAACCTCTGATCGGCGTGTCACAGAGCCGCCGTTCTGGGAAACGCCTTAGCTTGGCCGTGTGATTGCGCCTTGTGAGGCCGAGGAGACCAACGCGGCATACTTCGCAAAAACGCCGGAAGGATAAAGCGGTTTCCGCGGCCTCCATTTCTTCAGGCGCTTGCGCAGTTCCTGTTGGCTGATTTCAACCTGGAGCACGCGCTTCCGCACGTCGAAACGAATGATGTCTCCATTTCGCACGGCGGCAATAGGACCGCCGAGGGCAGCTTCGGGAGAAACATGCCCGGCCATCAATCCGCGGGTCGCGCCGCTGAAGCGCCCGTCCGTTAATAATGCCACCGATTCGCCCAGTCCCTCGCCGATAATCGCGGCCGTCACGCCGAGCATTTCTCGCATTCCCGGACCTCCCTTCGGGCCTTCGTTGCGAATGACGACGACATCGCCGGCCTTGATCTTCTTGCCCGTCACCGCAGCCATCGCATTTTCTTCCGATTCAAAAACGCGCGCCGGACCGCGGTGTTCGAGCCTTTCGTGCCCGCTGATCTTGGCCACGCACCCCTCGGGCGCCAGATTCCCCTTGAGAATCACCAGGCCGCCGGTTGCCTTTAAAGGTTGGTTGAGAGGAGCGATGACCTCCTGCCCTGGAGCTTCGACAGCTTTGTCGACTTCGGCCGATATGGTCAGCCCAGTGACGGTTTTCGCTGAACCATGCAGGTGCTTGCCGATTTGCAATCGCTTCCCTAACAGACGGACTCCGCCGGCGCGATGCATGTCGGCAGCGACGAATCTTCCCGAAGGCTTGAGATCGGCCAGAAGCGGGGTTCGCGCGCTCACTGCCTGAAAGTCCTCGATCTTCAGTTTCACACCTGCTTCGCGGGCAATCGCGAGTAAGTGCAGAACGGCATTGGTTGAGCCTCCGGTCGACGCAACCGAGGCGATGGCGTTTTCGAAAGCGTCGCGGGTAAGAATGTCGCGTGGCAGAAGCCCTGATTTCAAAACGTTCATTGCGATCTTGCCGCAATCGAAAGCGACTCTATCCTTTTCAGCATCCATTGCGGGCACACTGTTGTACCCCATGGGAGAGAGCCCAATCATCTCCATCAGGGTCGCCATCGTGTTGGCGGTGTACTGTCCGCCGCACGCACCCGCTCCCGGACAGGCGACATCTTCGAGTTGCTTCAGTTCAGTGTCGCTCATCTTTCCGGCCACATTGGCGCCGATGGCCTCGAAAACATCCTGAAGGGTCACGTCTTTGCCGTGATAGTTTCCTGGGGCGATGGTCCCACCGTAGAGTACTAAACCAGGCAGATTCATGCGGGCGAGCGCCATGGCGGCGGCGGGAATGGTCTTGTCGCAGCCCACGACGCAGACGACAGCGTCGAACATCTGCCCACGACAGACCAGTTCGATCGAATCGGCGATCAGTTCGCGGCTGACCAGCGAGGCGCGCATGCCTTCCGTGCCCATGGTTTCGCCGTCGGAAATCGCGATGGTATTGAACTCCATGGGTGTGCCACCAGCCTCGCGAATTCCTTCCTTGATCTTGGCCGAAAGTCGCCGCAGATGAAAATTGCACGGCATGGTTTCGATCCAGGTGTTGGCGACGCCGATCAGCGGATGGCCTAGATCAGCGTCAGTGAATCCGATCGCCTTGAACATTGCGCGCGCACCCGCACGATCGCGTCCTTCTGTGATGCCACGACTCATGTGCTTGGGATCCATAAGTGAAAAAGATTACAGGAGATACGGCAAAGATGGAAGAAACAGTGGCGAAATCATTGAA
Organism: Candidatus Sulfotelmatobacter sp.; assembly: GCA_030038125.1. Lineage (GTDB taxonomy): Bacteria > Acidobacteriota > Terriglobia > Terriglobales > Acidobacteriaceae > Sulfotelmatobacter. The sequence goes on from JASHPL010000117.1 coordinate 36,075, forward strand.
GTTGAACTCTTCTGCGATAGGTCATCTCGAAAGTCCGCGATTTTCACCGGTGGGCGGAGGGATTCTGCTGCGAGCCTACGCTACACGCGAGGTTCCCTCGCTCGGCCCGTAAGAACGCCAAGCTCCGGGATGACGCATGGGCAAAGCAGGCGTCGATCAGACAGGCGTTCACGCTCGCGCGGCCGCGCGCTGGATGGATACGCCGGTCGGAGGATGCGCATTGGTCCAGTCGGCTTCGTGCGCCGCGCCGGAGCGCACATGGATCACATCGGCAATGGCATACCATTCGCGATACAACTGGCCGATCTGCTTGGAATTGACAACCAGCACAAGCGTGACCTCATGATCCTGCTCAACGGCATCGGCGTGCACCGAAGGCATGTCGAGTCCGCGGCGCGAAACCGCGTTCAGAATGCGCATCAGCGTTCCCTGCGTGTTGCGATAGCGAATCTGAAAGATCTGCATGTGCTTGCTCCTTATTCGGCCGGTTCTTCCGCCAGCAACATCTCGGAAAGCGCGGCTCCAGCCGGGACCATGGGGAACACGTTGGCTTCCGGCGCGCAATCGAATACCAATAACTCCGGATTCGGAGAATGCAAAAATCGTTCGAGTTCGCTGCTCGTTTCATCGGAAACCGGGAACTCGCGCATCGCATCTTCGTTCATACGGAAGCTCGGAATCTTGTATGCTTTCGCGATCTCCACGAAATCCGGGTTGTCGCTGAGATCGGTCTCGGCGTAGTTGCGCTCGTAGAACAACTGCTGCCACTGCCGCACCATGCCAAGGTATTTGTTGTCGATGATTACCATCTTGATCGGCAGATCCAGCCGATGCACCGTGGCCAGCTCTTGAATGTTCATCTGAAAGCCGCCATCGCCCGAGACGCAGAGCACACACGCATCAGGCTCGGCCAGCTGGACGCCGACTGCGGCGGGAAGAGCGAAACCCATGGCGCCCAGGCCGCCGGAGGTGATGAATCCACGAGGAGAGGAAGACCGATAGCGCTGCGCCGCCCACATCTGATGCTGGCCAACATCGGCAAGAACAACGCTGTTTTCGGGCAGGCGGCCGAAAAGTTCGTCGAGAAAACGAATCGTCGGTTGCGCCAGCCCGCGGGGATCAAGTTCCGCGCGCTCCGGACCACAAGCCACGGCGCGCCAGTCTTTGAAATCGGGCACTGCGTGGCGGCGAAGTTCGGCCTGAAATGCGGGAATCGTATCCGCGAGATCGCCGATCACTGGAAGATCGCAGGGACGCACACGATCGAGCTGCGCGGGATCGATTTCGAAGTGCACGATCCGGGCATGAGGTGCAAAGCGACTCGGATCACCGGTCACACGGTCATCGAGGCGAGCGCCCAAAACCAGAAGCAGATCAGTCTCATGTAAGGCCATATTGGCGGCGCGCGTGCCATGCATGCCGACCATGCCGAGGTAATAGGTCGATTGCGGAGGAACGGCGCCGAGTCCATGCACCGTGGCGAAGGTTGGGATGTTCAACTGATCGAGCAGACAGCGCAATTCCGGAATCGCTCCTGAAAGCTTGGCTCCGGCACCGACCAGAGCGACTGGCCGCGAAGCCTGCTGCAGCATGGCAACGATGGTGTCGGTAAATCCGCCCTCGGCCTTGGCTTCCGCGGCACGGGCATGCGGCGTGAACTTTAGCGGGCCGGCGTACTCCTTCTTCGCCTTCAGCATGTCGGTTGGAATATCGATGATGACCGGCCCCGGACGCCCGCTGCGGGCCCAATGAAATCCTTCCGCGATGACGTCGGGAATTTCCTCTATCGTGCGAACCAGACGGCTCCATTTCGTAAGAGAAAGAGTCACTCCGAAAACGTCGGTTTCCTGGAAGGCATCCGTTCCGATCAACGCGCTGCGCACCTGTCCCGTGATGCAAACTAGAGGAACAGAATCCATCTTGGCGTCGGCGATGCCAGTGACCAGATTCGTCGCGCCCGGACCGCTGGTCGCAATGGCGACACCGACCTTGCCCGTGACTCGCGCATATCCTTCCGCCGCAAAAACGGCGCCCTGCTCATGCCGCGTTAAAACGTGGCGGATGCCGCTGCCATCGAGGGCGTCATAGAGCGGCATAATCGCGCCGCCGGGATAACCGAACATCAGATCGACGCCTTCGGCGCGCAGGCACTCTAGGACGATTTCCGCTCCTTTAAGCATTCACCACCTGTTTTGCTGGTTGCGGGGCTTCCGCCGATTTCCGGGCTTCTTTCGGGAGCCAACTCATCATGCCGCGCAACTGCGCACCTACGATCTCGATAGGATGCTGTTTTTCTTTCTCCCGCAGCGCGTGGAACTTGCGTCCCCCGCTCTTGTTCTCGTCAATCCACTCTTTGGCGAAATTTCCCGATTGCACGTCGGCCAGGATTTTCTTCATGGCGGCGCGGGTTTCATCGCCGACAACTTTTTCGCCGCGCGTGAGATCGCCATATTCAGCCGTGTTCGAAATCGAATAGCGCATGCGTCCCAGCCCGCCTTCATAGATCAGATCGACGATCAGTTTCATCTCGTGCAGGCACTCGAAGTAGGCAATCTCCGGCGCGTAACCGGCCTCGACCAAGGTTTCGAAACCTTTCTTGATCAGCGAGGTCAAGCCTCCGCAGAGCACCGCTTGTTCGCCGAAAAGATCGCTTTCGGTTTCTTCTTTGAATGAGGTCTGCAGAACGCCGGCGCGGGTCGATCCGATGCCATGGGCGTAACAAAGCGCATATTCGTGGGCGCGGTTGCTGGCGTCCTGCTGGATCGCGATGAGCGAAGGCACACCGCGACCTTCGCTATACACACGACGAAGAAGATGGCCGGGGCTCTTGGGCGCAATCATCACGACATCGACGTCTTCGGGAGGAACGATTGTTTTGAAATGAATGCTGAAACCGTGCGAGAAGCCAAGAATTTTTCCGGGATGGAGATAAGGCTTGAGGTATTGGTCGTATACATCCGCTTGGGTTTCATCGGGCGTAAGGACGTGAATCCAATCGGCACGCTTGGCGGCCTCATCGGGCGCGACGACGACCATGCCATCGGCGCGGGCCTGCTGTGCACTGGGCCGGGCTGGCTCCAATCCAACAATCACCTTGTAGCCGCTGTCGCGCAGATTCTGCGCTTGCGCGTGCCCCTGGCTGCCGTAGCCGAGAATAGCGATGGTCTTGCCCTTCAGAGCATTGGGATTGGCGTCGCGTTCATAGAAAATAGTAGCCACCGATGTGTTCCTCCACTGGGGATGCCGAGATATGAAAAACCGACCGGTCGGTCGGTTGCCTATAAATCCTAACTTCCCCCCTCGTCCCTGTCAAGGGAAATCCGGTGCGGTACCTCCTGGCGTTACTAGTCGTGGCTGTAGTCGATCGCCGAAACTTCGCCTGCGGTATCCAAGTCATTTTGGCTCCAAAAATACAAAAACCCACGGCCATCTCTGGCGGTGGGTTCGGGAAGCTTAACTTTAATTTCGCCTATCCGTGACCTCCCAGCCAGAGCGCTGCCGGAAGCAGTCGTACACCGACTACGGCTACCAAGACGTTAATTCGCAGCGCGTTGTGGCTGAGGATCATAACGGTTCAAAGTGAACTGGAGAATAGCACCGCGCCGCACACCCGTACAATGCAAATTCTGGATAGCGCAGATCAAAATTTGCGATGTTTGGCAATCGCGGTTGCAACTCAGGTACCATGTCACGCGATGACTCGTGAAGCTGTCATTGATTCCCGACAGGAGATTCTGCGCACTGCCGCCCGGCTTTTCCAGCAGCGTGGATACGATGCCACCTCGATGAATGACGTTGCGGCCGCGCTCAAACTCAGCAAAGGCGGTCTGTATCACCACTTTCAGGGCAAAGACGAGATCCTGTTCGAGATCATGAACCACGCGATGGAGATCACGCAGGAGCGTGTGCTGGCTCCGGTTCGTGGCATTGCCGATCCCGAGGATCGATTACGGGCGCTGATCCGCCGGCATATCGAAGTCGTGCTCAGTCCCCGCGATCGCGAGATCACGGTGATGCTGCATGAAAATCATCCGTTGCCGCCGACTCTGCGCAAACGTATCAACGCGCGCAAGAAAGAGTATGTGCATTTCGTTCGGGATCTGATCGCCGAGGTCCAACGCTCGCGCCACGCCAAGAGCGCCGTTACTCCGCGCGCCGCCGCCTTCGCTTTACTGGGGATGATCAATTGGATCTATCAGTGGTACAAGCCGGAAGGCGAATTGCAGGCCAATAATTTGATCCCGCAGTTCACCGACCTGTTTCTGGGAGGAATTCTGGCGTGAACGCCTGGTGCGGAACGGTTACCGAGATTGATGTGGAGCGAGCGCGCACCGGCAAAGCATACCGCGAGTTTCTCCGTGTCCCGGCCATGAGCGTCGGGCTGTATGTCCTTGGGGTTGGCGCTGTCGATCCGCAGCGTCCTCATCATGAAGACGAAATATATTATGTGGTCCGCGGAAAAGCGCGGTTTCGCGCCGGGAAGCAAGACCAAGAAGTTGTGCCCGGAAGCGTGCTTTTCGTCGCCAGAGAAGTGGAACACCGTTTCTACGACATCAAGGAAGAATTGGCGGTATTAGTCTTCTTCGCCCCGGCGGAAACCTAGGCGGTTTCGTGCAATGGATTACTCCATCGTTCCCATGCCTCCCGATTTGTGGCCGGCGGTCCGAGATATTTACCGCGAAGGGATCGTCACCGGAAACGCTACGTTTGCGACCGAAGTTCCTGACTGGGCACAGTGGAATGGCAGCCACCGTCAGGATTGCCGGCTTGTCGCCTTGGACGGGATCGAAGAGGATCAAGCCGAATTGCTGATCTCGTTGAACAAGTTCAGCGTGCTTGGTTGGGCCGCGCTGGCTCCGGTTTCGAGCCGTCACGCTTATCGAGGCGTGGCAGAGGTTTCGGTGTATGTCGCTGCGGCCTCGCGCGGGCGTGGTGTGGGCACAGCATTACTGCGCGCGCTGGTACAAGAGTCGGAAGTGCACAGCATCTGGACTTTGCAGG
>JASHPL010000118.1 GCA_030038125.1 Candidatus Sulfotelmatobacter sp.
TGTCGTAGAGTTGACTCACAAAAGCAGACTCCTTCTGCTGCCGCTTTGGACCCACGGCTCATCGCTCACAGTGTGGTCCCACAATGTTTATCGGGGCGGTCGGTTCGGAACTTTAGCCGGCTACAGGAGGACGAGGGATCTTACGCATAGATCGTTTTTCCTCCCGTGGAACGGCCAGAGTACGCCAAAGTGATCCAACAATTGGTTGGCGGTTCGAAGGAAAAAAGGTAAAGGCTCATCGACCCCCAGGTGATGAGCCATTACGTCTCAGAAGCGGTTTGTTACGTTGCCACGCAGTATTACAGCTCCGCTTACGAGAGCGTGAGCGCCAAGTTACGCCGTCCAGCGATGGTGACTCTTCGAAAGAACCTTTTCTTCGACAATTCCCAGCAAAACACCATTAGGTCATATGGATGCAGGATTCTGGCGAGGGCCCGTTGACCGAAAACTCCGGGCTGAGGTCGGGGTTTTGACCTTCCCAAGTCCCTCATTGCGGGACATAATTAGCTGGGAGGTTGGAAGTGAATCGTCGCGTTTGGGCGCTAGCTCTGTTCTTCGTCGCGGGTGCAAACCTGCCGTCCGCACTCCACGCCCAACAAGTTCGCGACCTCGGCCGGCTGGACCGTTTCTATCGTGCCACACAGTTGCAAGGCAGTTACTCTTTGATCGGCCAGGGACTTGTCGATGTCAAGTCTAAGCTCTCCTATCTGCTTGCACCGAACGTTGACGTACCGTACAAACCTCTTTTTTCGGGCAGTGGTAACGACTCGGAAATTCCCTTCGCCGATTCATTCACGATTACACGCTTCCTAGGCGGCTATGCTCAGGACGAAGTGACCGCGGTTTGCTCAGTGAAAGAATTCTCTCCGCTCTGTTCCTCAACCCCGCCGCCTATCTGGAGCCTAGACTACGCGCTCAATGCCGATGATTCTCTTTCGTATCAGAGCGAACTGGTGAGCGATCGGCTGTCACCCTACCTTAATGCTGGGTACAAGCCCAAGGACATCGGGACGGTCTTGATCAATGTTCCCTGGCAAATTGCTTCGAGCAATCCGATCCGGCCCGGTTCCCCTTGCGCGATTGAGCCGGGACTTCCGGGAAGTCTCGGCCCGTGGGGCCAGTGCAATCCACCTGCTTCTTATGAGACTTGGCGAAGGGTGATCGGCCATCTCACAGGCGATCTGAAAAAGGATTATGGCCTGGCGGCGGGATCGTTCCAGTTTCAGGTTGGCGACGAATCCGACACGCTGTCAGTGTTCAACGGAACGGCGCCGGACTTTTACCGCCTCTACGCGGACGCATACGCGGCAATCCGCAAGCTTTTTCCCGACTCTTCTGTTTCTCCCGGAGACTTTACGTCGGGCTGCTACAATTTTGCCGAGACCCAGGCAGACGGCTGTGTGTACGATTCGCAGAAATTCGTTCGGCGCTTTCGCGCGCGTTTTCCGCCGGCCACGATTCCGCGCAGCCTGAACAGGTTTTGGGACATTCAGGGCCAGCAACCGTTTCCCTCCGGCTATCCTTCGGAAGCCGCATCCGACGCGGAATCTTCCTATGCCTATGTTCGAGAAGGCGGCCCGGTTGTCGCAGAGATTCATCAATTCGGCTTTCTCGATATGCCATGGGGACCGACGGAAAATGGAATGGGAGTCAGCGATGTCTCCTCGCTGCAGGCGAATTGGGAATTTCAAACTCTGATTCGGCTACGCGCCTCGATACATCCGCAGAGAGTGTTCAATTGGGGCGGCATGGTTTCCGACGGGAACTTGAACTTTCTCAACGGCGGCGGATTTCTGCGGATCGTTCTCGACAACAATCTGGGCGCAGAACTTCTTCTGCTGAATTCAAACACCGCGCCAAACGATGACAACGCCTCCAGTTCTACGTCTGAGGTCATGGCGGTGGCGCTGGTAAAGGGCGGCTCAACCCAGCTAATCGTGTCGAATTTCGACCTAGCAGCCGACGCCGTACCGACCCGCATCCGGTTCTCGCTGCCGCTTTCGCCGGGACCAGGCGGGGACGCAACATCGTGGCAATACCGACGATATTCGCAAGCGCCCGTGGACAACGTGTTTGCGCGGGTCAAGCAGGACTATGCGAAGGTCAACATTCTCGATTCGAACTTCGCCGCGTGCCCGAACTGCTTTGCCGACCCACTTAGTATGGTCAACCCCCGCGATACCAGCGCCGCTTTAGAACTGCTGGCGAACAACTGGAAGAAGGGCAGTAACTACGTTGCCGCCATGCAAAGCAACTTGAGATGGAGAACCGCCAGCCCCGAATTCCTGGACGCCAACGGAATTCGCCACAATTTGACAGTTATTCCCGACAAGGGCTCGCTGGAAGTTGCAGTGACGCTCGCTCCGAATGAAATGCTCGTCCTGCTTCCGCGGTGAACCTGCGGGAATGAAATCGATTGAGAGTGTCGCTGCTTCCCGCACAGAGAAAAAGCCGTAAAAGCAGGGGCACACTCGACAACTGAGAATTGGCAATTAAGGACCGGTTTCACGCCCCGACAGCGGTGGCGTGGTCGGCCAGGCGGCGCTTGTTGTAGCGCAGAGCGACGTTCATGAAGACACTGCCAAGGGAAGTCTCGAAGCAGATGACCAGCGCTTCTGTATCTTCGCTGGTCTTGTCGCC
>JASHPL010000119.1 GCA_030038125.1 Candidatus Sulfotelmatobacter sp.
TCGTTTAGCAAATGCTTCGCCAACAGCCCTCCGGCCTCGTATGGCAATCCCTGCGGCTCGTTCTACTCTCCAGGCACTTCGTACCCCGGTGGCCTCGCCCTCTCCAGTGATGGCAGAAGCGCCTATGCACTGCTGAACCAGAACAACACGCTCACCCAGATCGACCTGACCGCCAATCCGCCGAAGCAGGGAGTGCAGATCCGCGTCGGCAACGCTCCGCACAGCATCGTGATCGCACCCGGCGGCGTGTACGGCTACGTCAGCAATGAGGGTGGCCGGGTGGCTACTGAGGCAGACTTCCAGATCAACTCCGCCGGTACGGAAATCGTCGCCGACCCAATAACTGGTTACGCCACCACCGGTACCGTTTCTGTGGTTGACCTGACCACGATGAAGGTCACGGCTAACATCTCGACCGGCGGCCTGCATCCGACCGGCATGGCGTTCTACGGACGCTCGCTGTTGGTCGCCAATACCTATAGCGACACTATTTCGATTATCAACACGGCTACTAACCAAGTGGCGCGGACGATCGATCTTGGCTTGCCGATCGGAGTTCCCGGCACAGACGCTCCGGCGTGGGGTGCCGAGCCAAGCTCGATTGCGGTTGATGGAAAGAACGGCATCGCCTATGTCGCACTATATGGCGCAAACGCCATCGGTGTGGTCAGCCTGAGCGCCACGGCCCAGACACCCCTCTTAGGCATGATCCCCGTAGCCTATGCGCCAGCCTCGGTCGTGCTCGACACAGCTAGTAACGAGCTGCTCGTTGCCAACGACAAGGGCATCGGCACGCGTTATTCGATGGAGTGCGATCACGGCGTCTGCGGCTACAACACCCACCAGGACAATGGTACCGTCAGCATCGTCCCCGTCCCAAATAGCGCAACCTTGGCGACGATGACGGACCAGGTGTTCGTGAACAACCACTGGGATCTGGCGCAAAATGTCGCGTCCGCCTCCGGAGGCGCTCCGAGTGCCAAGCCGGTCGCACTCCCGGCCAAGATCGGCAGTCCATCGCTGATCAAGCACGTATTCGTGATCGTCCGTGAAAATCGCACCTACGATCAGATCCTGGGCGACGTGGCTGCCGGTAATGGCGACCCTTCGCTCGCCGTGTTCGGCGACGGCGCCGCAGCCGGGGGCACCCCGATCACGCCGAATGTGCACGAGCTAGTGAAGCGTTTCCCTCTCTTCGACAATTTCTATGATCCCAGCCGTCAGTCGGCTGACGGTCACCAATGGATCCAAGAGGCTAGGGCTCCCTACGCCGACGACATCCAGTCGCCGGACTGGGTTCGCAGCTATCCAGGCGGGAACGCCGGCGATGCACTCGCCTATCAGAAAAAGGGCTTCCTGTTCTCGGAAGCAGAGGCCGCTGGCTTGCCTGTGAAGCTATACGGCGAATACATCGAGAACAACACGTACAAACAGCCGAACGGGTCAACCAGCGAACCGAGCTGGAGCGAGTTTTACGCGGACTCGCAGTGCTTCGAGGAAGGGCCCGCTTGCGCAGCACCCGGGATCAAGGGCGAGAAGACGCTGTTCTTTCAGAACACGGTCACATCAACGTCCTCTATTCCGGCCGTGTCTAAATACCTCATCCCGAACTTCCCGTATTTCGATCTTGGAATACCGGACCAGTTCCGGGTCGATCTGTGGATACAGGACTTCAACAAGGACGTCGCGGCCGGTAAGGTACCCACGTTGGAAATGCTGTGGATCATGTGCGACCATACTGGCGGCCCGCCAACCGTGCAGGCCGAAGAAGCCGATAACGACTTGGCGGTTGGCCGCATTATCGACTCCATCACTCACAGCAACGTGTGGTCCACGTCTGCGATCTTCATCGAAGAAGATGACGCGCAGAACGGCGTCGATCACGTCGACGGTCACCGCAGCCCAGGCTATATCGTCAGCCCATACGTCAAGCAGAATGGGTTCACGGACTCAACCTACTACTCGCAAACCAACATGACTCGGACGATCGAGCAAATCCTCGGTCTGCCGCCGATGAATGTGATGGACCTCGTCGCCTCGCCGATGAGGACGGCTTTCGTCGTGGGCACGCCGCCCGACGCCAACTTCCAGCCGTGGACGCACGTGGCGAACCAAATCCCGCTGGATCAGGGCGTCTCATCGAGCTCAGCGAAACCAGCGAGCAGCCGTAAGATCCAGGAACTGAGGGCGGGTTGGATGCGGAAGAAGGCGGAGATCTTCGCCGGCAAACTGACCAAGCCCGACTCCGAAGATCCGGACACCGTCAACCATCTGGACTGGTATGAGGCCACCGGGTTTACGCGTCCCTATCCTGGTGAGAAGACCGTTCGCCCCGCGAGCGACTTCAACAACCGGCCAGCACCCACCACCGCAGACTCGGACGATTAAAATACGTTCCGACAACAGCAACCCTCTCCCCGATGACGGGGGAGAGGGTTTTTTCGTTCTGCTTGAAACATTGAGAGATACCAATGGATCGTGTTTTCCACATTTCGATTACAGATTTCTTGCTTTGAGGCCGAATTCAGCGTTGACAGGTCGGAGCAAGCCCGGGTTTGGTCGCGCCTGCCCTCGAAGGTCAGAAACCGTAGTGAGTTGAACTCGCCAGACTAGCTGCGCAACCACGCCATCCTGTTTCACACAGCTGAGGTCTGGCCTAGAATAGGCCATGCCGCTGATTCGAAATTGCCCGGCTTGTGGCCGACCAAATCGAGTGCCCGCCAAGCACCTTTCCGATCTGGGGAAATGCGGTGCGTGCAAGGCAGAATTACCCGCCATTGGCGAGCCCCTCGAAGTCAACGAAGAGGAATTCAACGAGATCATTCGGGAGAGCAAGGTCCCCGTCTTAATAGATTTCTGGGCTTCCTGGTGCGGACCGTGCCGGATGGCCGCTCCTCACGTGGCGCAGACCGCGCATGATCTCGCCGGACATGCGGTCGTGCTGAAGGTGGATACGGAGCGTTTCCCCGGTCTCGCAACACAGTACAACGTCCGCGGGATTCCTAACTTCGCAGTGTTCTCGCGAGGTCGGCTGCAATTCCAGCAGGCGGGACTCGTTGACGCAGCCACAATGGAGAATTGGCTTACACGGGCAGCATGAATGAAAGACCAAGAACCGCGACCTGCAATGAGCCATCAGAAATTTCCGCTCAGCACCGTTCAAGTTCCACTTGAAGGGAAGTGCATCGTTGATCCGATCGATTCGCTGACAGAGGGGTATGAAGGGCTCTGTCTCCCTGCAGCCGTTCTGCTCGACAACGTGCGGAGTATGTACAACGTGGGTGCTTTCTTTCGCGTGGCGGATGGAGTGTGTCTGAAGAAGCTATGTCTTTGTGGGATCACGGCACATCCACCGAAGAAAGCTATTTCGAAGACCGCCTTAGGCGCGGAGGAAGTCATCTCATGGGAACACAGCTGGGATGCCATCAAAATGGCGGAGGACTTGCGCGGCAGTGGCTTTGCAATCGCAGGGATTGAAACCAGCTCACACTCGGTGGACCTGTTTGAATGGCAACCCAGGTTTCCCGTCTGCGTTGCATTTGGGAACGAGGTCGAAGGACTAAGGCCGGAACTGCTGGAAATGGCCGACACGCTCGTGCGGATTCCTATGCTGGGCAAAAAGACCTCGCTGAACGTGGCCACTGCGGCTGGGATTGTGCTCTACGAATTGCTGCGCAAGTATCGCGTTCTAAGCATCAATTCTAGGTGAGTTCGAACTCCGTTTAAACTGGGAAATGGCACACATTACAAGATTCCGACTTCATCTCGCCTTGGAGGGTAGGTTGAAATTGGGTTTAGGCGGCGAGCATATCGAATCGAACCACCGGCTGATGTAAACCTGGGCGTGGGCTTCACCACAGAAATGCCTCGCTCCAGCGGCGTCCGCCGCTTCTGAATTCCAGCGAAGGACTGTGAGCTGCGAGTCTCCACACTGAATGACGAACCAATGGATGGGATGGGTGTCTACGAGTCCGCAGACCTCACATCGATATTCGCGCATAGTCGTAATGGTCGCGGAGCCGTATTGCCGTCCCAACAGTGTAAATGCCGAGCCTTGATAAGGCTATGCCCGGGAGCTACTCGCGGTGGGACTTCGGATGAGACTCGAGCAAGGTTCGCATGACATCTGCGATGCCTACACCCCGATAGTTTTTTGTGCTGACATCCACATGATCCGATTCAGCCCTGATTGCGGATTCTGGCACCTTGTCCGTGAAAAAGCCAGTGGTGGATTCGATCCTTCGGTATCCGACCGCAAGCAGGCAATCGCTCTGCTCGATAGCTTCTCGCGCAGTCGGTGAACTGGCAACGCCAATGTAGGTGCCGACGTAAAGAGGAGATGGCCAGCACGCGACAGTCCTCTACTGGGTAGGACTATCGCTGTCTCTCGGCTTCTTATTTTGGCGTAAAATTCGTATTTCGCCAGTCGAGAAAAGCAGCGCGTCGACTCCTCGCAGCGTCGATAATCTATCTTCCATTCCTGCTGGCTCTGAGACTTGTACTCCGATAACGATTCGGCTCGATATCTCCACGCGATCATCGTTGAAAGTTAGTCCTCGCTTTGGCGACGCCCCTCTTGCACCCGAAGCAACGTCCTGTCGGCGGTAGCTCACTACAAGGCAACAAGCGATCACACCATGCTGTGCGATGTCGCGGAGGAGCTTCGCAGCAGGCACGCATTGTATGGGCCAGCAAGGCGATTCCATGGTTTCATTGAACGAGCAACGCAATGGTGGCATGTACCGCATCGGGTGGTTTGAGTGGTGTGCAGGCCTGGCGGTGGTTCCGGCCTGGGATAAACTTGGAAAGCTGGTTCTGGCACTGCCCGCACTGTCCCGGAAAGCTTGTCTTCGAGCCAGATTGATGAATCCCGGGAACGTCTCACACCATCTCACTCTCAAGAGTTATGGAAAAATCCAATAACGAAAGAGTGTTGGTCGTAGAATCCGATGATGATTTGAGCAGGAGCATCGTCAGTGTTCTGACGGATGCCGGCTATCAGGTTTCGACGGATTGTGACGAAGGAATGAAGTCGGTGCTCGAGTTCAAACCGGATGTAGTCGTATTCGGTGCCGATCCTCCCCAATTAGACTGTTGCGATCTTTTGTCCGAGATCAAGGGATCCGCACAAACCCAGAGCATACGTGTGATTATGCTGTCTCCGGGGGGGCCCGCGCAGCGCACTCGGGGTCTGGATTTAGGAGCCGATGATGTCGTGTCTTTGCCCTTTGATCCTCATGAACTCTTGTCCCGGGTGCGCTGGCAACTGCAGGACAAGCGCACCATTGAGAACCTTCGGCAGCAGGCGCGCGCGGTGGAAGAGAATCGGGCCGTGGCCCAGCAGGTGGTGAATGCGGTCAATGATGAGCGGCGGACGCTTCGAGTTGGCGCGATGTTGGCTGTGGCCGTGTTGGTTGTTGCCGCGGTGGCTTTTCTGATCTTTTATCACCGCACCCAGCAGCAGGATACCCGCGTCTATGCGGCTATTACGAAACTGCAGACTGGAGTGCTGACGCCACAAAAGTTGATCGACCGTTCGCGTCAGGGCCCGGAAGATGCGCAACGCGGTCCCTCGCCGCGCACCGATTCCGAGAAGCTGCAACTTCAGAAGCAGAGCCAGGATCTGAAATCGCAGATTGCAAGCAGCAAGACCGAAAACATCTCTGCACTCCAGAACCAGTTAACAGAGGTACAAGAGCGCCTGCAGAGGGTTGAGACTGAAGGCAAAGTCGCACAGACCATTATCCAGTCCTATGAGCCAAGCGTGTGCCTCATTCATGTTGTTGTTGGTTTCCGTGATCGCACAACGGGATTGCAATTGCACTATGTCGGCCTAACGAGCAAAGGCGAACCTGAGACAGACGATCTTAACAACCCGCTGGTTAGCGTCACGGGTGCTGGTCCGGAAGTGCACATCGATGTTTTCGGCACCGGATTCCTTGTCTCTGAAGATGGGCAAATCCTTACCAATCATCATGTGGCTGAGCCCTGGTGGGACAACGACGATTTAAAGCAAATGACGGCCCAGGGTGTTGAACCGATGCTCGTCGAGATGACAGCCTATTTTCCCGGTAGGACGGATGGCATTTCCCTGACCACAGAAAAAATTTCCCCGAGTGCGGACGTAGCTCTTCTGAAGGGCAGTATCTCGAAACCGAGAATCAGAAAGATCGCCCTAGCCGATAACCATCGCCCCGCTGTCAGCGGAGCTCCCGTCGTCCTGCTGGGATATCCCACGGGCCTCAATGCAATCCTTGCTCGCACCAGCGAGGAAACACTGCAATCCATCGCGACCACGACCAAAGGTGATCCGAAAGAGATAATGGAAGAACTCGCCCATCGACACCTGATCCGCCCGGTTGTCACGCAAGGACACATCGGCGATGTCCTGCCGGATAAAATCATCTATGATGCCCAAACGACCTCCGGTGGGTCTGGCGGCCCTCTTTTCAGCAGCGAGGGCAAGGTTATCGGGATTAACTTTGCCATGGTACGTGACTTTGGCGGATCGAATCTCGCCGTCCCGATAGGCTACGGGGAGTCTCTCTTGAAGCCCTAGATTACGTACCCCGTTGCGATTCAGCAAGGGCGCTATGCAGGAAAGCTCATTCACAACGTGATAACTGGCAGGAAGCGACCGACTCCGTTCATCTACTTCGACAAAGGCAACATGGCAGTAGTCGGAAAAAGTTTCGCTGTTTTGCAAAGTCACCAGGTGCGAGTAAGTGGTTTTGGAGCATGGCTCACCTGGGCGGGCATACATCTACAGTTCCCGGCGACATCGAGTCTCCGTTTAGCGGTCTTCTTGCAGTGGGTGTGGACGTATTTCACCAGTCAGAGGGGTTCTCGACTCATCGTGAATCACCACGGATTGCAACCGGCAAAGGCTGTAGATGACGCCTCCATCAGGTCAGCAGTCGCATAAAGAGGAATGGAGACTTATGGCAAAAAAAATCAGGTTCGGAATGTGACGATAGTTGGTACGGGAGTGATTGGTGCAAGTTGGGCTTACTCTATACCTGGCGCATGGCCCTAACGTTGTTGCAGATCCGGCATCAAACGCGGAGGCCAAAATCACCTGATGAGGATGCCCTCCTTCCGCGTGCTGCAAATGATGAACCCCAAACGCCTGGGGCGGTCTCAAAGGCTGTGCGCTTCTGCTCCGATTGGAACTGGCACGAAGATTCGTTCCTGTCCACTCAGTCTAAGTCACAATCGTGCGTGATCACAGTCACGGCCCCGGTTTCTTCATGCCGATATGCTCAACATGGGCACGAAGGTTTCAGTTATGGCTGTCTCCGGTTGGCAATTGAACCGGTTTGAGCGATTCCTGTTCAGGGCTGCGGTCGTCCTTGCAGGAGTGCTCATCGTCGTGCGAATTGGAGCGATGCTCCTCCTCAGTGTGCTTCATCACGCCCGTTAGACTCTGCTTTGTCTACAATATCTTCCGGTAAATCCAAAACTGTAGCGATGCTCTCGAGGCTGGAGGATTTGCATGCCATTTCGTTCTGTCTTCATCGCCGTCGTTATCGCTTTTGCTTTGATTTTGGGCGCGTTCCTGATTAACCGTGCGAGACCAAGTGTCGAAACTGAACAACCGACGGAAGCCTTGGTGCGCGCTACGGGAAAATGTGCGGAATGTCACTTGCGAAGCCAATACTCTGTAGTGCACGAGTACGAAATGAGCTTGCATGCGCGCAAGGGGGTGAATTGTCTCGATTGCCACCAGCCAGCCCCGGGGCAGGAAAAGAAAGATCACCACGGATTCCTGATCTCCGCTAAGTTGACCGCCGGCAACTGCCGCAACTGTCACGAAAATATCTACCAGCAATTTCTGCGCAGTCGACACGCAGCGCCCGCGTGGGCAGCCATATATGGCGAGAAGGGCTTGACGCCGGAGCAGGTGAACTTTTCGGAAATGTATCAGCCGGGAGGGGTGCGGCGACTGCCTCATCCCTTTGTGCAGTTAGAAGGGGAATCCGCGATGACCAGCGGGTGCGAGCAGTGCCATAGCGTGGGGAGACCAAATGCGGATGGCACGATCGGCACTTGCACTGCATGCCACACCCGGCATACCAGTTCGGTTCGAATTGCGCGGCTGCCTGGTACCTGCGCGCAGTGCCACATGGGCCCCGATCATTCGCAGATTGAAATCTATGAGGAATCGAAACACGGTGTGATGTTTCAGGCTCAGGAGCGCCTTCTGAATCTGGATGCGCCGCCCAAGACTCTGACCACGCGCGACATGTTCGTTCCCACCTGTGCGACGTGCCATCTGAGCGGCATCAATGGGATTGGTGTGACCCACGATCCCTCCGAACGCTTGTCTTACTATCTCGCGAACGCGATTACGGAAAAACGTCCGAATTACGCTGCTGCGCAAGCCAAGATGAAACAGGTCTGCACCCAATGCCACACGCTCGCGATGATTGATCGCGTTTACAGCCAGGCGGAACAGGTCGTGCAATCAACCAACGATCGCGTAAAAGCGGCGCTGGACATTATGGATGGATTACACAAGGACGGTATGCTGACTGGTCCGCCTTTTTCGCAGCCGATCGACTTCGTTTATTTTGATTTGTGGCATTATGACGGACGCACTAGCAAGCATGGAGCCTTCATGGGAGGAGCGGATTTCGTTCAATGGCACGGCAACTATCCCATGATCGCAAAGACGGTTGAGTTAAAAGCCATGGCTGAGGAGCTTAGGAGAGAGCATGGCCGCACCAAATGAAAGCTGGTGGAACGATCCCGAGCTGTGGGTCGAAGCCTTCGCCATCCTGAATATCGGCTTTTTGACCTTCGACATTTATCTCGCCCACTCAGTGAATCAGTTTCGCAACCACGCGGAATACATCCCGTTTTTCTTTTCTGCGACCGCACCCTGGATCTTGATTTTGGCGCTGACGCAACGGAAGCGCCGCCGAGTCCTTTGGCAGATCTTGGGCCACGTGGTTGGATGGTCGGCAATCGTGGTCGGACTGACTGGAGTGATCTTACATCTTGAAAGTAGCTTCTTTTATGAGCGCACGATAAGAAGCCTGACCTACTCCGCTCCCTTTGCCGCACCGCTGGCTTATGCGGGTCTCGGATTCCTGCTCATCATGAATCGAATGGTCGATTCTGAATCGGTGGAATGGGCGCAGTGGATCCTGTTGTTCACCATGGGTGGTTTCGTTGGAAATTTTGTCTTCAGTCTCGCCGACCACGCCGAAAATGGGTTTTTCTTCCACCTGGAATGGGTGCCAGTGGATGCCAGCGCACTCGCGATTGGGATTCTCTGCGTCCCCTTACTCATGCCAGTCTCGCGGTCGTTTATTGATATGAGCGCCGCAGTCCTCGTGCTTGACGCCAGCGTAGGACTTTGGGGATTCGTCTTGCACACGATGGGCAATCTTCAAGGACCGTCGATCCACGCGTTCGACAACTTTATCTATGGCGCTCCGCCCATGGCTCCGCTGCTGTTTCCCAACCTGATGGTCCTAGGAATTATCGGCCTATGGCAATTGCGGAACAAACAGAGTCAGGAGTGCTAGTCATTCCCGCATGCTTACCCACCTGGCGCTTGCGGCTCCGGATCTTGATTCCCGAGTTCCCATTCGAGTCAGTCTTCTTCGCACAGTTCAACGGGATGCTGCGTGCGAATGGTTCCGTTTCCGCAACGAAGATCGACAGCTGAACAGTATTTATCGCATCCCCAACAGATTCGTTCCGGATGTTGCGGAAGAAGCGCCAGTTTCGGCTTACTCGCCCGTGCCATAGCAATCGCTTCCCGATAATGATTTCGTTCCCTGATCGCAGATGCATCGATTCACTCACGGTTTTCTTCGATCTTGTCACGTATCATCGGGTGATGCTGTTCGTTTGCCGCTGGAACCAGCTTCAGAAAGACTTCCTGGGGCAAGTGCGTTTGCCAGTGATCACTGAGTTTCGCATATCCGACCAAGCCAAAGAAAACAACCGCGATTCCGGCAGCCAGTTGCCAGGCGGGCACGACTCGATGCAACTTTGCGGAAGCAACGAATCGCAGGGCAAGCGCGTCTTTGGCCGGGCACACGGCTACACATTCCAAACAACTCATGCATTCGGCGGAGCGAATTTGCACCAGCCGATCCACGGGGAGGGCCGAAGGGCAGGCGTTCGCGCATTTGGCACAGTCGATGCACGCGCTTTCATTACGGGTGATCCGTGCCGGACTGAAGATTGAAATGAGCCCCATCAATGCGCCGTAAGGACAGAGGTAACGGCACCAGAAGTTCTGGACGAGCACCGACGCCAGGATCAAGCCCCCCACAATATAGGCAGTCGTTGTGCCGACGAAACGAAAGAGGTTCAGCATTCGGACGTCGACGACAAGGCCATATGGGCTCTCGACAAAGTCAGCAATGGCAGCAGCGGACATCGTGGTCACGGCATAAGCGAAGAATCCGAGAAGCAGATACTTCAGTGACCGCAGCGGAAGATCAATCCAGGGCGGAATATGAAAGTTTCGGCCGAACACAATCCGCCCGAAATTCCAGAGATATTCGGAGAAGGTTCCGACCGGGCAAATCCAGCCGCAGAATGCCTTGCGGAAAAACAGCGAGATAAGTGCAAAGGCAAGGAATAGGAAGAATGCTGCAGGATGCAATCGTGGCAATTGTCCACTGGCGAGCACATATTTGAACTGCATCAAGCCCTCGATCGGCAGCCACCCTTCAACGCCGGCTGGACGCGAAACCGACATCGTGCGGCCTCCGCTTTCTGCCCATCGAACCCAAAAATAGAACTGCAGTCCAATCCAAACATTCAGGGCGAGAAACGCGGCCTGGAGCGCAAGACGGAGCCGTTGCGACGAATCCTCTGCCTCGCGACGCACCGGTTTCTTTCGCACTCGCAAATTCCGGGGCTTAGGTGGCAGAGGGAGGGCGCGTACCGCCACCTGCCTGGTTGATTCAATATCGCCCTCAATGGCCGTTTCCACGTCGTCTCCTCACAACTTAAGGCTAGGAGGTTGAGCTGCCGGTGGATATGACTTATGTCACAGCGTGATCCAAACGAGACAGACGGCACACAACGGAACGCTCTCCCCGCAGGGCGGGCAAGCCGCGCCGCCGGTACAGACAGAGGCTCGTCTCTCAATGTGCTTGTTCCATCGCGATCGCCCGGGGAAACAAGATGTTGTTTTCCAGGTGAATGTGCTGGTGGAGATCAGCCTCGAAGTCAGCCAACGCCTTGTATAAGGTTTGATAGCTTACGCAGGCATCGGCCGGAGGTGCGAACTCCCCGCTTGCCTTCCGTATGGAACGCAAAGCGGCACCGGCTGAGTCATGCTCGTGCTGCATCATAAAAACAGGGTTTTGTACGGTCCCGAAGGGGGCCGGCAGCGCGGGCTCGTTTTGGATTACTGCTTCCTCCATTCTTTCGATGTAGGGGAACAGGACCATTTCTTCTTTCATTAAGTGAGTCATTAGTTCCTGGGACAGGCCCGCGAAGACTGCATGAATTTGGAACAGCTCGGGGTGGTTCTTGCCGTGAACGGAGCAGACCTTCTCGAGCAATGTTTTGAGCCGAGCCGTCTCCTCGCGTGTGTATTTGTGATGCGTTTTCTGGATGTGCGCGATTAGCTCGCTCAACGGTTCGTGGTTCCAGTCGCGCACTGGCTGGGCTAGCTGAGCCGCATCTTCGGCCATCTCAAGCGCATCCAGAACCTCGTCGATTCCAACCTGCGCTGTCCCGCAGGCCTGGTCCAGCGGCTGGCTGCCGCCGCAGCAGTAGTCAATTCCAAACTCTTCAAAAATTCGAGTTGCTCCGGGATTTCCGAGCGCCAACTCCCGGACGGTCTTTGTAGTAGCGAGTGCCATTGTGCCCCTCCTGTTTTTTCTCCAACAATCTGGAAAATATCGAAGTGGGGAAGTACTGCCGATGACTTATGTCACGGTCCTAGAAAATTTAGAGGAGGCAGGGAAAGTCAGGCTATTCTGCGGATTGTAGCTCGGCTTCGAGGGCCTTAAGGTCGATAATCATGATATTGCGCCCGTCAATCTCGATCATACCTTCGGCTTGAAAGCGGGAAAGATTACGGGAGATGAGCTCCCGGACCGTTCCGATTTGTGACGCCAATTCCTGGTTGTTGGCAGGGAGGGTGATCGCAATCCCCTTGTCATCGCGCATTCCAGAAGTTCTTGCCAGCCGCACAAGAAATGCTGCCAGACGATGACGAACAGTGGTAAACGATAGCTCTTCAATGATGGCCACCAGGCGACGTAGCCTCGCTCCAACCACTCGTAAAACCTTCAATGCGACTTGAGGGTGTTTCAGGCAAAGCGCCTGGAAGTCCTGTTTGCTCACGAACAGAAGCGTGGCGTTGTCGACTGCGGATACTGAAGCGGGATAGTTTCCTCCGTCGAAGACCGGAAGCTCCGCCACTGAACTGCCCGGACCCTCAATGGCAAGAACGTGTTCCCGGCCTCCAGGGGAACTCTTGAAAATTCGTACATGACCGGATTCGACCACATACAGTCCGCTACAGGGTTCCCCTTCACCGAACACCGTCTCTGCGGGAGCAAAGTGGCGCGGCACCGCATGCTGAGCGAGAAAGGCGAGTTCGGCTTCGCTGAGTCCGGAGAAAATTGGAACCCGAGTGAGCGTCTGCGTGTGATTAGATGTCTCTTCCGCCACTCGGCATATTGTACCCAAGCTCGCTGTTATTCCTTCCCCTTCCTATCTCCCGCTCGCCGTGCTGTGCTGGCCCAGCCAGGACGCTAACTGTGATCCCTGCTCTGACTTCAAATCGATGCAGTTGCTGATGCGTTCAATCGATTGTTTGTACGTACGCTCCGCTGCGGCGACTTTGTGAGCAGTAAAAAACTGAGTCACCTGATCGCGCAGTTCCGCATCGCAGAAGACTCCGGTGGCTCCCACAACCTCGGCACTGGCGAAAGGTCCGCCGGCTTTCTCCACATCACTCCAGTGTTGCCGGATAAAGTCCCATGCCAGCTGCTGCCCCGCGGGATTCCTGAGCACTCCTGTGATCAAGTGCAGAGCATCTTGCGATCGAACCTCCGGAGAGACTGCGTACTCCAATGTCCGTTCCAGCAATTTCGGATCGCCAAAGTGAGGCAAGGTCGAAAAGTACAGGTAGTATTCTTCCGGCGACTTCGTGTCCTTCATCGCCGCGATCAACCTGTCATAAAAACTGCTGTTGCCGTTCAAGGCCGCCACGGGCAGCGCGCCGAATGCCATTTCCCGATCCACCGAAGCGGGATCGGCCAGGGTCCTGTCGGCGATCTCGCGGGCCTCCGCCATGGCCTTCGGATCGCGGGCATCGTAGCCCAGCGCGATGAAGAGCCGCGACCGGAGATCTTTCTGCTCGTCGGTATCGCCCGGCTTGGGCTCCCAGCCCACTTCATTCAATTCAGGAGTCAGGAGCTGGCGCATCCACGCACGATATGAATCGCGATCGGTGTCACTGACCAGATATTTCTCGATATATCCGAGCCGTTCCACAAGATCCTCGACCACTGCGCGGTTCCGGTCCGACTGCAGACCTTGCGCTAACGCTAGGTAGTCGCCAACCGGCTCGCGCCCAACTTGCACCGAAGCCCAAATATCCGCTTGCAGGGCAATTCGCTCCGCAGGAGTCAGCTTCGTCTCCGCATCCCTTGCCATGGCACGAACCGCGTTGGGCTCGTAGCCCGATCGGTAGTAACCGGTCGCCCCCGCATTGGCCAGAACCCAGGTCGAGCAGCCAGGAAGATTCACAGTGTCCTCTTTCTTGGTGAGCAGCTCGCATTTCGTCATGTCGCTTCCTGAGCCTTTCATGCACAGCGGGATCTGCCAGAGTTCATCGTTTGGCGACTCGAACTTGGAACGGTCGTAGTAATACCTCTGCTGGCTCACACTGACCGCAGTGGAATCTCCGGAGCATTGGGCTTTCACATTCACAATGGGAGCGCCTGACTGCGTAACCCAAGTCGGCATGATTTTGTCGACCGGTTTTCTCGAGGTCCTTGCCTGCGCATCCCAGAAATCTGCGGCCGTCGCATTCCCGTACTGATGTTCTTTCAGATATGCGTTTACGCCCGCACGGAAGGTTTCTTCTCCCAGGTAGGACTCGAGCATGCGCAATACCGCCGCTGCTTTTCCGTACGCGATTCCGTCAAACAATTCGGTAATCTGAGCAGGAGTTTCCGCCGCCTGGCGAATCGGCCGAGTATTTGCCAGGGAGTCGACATTAAGCGCGTCGCCAGCCGCGCTTACATCGTCCAGATCCACATTCCATTCCGGTTTCCAGGCCTCCACCGGTTTGCTCTCCATCCAGGTGGCAAAGCCTTCGTTCAACCAGATGTCATCCCACCACTTCATGGTGACCAGATCTCCGAACCATTGGTGTGCCATCTCGTGGGCGATGACCTCGGAAATTTCCTTCTTCAGTTCGGCCGAGCCCTGCTTTTCATCGATCAGCAAAATCACTTCGCGAAAGGTGATGCAGCCGGTATTCTCCATTGCGCCCGCCGAGAAATCGGGCAAGCCGACAAGATCCAATTTGCCGTAGGGATACTTGATGCCGAAGTAGTGGTTATAATACTTCATGATGTTGCTGGCAGCTTCGAGCGCGAACCGGCCCATTTCCTTCTTGCCCGGCGTAGCGTAGACGCGAATGGGAATGCCGTCCGCCTCCCCCTCGATGTATTCGAAATTCCCCACCACCAGCGCGGCCAGATACGCCGACATCTTGGGTGTCGTGGCGAACCGAATCGTATGTTTGTCTCCGGGACCGGGTGTGTCCGACACCACTTTCTGATTCGAGATCGCCACCATGCCTTTATCGGCTGTAGTCGTGATGTCGAATGTCGCTTTGTAGTCGGGTTCGTCGAACGAAGGGAAAGCCCGCCGTGCATCAGTCGCCTCGAATTGTGTCGCTGCGTATTTGCGCCCCTGATCGTCTTTTCCCAGATAGAAGCCACGCATCTCGCTGTTGAGAGTGCCCGAATACGCAATGTGGATTGTGGCCGGCCCGGCAGGCACCGGCTTTTCGACAGAAAGCACAACCATTTCATTTTCTTTCTCGGGCATCACCTTCGCGCTTTGTGCCGTGTGGCCGCTGGTAATCGTGACTTGGTGAAAGTCGATATCCGCGGCATTGAGCGTAATTTCCGTCGTCGGCTTCAGCACTTGGATGGCAATTGTTTCATCGCCGCCAAACGTGGCGCTCTCAAGGTCGGGAGTGAAGTAGAGCTGGTAATTCTCGGGTCTGGCAATTTCAGGCAACCGCTGCGCCGCGGCCAAGGACAATGAGAGGGACAGAAAAATCATTACGGCAGGAGTTCGCTTCATATGTTTTCTATTTTCCCCAGTAATTGAGTCTGATCATCGGGCACAAATACTCAAAATCGTTCGGTGACTTACCTCAGAATAATGCGAATGCTGATACGCAGGGCGCTCTAAGAAAGTTCAATCTCGGCACACGATACTCCCGCTCGCTATAGCCATTGTGCAACGATTGGTGCCGAACCAGTATGGAATTTCGCGGTAGTCATCGACCGCGAACAAATTCAAATCGGCATCTTTCCCCGGCTCGATGCTGCCTTTTCGATCGGCAAGCCGAAGCGCCCACGCTCCATTGATTGTACCCGCAGCAATGGCCTCCGCTGGAGACATCTTCATCTGCGTACAAGCCAACGACATTGCCATCGGCATACTGAGAGTTGGCGATGTGCCGGGATTGTAGTCGGTCGCCAAAGCGATCGCGACGCCTCGATCGATCAGGCAGCGCGCGTTCGGATATTCTCCCAAACCCAGAAAATAATTTGCGCCCGGAACCACCGCGGCCACTGTATCGTGCTTTGCCAGACGTGCAATGTCGTCTTCGCTCACGTGATCCACGTGGTCGAACGAAGCGGGCTGGAACTGCAGCAGCGGCTCAAGCGCAGTTTCCGAGAGCTGTCCCACGTGGGCCCGAACTGCCAAACCGCTGTTGGTTGCCGCGGCAAAGATTTGCTCTGTTTCGTGCAAACTGAACGCCACTTTATCGCAAAAGACATCGACGAATTGGGCGAGCTTCCCCCTCGTGACCTGCGGGATCATCTCCTTACAGACGATCTCGACGTATTCTTGTGAGCGGCCGCGAAA
Organism: Candidatus Sulfotelmatobacter sp.; assembly: GCA_030038125.1. GTDB lineage: Bacteria > Acidobacteriota > Terriglobia > Terriglobales > Acidobacteriaceae > Sulfotelmatobacter. Next base: position 16,114 of record JASHPL010000119.1, read on the forward strand.
TTCCTCGGGAATGGCGTGTGCTGCCAGAAGAGTCGGAATGACCGTCCCGGGCCAACATGCGGCCGCCTCGCGAATCGCCTTGAGCGACTTCAGTTCCGACTCGACAGTCAAGCCATAGCCCGACTTGGCTTCCACCGTGGTCGTTCCCTGCGCTGCCATATTCTGCAGCGCGCTCAAGATATGGCTCGCGAGTTCATTACACGACGCCTTTCGAACCGGCTCGACACTCGATCGTATGCCTCCGCCTGCGGCGGCGATCTCTTCGTAATTCACTCCTTCAATTCTTTTTTCAAAATCCACCAGCCGCGGTCCGGTGAAAACCGGGTGTGTGTGCGAATCAACAAAGCCGGGTAGTACGACCTTGCCACCACAATCTATCTCTGTGATTTTCCTTTTGTTCTTTCTGATCCAGGGATCGCGAAATGCCTCGCTGGCCGTGCCCACCGATGCAATCTTGCCGGCTACACACAACACGGCGCCATTCTTCACGATGCTGAGTTCCTTCAGATCACTCCCCCGCCGTGGACCAGTTTTGGCGGAAGGCGGCTGCAATGTGAGTAACTGGCCAATGTTGGCCAGCAGCAGGGCAGGGAACACCCGCGAGTTGGAAGTTCTTTTTAAGGCCACACCTGAGGGATCCCTGATTGGGTCCAGCCTTGAAAGCGACGGCATTCTAGGCCGCACGCAGAATACTCAGAATCAGTGTGACTTTAGTCGCCGTGGGACGCCGAAAATCTGATCAGGGTGTCCCTAAGCAGTGTAACAGTCCAGACCGCGGTCGACCTTTACGCCATCGGCACCTTCACGCCCTTTTTCTTCGCAAACTGCTTCGCTTCCTCGTATCCCGCGTCAGCATGCCGAATGATTCCTGTCCCCGGATCGGTTGTCAGCACGCGCTCAATGCGTTTCGTCATCATCTCCGTTCCATCCGCCACGGTGACCTGGCCCGCATGTAGCGAGTAGCCGATCCCCACGCCACCGCCGTTATGAATCGATACCCATGACGCGCCTGCCGCCGTATTGAGCAGAGCGTTCAAAAGCGGCCAGTCGGCAACGGCGTCGGAACCATCTTTCATGCCCTCGGTTTCTCGAAATGGCGACGCGACTGATCCACAATCGAGATGATCCCGTCCAATCACGATCGGTGCTTTGATTTTGCCTTTCTTCACCAGTTCGTTAATAGCCAGCCCGAATTGCGCACGCTCTCCGTATCCCAGCCAGCAGATGCGCGCCGGTAATCCCTGAAATTTAATGCGCTTGCGAGCCAAATCGATCCAACGCCGCAGAATGCGATTCTCGGGGAAAAGCTCCAAAACGAGATCGTCAGTCACGTGAATGTCCGCCGCCTCGCCCGACAAAGCCACCCAGCGGAATGGGCCGCGCCCTTCGCAAAACAACGGACGAATATATGCGGGCACGAATCCCGGAAAGTCATAGGCGTTCTTCACACCGCGCTGGAAGGCAAAAGTCCGAATGTTATTTCCATAATCGAACGTCACCGAACCCATCTTTTGCAGCCGCAGCATACCCTCCACATGCCGGGCCATCGCATCCAGCGATCGTTCCTGATAACTCTTCGGATCACTCAGGCGCAGCTCCAAAGCCTGCTCCAGCGTCATCCCATTCGGCACGTATCCATTCAGGGGATCGTGCGCTGAAGTCTGATCCGTCAGAATGTCGGGAACAACTCCACGCTCTGCCAGCTCCGGAATCACGTCGGCGCAATTTCCCACCAGCCCAACCGACACGTTTTCTTTCTTGCGAACCGCGTTCTTCAAAATGCGCAGCGCCTCGTCCAGCGTCGTTACCATGAAGTCGCAATATCCGGTTTTCAGGCGCTTTTTGATGCGCTCGGGATCAACTTCAATCCCAAGGAACGCCGCTCCGGTCATGGTTGCTGCCAGCGGCTGCGCTCCGCCCATACCGCCCATCCCGCCGGAGACGATCAGCTTTCCGGCAAGCTCGCCGCCGAAATGCTTTTCACCCGCCGCGGAAAATGTCTCAAACGTTCCCTGAATAATTCCCTGCGACCCGATGTAGATCCACGACCCCGCCGTCATCTGTCCAAACATCATCAGACCGGCGTGCTCCAACTCGTTGAACGTCTCCCAGTTCGACCAGTGGCCAACCAGATTCGCGTTCGCGATCAGCACGCGGGGAGCATACTCGTGCGTCTTGAAAACCCCAACCGGCTTGCCCGATTGCACCAGGAGGGTCTCATCGTTCTCCAGCTTCCTCAGTGTCTCGACAATTGCGTGGTAAGCCGGCCAGCTGCGCGCGGCGCGCCCTGTACCTCCGTAGACAATCAGGTCTTTCGGACGCTCAGCAACTTCTTCATCGAGGTTATTCATGAGCATGCGCATGGCAGCTTCTTGCTGCCAGCTCTTGCAGCTGATTTGGGTGCCGCGAGGTGCGCGAACCGACATGGCCGATTGGAGAACTTCCGTATCCACAGGCATGAATCCATGGTATGCCGGACCCATCGCGGGTGCAACGCTCGGCAGCCGCGCCTGAATCTCCAACGCAGGCAAGGGTCGGGTTGCTCATCATCCTCGCTGCCTTCTTTTGGCAGCGAGGAGATCCACGGCGGATGTGCGGTCGGTAGTTCCCATGTCGGGCAAAACTAGCAAGCATGCACCTAGTGCATTTTTCTGCAGGCAGGGAAGAGGTGGCCTTCCCCGCACTTTCCTGGTCTGGTTTTGAAGTCAGGACACGACCTTTTTCCAAACAGGGCGCAGGAATTGCGGTCGCGCTATAAGATACATTGGATGGTGATGACAGTTTCCAAAACCACCGGGCTGCGTTACTGGATGCTACGCGTGTTGCACGAATGCGACCGCGTTGCGGCGGGATTTCATGCGGATCCGGTGCACGATTTGCGTGTGGCGTTGCGGCGTTGCCGGTCAATGGCGGACGGGATGATGGCCATGGATCCGGATCGGGATTGGAAGGCGATGAAAAAAGCCGGCAAGCGCGTGTTTCAAAGCTTGGGTGAGTTGCGCGACACGCAGATCATGATGGATTGGATCGACAAGCTGAAGGAAAAGGGGGAGTACGAACCTTCGTCCGAAACCTTGGGAACGGTGGAACGTCCCCTGCATCTCGTCGACAGCGCATTAGAAGGCCAACCCGAGGCGAAGGATTCGACAGAGGACGGGCACACCCAAAACGATCCGGCTAGCGCACTGCTGGGAATTTTGCGCCAGCGCGAGACCGCCCAGAAACATGCGGCGCGCACGGCTCTGGAGCAATTCGATCGGAAACAATGGCGCCAGTGGAGCAAGAGTCTGCCGCGTCGTGCGGCACGTATCCGTCCGGGCAGCGCGGTTTTCAAACATCTCGCACTCGAACGCTGGACCACCGCGCGGGAACTCCACCAACGCGCCCTGCGCAACCGCTCGCAGGTCGCGCTGCACACGTTGCGCATCGGTATCAAACGATTTCGGTATATTGTCGAAAACTTTTTGCCAGCGGAGCATAAGGTCTGGAGCAACGACCTGAAGCATATGCAGGATCTGCTCGGCGAAGTTCACGACCTTGATGTGTTATGGGCAACGGCGCTGTCGTGTCACGTGTTTCATGACGCAGAATCGCGCAGAGCGTGGCACGAACGAATTGTGGAAGAGCGAACTCAGCGGATCGAGGAGTACCGGCAGAAGACGATAGGGCCGAATTCTCTTTGGAATGTCTGGCGCGCGGGGCTTCCCGAAGGAAAACGAATTCAGCAGATTGCGACATTAAGGATGAAGTTATGGGCGAAGGCGCTCGATCCTGATTTTGCGCACTCCGAGCGGGTGGCACGGCTCGCACTTGAGCTTTACGACGGGCTTGAGGCTGCGGGATTGCTGCGGTCGGCTTCGGAATCGCGTAACGGAGATGCCAGACAGGCGCGCTCGGTGCTTTACATTGCTGCCCTGCTGCACGACGTGGGGAAGGCGAACGGGAACAAGGGACATCATAAGGACTCACAAGAGCTGATTCAGGCGCATGGCGTGCCTTTGGGCTGGGATCTGGAGACTATGCAGCGAGCGGCGGTGATTGCGCGGTTTCATGCCGGAGCGTTGCCAGTGCGCAGTCACAAGGCGCTACGCGACCTGCTACCGCCCGAGCAGAAATCGATTGTTCGGCTCGCCGCAGTTCTGCGATTGGCGAACGCCCTGGACGCGGAACACGACGGTCATATCGAGCGAGTTAAAGTTGAAGTGCCGGATGCATTATCGCGGGCAAGATATTCGAAACATGGAGCGAATGGATTTGGACGGCATAGAGCATTGGTGGCCAAAAACGAGGCCGTTGTGATCGCAGCGCAAGGTTACACAGAAAGAAGTTCGACGGCGCAACGAATCGCCGCTGAACGATATTTGCTGGAAACGGTACTGCGCCGTCCGGTGCTTGTCAAAGCGATGAGGAATGCAGCCTTCCGCCGTGGCGCTCAAGGCCACGAAAGACTTGGGCTTTAATCCTCTCCAAAAATCTCTTCAGCCTGAAAAGCAATGCTGAGACACGCCCGCTCCGTTTCGCTCGATCCCGCAAAAAATCAGGGCCACCACGTTGGCGGCCCTGTCAGGAGTCCTGCGTCTGTGCCTAATCTCCCGCAACCGGCTCGGCAACTTCCGCCTCGGAAGCGTGAGCGCCGTTTCCGTTGCCATTTGTCTTTGCCAGCGCGCCCAACGGGATAAAGCCATCCTGGGATTGCACCGGCTTTTCTTTCAACACGACTTCACGGTAGAGAGCCGCCATTCGGGCATTGTACGCGGCGTCGTTCTTCTCGGGTCCGCGATTTTGAGCTGACGGCTGAAGCTTTGCGTCCCGAGCGCGCTTCTTCTCCTCGCGCGCATTCTTCGCGATGCCGAGCTTATCGAGATCACGCTGCAGTTCGTTGGTTACGATCTCCTCGCGCAGCTTGAGATAGTCCACGTGCTGCTCTTCCATCTTCACCTTCTTGCCGCCGGCGAAGATCTCATGCCGCCCGTGCTCTTCGTACCACTTCGTGAGCGTCGCCGTCATGTGCATCTTCTCGATGATGTTGCGCCATCCCACGCCTGTGTTGTAGGCGCAGAACGAAATCTCGCCCTCTTGCGTCGCGTAGGGAATGATGCACTGCTCGGTCCGACGAAAGTCGTAGTTGAACAAATCCTGGAACCACATGCCCGCGATGAACAGAAAATTCCAGCGATCGGTCACGCGCCGCTTCATTACGTCATCGATCGTGCGGTCGGGGCCGACTTTGCCATAGTTCGTTCCGGTCACGTTGTAGTTCTTGTCGAACTTCTTCAGCAAGTCCATCAGCTTAAAATGCGTCGGCGATTGGAACGGATCGTAATTCTTCATCAGGCAGAGCGCCATGCCGAAAGCGGTGAGGAACTTTCCGCGCGCCGCATCATTTACCTTCGCGATGTCCCTCGCCAGTTGATCGCCGTGCAGAAATGCGGTGACTGGCACAGCTTCTTTCGTTTCCTTGTCTATCATCACCGCCATGCCCGTGCCGCAGTTCGGGTGACAACCGCAGCTGAGCTGGCCCCAGTTGTTGTTGGGATCGTTGGCGTGCATGAGATCGGCCCAGTCGCTGAAGGTTCCCATGAAACTGATAGGAAACCAATCGCGGGTCGGCTCGCCCAAGCCAGTCTGATTCTTTACGTCATGCGCGAGGTGCGAAAGCGTATAGCGCTGCGCGACACGACGCTCGTCGGTAATCGCTTCATCGCGTCCCGTGAACGAAACCGGCTGGAAGCTCAGAAAGCTGATCGTCTTCGGATTGTCGAGCGCGAACTTGATAACTCTTCCGACTTGCTCGTTGTTGATCCCGTTCAGGATCGTAATGACGGGAACGATCTCGCATCCGGCCTTGTGCAGGTTCTCAATCGCCTTCAGCTTCACATCGAAGAGGTTGCCGACCATGCGGTGCGCGTTCGCGGCATTTCCGATTCCGTCGAACTGCAAATATGCATAACGCAGGCCCGCTTCCACCGCCTGCTGCGCGAATTCCAAGCTCTTCGCGAACTCGATTCCGTTGGTCGCGGCCTGCACCGAGTTATATCCGACCTTGCGGGAGTAGCGGATCGCGTCCAGGAAGTAGGGCGACAACGTTGGCTCGCCGCCGGAGAACTGCACGCTCATCTGCCGCCTGGGCTTGATAGTGATGGCGTTGTCGAGCATGGTCTTGATTTCTTCCCAGCTCAACTCGTGCACGAATCCGACTTGGTTTGCGTCCATGAAGCAGGGATCGCACATCATGTTGCAGCGGTTGGTCAGATCGATGGTCAGCACCGAGCCGCGGCCGTACTTCACCGTGGACGATCCGTGGTGGTGCAACTTTTCGTCGTTATGGGCGCGAATGTCACGGCCAGGGAAGACGTCTTCGAGATGCTTTGAGAACTGGGGATCAATGGACATCACGTCTTCGAAGTGGCCGTGCTTGGGGCAATCCTTCACCATCAGGATCTTGCCATCACGCTCGACGATCTGCGCTTTGATCTCGCCGACTTTTTCATTGAGCAGAATTTCGTGGGGCAGCTCGCCGTCGAGAATCTGCTGGCGAATTTCCGGGACACACTTCGGGCAGAGCGAATCGGTGGTGCGAGGCCAGCCCAGCGGAGGTTTGGACTTCTCGTAAGATTTGAGCAGCGGCTTGTCCGACCATTTCGGCGTCGGCGACGGATTGGGTTTGATCCGATTCAGACGATCAAACACGGCCCATACGCCCTTGGCTGCGGTCACGGCTGCTTTTTCAACGTACTTAATCGGTTTATGCATTTCGCTCCTGACTCCGTTTTGCTGCGAGGCCAAACTCTTGCGCCCCGTCTGCAATCCAACCCTCTTTTTTAGTTGCGAACTCTTGCGACCGAGTCCGCAAATTCCACTCCCCACAGTCCAACTCTCCCACCTTGTATATGCAGAGATCGAACCTGGTCCAGAACCTAATTTCCGCGTCGCCTACACCTACCGCATCGGTGCGTCTGGTTCTATCCTATTGAGTGGCTGAGGAATGGCGCATCCATATCCCAATGAATGGCCGAAAATCGCGGTTTAGCGGTGGTTTGCGGGATTGGATGGGGCTAAGTGGTTGAAAGGAAAGGGCTGTCGGCAGGGGCAGAGGCGCTTTCGCGCACGGGTCAAGTCTTCGGATTTGGCAAACCGGTGGTCAGGATTTGATATTCAAATTCTTGGCTGGCGAAGATAAGCAAAAACGCGGCTTTTCAACACCTACGCGTATTCTAAGACCGATGTGAGTAGGCTGAGGCCGCTGAGGTTGTCAGAGACGCGGACCGGCCTTGCCTACTTCTTCACGGCTGGATTCTGCTCCGAACCAACATGCTTCGGAACCTCACCTGATGGGATGGGCTCACCGAGGGTGAAAGTCATGTGCTTGAAATCGAGGGTCAAGCTTTCGAAGCTTGCCGCCATCCTGGCCAAGATTTCCAAATCGCTCGTCGTTATCCGCCCCGGTGCTGGCCGTATAAATCGAAACGTTTTTCAACGACCGTCCAATTCAGAACGCTCCAATCCACGAGTGAACAGTTCCTTCGATCCGAATGAAGATTCCATGTTGCAAGCACAAGACTTTTTTTGCGTCGCCGAAGGGACCGTCAGATGCTGGGTTGTTCTTCGTACGCAATAGGTGTGAGGTGTCGCTTGAAAAGGACGGAGCGGGTGCGGCAGGTGGTCTCCGATCCGCTGGAATCCACCAATTTCCAACAGCTGGCTAAGGAAGGCTGGAAGCTGGTAGCGATTGAGTGGGAGCGGGAGGTCGAAGCCACTGAAGATCAGTTGTCGGCTGAGGTGCCTTTCGGACTCCGGATCGCGCCGGAGACTCAGCGACTGGAAGAGAACCCGGCAGAACGGGAGATCCTATTGCAGTTGATGGAGCTTATCGTTCAGGAAGGCTCGTACGCACACATTGCAGACGAAATTAATTGCCGGGGATTTCGCACCCGAGAGGGGGCAAAGTGGACTCCGATATCGGTTTTCGAAATGCTGCCCCGCCTCATCGAAGTAGGTCCCCAGTTGTTGCAGAGCGCGGAATGGCAGAAACGGCGGAAGCATATTCCAAAACAAGACTGAATCAGAATCTCCTGTCACGACTTTGCTTCAATCAAGCAATCGCCCTTGGACCAAGAAAAACAGGTGCATCAGATCCGGGATTGCGAGGGTTTCGGGGATCCAATCGGAGGGCAAATAGGAAGGCAACTTAATCCTAATCAAGTCGGAAAATCCCAAATATCCAGAGTAGAACCATATAATCATTCCGATAGCGACAACCATTACCATCCAAAGCCCATGTCGAAGCGTAAACTTCTTGACAGCCTTCTTCCTGCCCCTTCCGGTCCGATAACTCTTCAATGGAACCCCCGACTTTGGGAATCCGCGCGCAGCGTGGGAACCTTTCGAAAATGGGCAGCACGGCTTTCACGCCCCACTGCCCTCATCGATGGGGGTATGTTTTAAAAGTGGAACCCAATCTCAGCAGTTAAGGCGCGTGGCGTGACGTAATGCGTGCCGCTGAAGGTCGAAAGGAAATTGTAGAGCGCGTATTTGTTCGCCAGGTTGATGGCTGTCAGTTGCACACTCCACTTATATTTCTCGCCATGAAACAGGTTGTCATGGCCCA
>JASHPL010000120.1 GCA_030038125.1 Candidatus Sulfotelmatobacter sp.
CAGGCGGGAATCTTTCCGGAGAACACCGCCAGCCTCGCACTTCACAAGTCCTGTGGATTCCAGAAAGTGGGCCTGCGCAAGCACATCGCAAAGCTCGGCGACCGCTGGCGCGACGTCGTGTTACTTGAGCGCAGGAGTTCTACCGTCGGTCTCTAACGATCCCGTTTCGGTTCCTGCCGTCTTCGGTTTAGGCCGGCTAGAAGGCACCCAGTACAACTCGTCTTTGATCGAGGCCTTATCCAGGAAACCGCGGCGCTTCAGAATCGCCTTACTGTTTTCAATCATGTCGGGATGGCCGCAGAGGTAGGCGATCGTGTTGTTCGGCTCGAGTTCCCAATGATCCGCGTACTTCCGTAGAATGTCATCGGCGCGGCCAATCTCACCCGGCCAATCGGCGTGGTCCCAGGGACGACTCACCGTCGCCACGTACTTGAACCATGGCAGTTCGATGTCAAAATGGGTTAATTCCTCGCGGTATCCGAACTCCCAGGGACGGCTCGCGCCATTCAGCAGAAATAATTTATGGGAGCCGTCGAAGCGGCCCTGCTGCCATTCTTTATAGAGCGTGCGCACGTAGCTGACGAACGGAGCGACGCCGGTGACCGTGCAGATCAGTAGATGATTGTTTCGGCCGTTCTGGGTATCCAGCAAAAAACGTCCCTTGGGCGTTTTTCGCATGAAGACCTCATCCCCGGGCTGCAATTTATGCAGCAGCGGTGTGAGCGCGCCCTCCGGGACGAGTTCGAAGAAGAATTCGATTTCATCTTCGGATGGCGAGGACACAATCGAATAAGGACGCGGAATGAGTTTGCCGTCGTGCTCGAGTGCAAGAGTCGCATACTGCCCTGGCACGAACTTGAACTCGCTGCCGGCGCTGATCCGGAGCATCCAGAGATCGGGACCGAAATCCGCGCGTTTGGTAACGCGCGCCCGATAATACTTCTCGTCGCGATCGGTTATGTTCATTGGCGGTCTTAGTGTTTCGACCTGAGTCATCGGTGTGTGGCTCCGGAAAAGGGGAGCAAACTTTCCTACCACATTGGATTCTGGACCCAAAACCGTCGATGCAGATCCTACCGAACGGTCGTACGGCAAACAAATCGACCTATCCTAGCTGGAGTGTGAGATTTTGGGAAGAGCTTTGTGGAATCAATTTTATGAATAAGGCGAATTCGTTTTTCTGCGAGCAAAAGACTGCAGGACCTAGCGCGTAGGCAGACTGAGGGAGCTGCGGGTCTGAATGGCGTCTGTTGTTTTTAGTTGTTGCAACTCAGCTTGCAACTTTTTCCACTTCTTTCGGTTATGTTTGGTTGCGAGCGGTGCATTTGCATCGGCATAGTAGCTGAGAAGATTGACGCGGAGTTCCGGGGAAACCTGTTTGAAATCGTTGACCGCCAAATTATTAACCAGGCGGGCGTAGGTCCAGTCAGCCAGCGCATATTCGCCAGGACGGGTATCCTGCCCTGTGTCGAAGTCCTTGTTGGTTAAGTGAAGCGCCCCTATGTTCTCTTGGTTCAGCAACTCCCGATAATATTGCACGGTATTGTCGATGCTTTTGACGAACAGATCTTCCGCCGGTTGCGGGGGAACTTTGAAATTTAATGCGCTGAATGGACCCCGCTTGGGAACCAGCCTAAGAAAAGCCGCAAGGATTCTGGTTCCCAGCCCCGGACGGCGGTAATTCCTTCCCCATTCGCGTTCATAGTTGGCCCGAGAAAGGTAATAGAGATATTTCTTCTTTGCGCGGTCGCGCTTATTCGGAACAATCTCTTTCGTGCGCGCCAGCAAGGCTACGCGAGTCATCTGTGGAATCACCTGACTTACAGCATGCCGGAAAGTTCCGATGGAAAGCTCTTCGTTGTGGATCACGTCGTGAAATTCAATGCCGTAAACCTTTGGGAACACGCGCTCCAGCAGACTCTGGGATATTTCGAAGCCGATGAAATCGTGAAAGGCGTCGGAGGTGTAATGATTTTTGGCGACCTCTGTCATATCGAAGCCGAATTCGGCACGAATATGAGCGCTGTGCGAATCTTCGTACGTAACCACGTCGCCATATTTCTTGCGTAGCTTGGGAAATTCCATGGCCACGGCACGATTGATTGCCGGATGACCTTCATTATCGGCGGCATAATGGGCCAGCGCTCCCAATGCGAAGGCATATTCATTTGCTGTCTGCGCTTCCTGAACCAGGCCGGCTACGAAATCTCCGCTGCGCACGTAATGTGCCAGATCGCTGAAATATTTGCTGCCGAACGGGTAATAGCCCATATCTTGCACGAGTGAGCCGCCGTAGGCATAGGCATGAGCCTCGCGGATCTGGTCCGGGGTTAAGCCCTGATAACGGGCCTTGATCATCGGCAGGATCTGGTCGTGCCAGAGCAGGTCAACGATCTGCTCGTGCGTGAGCACGGAGTACGCCCCGCTCAACTGCGACAGAATCCCGATGAGGGCAACAGCGAGCAGGGCTCTCCACGAATGCATGCAGTTCACTTGGCAAGAACGAGTACAACGAAAGTATCCGGAACAATCGAGCGCCGCGGATGCGGATTATCGGCGGTAGGCGCGGGCGGAGGGCCAAACTGCGCCGTCACTGTAAAGACGTTGTGAGTCCTGGGATTGAGCGCCATTGTGCGCGCTCCCTGCTGAGTGGGAACATTTTCCGCGACCGTGAACTTCTCCGGTGATTCCTCCTTGATCACGGTGAGCACACCTTCGCCGCACGAAGCAAAAGCCAGGTCGGTTCCAGGATCAAAGCGGGTTGCATCCACGCCGTCGCCGATTGCGGGCGTGGCAATCACTTTGCCCGTATCCGCGTCGACAACGGCCATCATCTTGTTGTCGCAGCCGACGAACAAACGCCGGTGCCTCCGGTCGATGGAAAGTCCGCTGGGCTCGGTGCAAGGAGCCAGTGGCCAGGTCGCCTTCACTTCCAGCTTGTTAGAATCGATGGCCGTTAATTCGCTCTTATCTTCGATATTCACAAAGATTTCGCCTTTCCCGTCGCTGGCCGCGAACTCCGGCTTGCCATCGAGCTTGATGGTGCCCAAGACATTGCCGCTCGCAGCGTCAATGGCCGTCGAGTCGTGGCTGCGTCCGTTGAACGTAAACACCCGCTTGGTCGCCGGATCGTACAAAATCGCGTCCGGATTCTCGCCAGCCTTTACTTTGTTGCTAGTTGCCAGCGTTTTGATGTCAAAAATACTGACGGTTCCTTCGCGGCCGTTGCTGGTGAAGCCGCGACCGAGCTCGGGAGCGAGCGCGATCCCGTGTACGCCGGGCGTGTCGGCAATTTCACCAACGCTCTTGCCGGTATCCACATCGATGACGACGACGTGCGTGCCGCGAGAAATGAAGAGGCGATGAGTCTCGGGATCCACGGTCAGATAATCCCATCCACCCTCGCCGCCCAGC
>JASHPL010000002.1 GCA_030038125.1 Candidatus Sulfotelmatobacter sp.
GTCAATGTCGCGCTGGCGGCGGCATTTCTCATCCCGCGAGAAAAACGTGCCTCCATGCTGATCGCAGCGCTGGCCGCGGCCGTGGTGTTGCAAGCGGGCGTGCTGATCGAGGCTCCCGCAGCCCGCGCGGACCGCTCAGCCCTGCTGCTACAGCAAAATATTCCGGTTTCGGCTGACTGGACTACGCAATATTTCAACGAAACTGTAGGCGAATTAACGAGCCTCACGGAAAAGGCGGTTTCTTCCGAACCTGCAAGCAAACTTGATTTGATTCTCTGGCCGGAATCGCCCGCTCCATTTTTCACTAACGATCCACGATTTCGCGAAGCCTTCGCCAACATGGCGATCCGGACCAAATTGTGGACCGTGACCGGCGCAATCGGAGTTGCACCGTCAACCAGCCAGACTTCCCTTTTGTTCAACTCTGCGGTGTTGATCAGCCCTTCCGGCGAGTGGACCGCTCGGTATGACAAAGTCCATCTTGTCCCCTTCGGCGAATATTTGCCCTTTCCCCGCCTGTTCGCGTTTGCCGGCGGCTTGACGAAAGAAGTCGGACAATTCGAGCGCGGACTGGCCCGACGGCCCCTCAACGCTGGCGGCGAGCGACTCGGAATCTTCATTTGTTACGAATCGGTGTTTCCTGACGAAGTTCGCCAATTTGTGAAAAACGGCGCACAAGTATTCGTGAATATCTCGAACGACGGCTGGTATGGCGATAGCGGCGCGTATGCCCAGCATTTGAATCAGACACGGATGCGTGCCATCGAAAACAATCGCTGGATTCTGAGTGCGACCGATACGGGCGTGACCGCTTCCATCGATCCTTTGGGCCGCATCGTCGCGCGACTCCCGCGCAAGGAGCGGACTACGCTGGTTGCGCCTTATGCCCTGACCTCGGTAACTACTTTCTATTCGCGGCACGGGGATTGGTTTGCTTATGCCTGTGCGATAATTTCAATTGGGGCGCTATTCTGGCGTTTCACATTCCTCAAAAACCGCAAAAAGGTCAACATCCAATCATGAATCAAGAACTGGAGCAGCAATACGAAAAACTGAGCAAAAAAGTGCACGAGCTCCGGGAGTATCTTTGACGCGGAAAAGCTTCGTCCGCAATTAGCCGAAATTGAAAAGCAGGCCGCGGACCCCAATCTTTGGTCGAATCCGCAACGATCGCAGCAAGTGATGCGCGAGAAAAAGCGGCTGGAGCACGTGCTTGCGACCGACTCCGATCTGGCGCGCCGCGGCGAAGACATCACTGCCTATCTCGAACTGGCGAAAGAAGGCGAGAACGTCGATGCCGATCTGCAGCGCGAGATCGAATCTCTTCACGAACTCATCGACAGACTGGAAACCGAGACGCTGCTTTCCGGCGAAAACGACGCGCGCAATGCCATCGTAACCATTCATCCTGGCGCCGGTGGCACCGAGTCGCAGGACTGGGCGGACATGCTGCTGCGCATGTATTTGCGCTGGGCCGAGCGCCAGGGATTTGAAACCGTGCTTTACGACTATCAGCCGGGAGAAGAAGCCGGGCTGAAGTCTGCAACATTCGCGGTGAATGGCGAGTACGCCTTTGGGTTGCTGCAGAGCGAAATCGGCGTGCACCGCCTGGTGCGCATTTCACCATTTGACCAGGCCAAGCGTCGCCATACTTCTTTCGCCAGCGTCTTTGTTTCTCCGGAAATCGACGAGAGCATCGAGGTGGTGATTAAGCCCGAGGACATTCGCGTCGATACGTATCGTTCCAGCGGGAAAGGCGGACAGCACGTTAACACAACCGATTCCGCCGTGCGCATTACGCACATCCCTACCGGCATTGTGGCCAGCTGCCAGAACGAGCGCTCGCAGCACAAGAATCGCGATCGCGCCATGAGCATGCTTCGCTCTAAGCTATACGAATTTGAAATGGAGAAGAAGCGTGAAGCGAGCAAGAAGATCGAGGACTCCAAGCTCGATATCGATTTCGGATCGCAGATTCGTTCTTACGTGCTGCAGCCCTATCGTCTGATCAAAGACCATCGCACCAAGACCGAGGTCGGCGATGTTGACCGCGTACTCGATGGCGACTTGCAGCCGTTCATTCGGGCCTATCTGCTGGCGCGGCGCGGAGAAAAGCCGTGAAGAACCCACCGAAAATAAACTCGAGAGCCCGGAGGACGCAGATTACGCTGGGAGTAATTCCGCTAGGGTCGAAGTTTCTCCAGGCGTTTCTTTTTGCGGCAGAAAAACACAAAGACCAGCCCCGCAAAACCACCTCCATTCCCTATATCGCCCACCTGATGGGAGTTGCCTCCCTCGTCCTCGAAGCCGGGGGTGACGAGGGTCTTGCAATCGCCGCGCTGTTGCACGACGTGGTAGAGGATTGCGGCGGCGCCCCTATGCTGAAAGAGGTGCAGCGGCGATTCGGCGACCGGGTCGCGAAGATTGTCGATGGCTGCACGGACGCCGATACCAATCCCAAACCGCCTTGGCGCCAACGCAAGGAAAACTACATCCGGCGCGTGCGGGGTGCCGACACCGAGACGCGTCTGGTTTCTGCCGCCGATAAGCTAAACAATGTACGCTCCATCCTCAGCGATTACAGGGAGTTAGGCGAGTTTGTCTGGTCTCGCTTCAACGGCGGGCGCGAGGGGACTCTTTGGTACTATCGGACCCTGCGTGACGAGTTTCTCCGCGATCAACCCAACCGCATCACGCGGGATTTGAATCTCGCAGTACGAGAACTGGAGTTACTGGCCGGATCGGCATCCTCTGCGAGAGAATCGACTCAGGCCTAGGCTATGCAACGGGTCATCGACCAAATTCGCGCCTCGAGACTGCCTTCGGGGATGATGCCATTTGCTGCCCGTGGTGCGCTACAAGTGCCTGCGGCCGAGAATATCGAAATCCTCGTGCATCTCGCTGTGCACAATAAAGTGTTTGGCGAACTGGCGGGCATGACTCTGGCGGGTTGGGACGAAAAATCTTGCCTGGCTGCTGCCGCCGATCCTCAGACCTCGCAGGAAGTGCTCAAATATTTTATTGCGCCCGAAAATCTGCGCCCCGCGCTGCTGCCAGCTCTGGTTGAAAATCCTTCCGTCCCGGAAAGTGAACTGGTCAAACTTGCCCTCTCGGCGTTGCGTGAAACCATCGAAATCCTGCTGAAAAGCGCAAGGGTACGATCGTTGAGCACTGTGCTGCAAGCGCTGAAAGCGAACCCATACCTAAGAAAGGAAGAACTCGAGGAAATCAAGCGTTCGACCTCCACCTCTCTGGCGACAACCGTCGCTATTGAAGATGCATCGACAGTCAGCGAATCGCAGCCATCCTTGGACTCAGCGCCAGCCAATCCCGAATCAGCCGAACCCCACGCAATCGAGCAGATCAGCGGCGTGGAGCACGACGAAGAAGTCTCCAACTACCTCAAGGAACATGCTCAGGAAGTCTCCGCTGAAGGCCACAAGCCGTATCAGGCGATTGGGGGAGTGGTCGAACTGCTCGGCAGCGATTACTTCCCCGTTACACAGCAGGCGGAAGCGCTGGCTGCCGCAGAGAAACCGGCAACTGCTCCCTCCGTTATGGCAAAAGCCGGGGCCGCCTCTGCTCCCCAGAAAAAGCCTCATCCACCAGGCGCACCCAAACGCGAGAACACTCTGCAGAAGATCAATAATCTCGACGTGAAAGGGAGAATTCAGCTTGCCCTCAAGGGAAATAAAGAAGAACGCTCCATTCTGATTCGCGATGGCACCAAGGTTGTTGCTCTGGCTGTGCTGGATGCGCCCAAACTCTCCGACGGAGAGGTTGAACAAATTGCCAGCCAGAAAAATGTTCTGGAAGCGGTTCTGCGGCAAATTCCACTAAAGCGGCGCTTCATGAAGAATTACATCGTCGTGCGCAATCTGGTTTTTAATCCACGCACGCCGCTGGATCTGAGTCTCGGGCTGATGAAGAATCTGCTCGTTCAAGATTTGAAGAATCTTTCGGCGAATAAAGAGGTATCGGAAACTATTCGCAAGCTGGGGCTGAAGATGTACAAGCAAAAGGTACAAGCAGCCAACAAAAAGTAGCGAGGAGGAGCATTGGCTTCTTTACCACAATCGGACCCCATCGCCGAATTGTTGAGGCGCGCGAAAACGATAGCCGTAGTCGGCTTATCGGCCAATCCCCTGCGGCCCAGTCATGGCGTTTCCGCTTATATGCAGAGCCACGGATACCGCATCATCCCCGTAAATCCTCAAATCGAGGAATGTCTGGGCGAGAGAGCATATCCGTCGCTGCTGGAAGTTCCGGAGAAGATCGATATCGTAGACATCTTTCGCAGGCCGGAATTTGTAGAAGAAGCCGTCGATCAGGCGATCCAGCTCAAAGTTCCAGCAATCTGGATGCAGGAGGACGTCATTCACGAAAAAGCCGCAGAAAAAGCTCGCAAGGCGGGAATCTTCGTCGTGATGGATCGGTGCATCCTCAAAGAGCACCAACTACGATCCCGCTAAAGTTGCCGGCACGGGCGACTCAGGGTAACCGACGGAACGGAGTTCCGCAGCCGGCTAGGCATTGTCAGCCTCCAACTCCAACAAACACCGCGGTCGCATCGTCGTGCACGCCCGTTCCGTTGCCGAATGTGTGCACATCGTCGATGATGCTCACGGCAGAGGCATTTTGTTTTGCGGCGTGTTCGGCCAAGCGGCTGAGGCCGTATTCCTCTTCCGCAGGATTCACCGCTTCCGTGATGCCGTCGCTATAGAAAATCAGCTTCGAGCCAGGAGAAAGCGTGACCGAAGTCTCTGAATAGTCCCCAGAACTCAGACCCAGCGGCAATCCCCGCTCAGTTTCGAGAAAGTGTGCTCCTGCATCATCGATGAACAAGGGGTGCAGGTGTCCCGCATTGGCAAAGCAGACGGTTCGCGTCGGCGGATCAAGCACGCCGTAAACCATGGTCACGAATTTGCCCGCGGGAAAATCGTTGACTAACAGTTGATTGAGTCTCATGAGCACTTCGGCTGGTGTGCAGCACGCCTCGGCTAGCGATCGAAAGATTCCCCGTGTGGCCGACATCAGCAGCGCCGCAGCAGTACCTTTGCCCGAAACGTCGGCCAGCACGATTCCCCAGCGTCCGTCGGGAAAGGAAATGAAATCGTACCAGTCGCCGCCCACCGCGCGTGCCGGCTCGCTCCGACCGGAAATCATAAATCCGGGAATGTACGGAGAACTCTTGGGCAGCAACGCTTGTTGGATTGCGCGAGCTTCTTGCGCGTCGCGATCGAGGGCAGTGCGGGCCGCGCGCTCGTTCTGAAAACATTGCGCATTATCGATGGCAATGGCTATGTGATCACAGAGAGCTTGCAGGAGCCGCAAGTGCTCGCGTGAAAATGCGTCCAAATCCGGATGCGAAGCCGTAAACACTCCTACCAGCCGATCGCCGACTTTCAGAGGAATTGCGACCTCGGAAAGCGTGGGGTGCTCGCAGGCCACGTAGTAGCTGTCGATGCGCACATCGGGAGCGTAATGCATCGAACCGGTGGAGGCGACATGACCCACCATCCCCTCATGGCCAATCTTCAGGCGATGTCCCCGGTGATGAACCGCGCAGCCCTTAGCGTCCGCACGCACCATCTCGCCGCGCAGTTCATCATGGAGAAACACTCCGGTTTCTACGCAGCCAAAAGAATGTTTGACTTCGTCCACGACACTGTCGATCAGTTGATCCAGGTCGAGGATTGATGTGATTTTCTGCGCCGCCTTCTGCACGCGCTGCAATCCGTCGACGAGATCGGACGAGATCCGCCAAAAAGGAAGTGCATCAGGCGAACTTTGTGGAAGCGCTCCCATACCAGCCCCTTCATGCGGAATACTTTGTCTGTTCTAGCTGAACGATGCTGAAATATGCACTCAAGATTCTTTCTTTTGCGGCTGAGGAGTCGCCTGCGATCTTGTCCGCTGCTTCCTGATTTCCTCTATCCTTTCGCGGATACGCTTCTCAACTCCTTCGCTTGTCGGATGGTAATAAACGCGTTCGCGCAGGTTGTCCG
>JASHPL010000121.1 GCA_030038125.1 Candidatus Sulfotelmatobacter sp.
GCTGTTTATGGCTCAACACCCAATCAAAAATCACGCGCGAAACGAAGACGGCCGTGAACAAATTCGCCAGCAGGCCGAAGGTCAGCGTAACCGCAAACCCTTTGACCGGTCCGGTGCCGAACATAAACAGAATCGCCGCGGAAACGATAGTGGTCACGTGCGTATCAACGATCGTGATCCAGGCGTGCGCGAAACCCTGATCCACCGCCGAGGGCGGCGTCTTCCCGTTACGCAATTCTTCCCGAATGCGTTCAAAAATCAGCACATTCGAGTCGACGCCCATACCGACGGTAAGGATCACACCCGCAATCCCGGGCAGCGTCAATACTGCTCCAAAGTAGCCCATGAATCCCAGCAGGATGATGAGGTTCAGAATCAGCGCTACGTCGGCATTGATGCCCGCGCCGCGATAGTAGATCAGCATGAAGATCAGTACGGCGGCCATTCCGACCACTGAGGCGCGCACTCCCGCCCGAATCGAATCGGTCCCTAGCGATGGCCCCACGGTCCGCTCTTCCAGATATTTGATCCCCGCTGGCAGTGCGCCGGAGCGGAGAATCATGGCTAGATCCTTGGCCTGCTGCTCGCTCATGCTGCCGCCCGAGATTTCGCCGCGATCGCGAATGGGTTCCTTGATATTCGCGACTTCCTGCACTTTGTTGTCAAGCACAACCGCCAGACTCTCGCCTACGTGTGCGGAGGTGAAATTGTAAAACCGCTGTCCGCCTTCACCGGTAAGCGTGAAGCTTACGCTGGGCTGGCCGTTCTGATCCTGGCTGGGCTGCGCGTCGCGCAAATCCTTGCCGCTGACCGCTGACACGCGTGAGACGAGATACCAGGCTTGCTCCTCGCCGGAATTCGGCGCTCCGTGGCCGGGAAGTAACATGGCGTCCGGCGGTAAAACCCCCGGCGTAGGCTGCGCCTGCAGCGCTGCTTGCTGGCTCGGATACGGCCCACCGAGTTCCTGCTTAATCTCCAGCATGGCGGTGGACTGCATGATGTCTTTCACGCGCTGCGGATCATCAACTCCCGGCAGTTGCACGAGAATCTGATAATCGCCCAACCCATGTTCCTGAATGGTCGGTTCCGTGACCCCTAGCTGGTCGATGCGATTGCGGATCGTCTCGATCGCCTGCGTTACCGCTTTGTTCTTCAGATCCGCAAGCAGCTGCGGTTTCATCGAGACGTTCCAGCTATTGTCGGGACCCCCGGTAATGTCGTATTCAGGCAGGTGGTCTTGCATGATGCTGAGCAGATCGGTGCGTGCGCCGGCGGCTACGCCTTTGATCACAATGTGATCGGGACTGTTCTGCTGATCGGGCTGGGTAATGTCGCTATAGTCGATCTTATGGCTACGCAGCTGCTGCTTCAGAACCTCAATGGCGTTCTGGGCGTCGACATTCACAGCATCGTTGACCTGCACCTGAAGAATGAGGTGCGTTCCACCCTTCAGGTCAAGACCGAGGCTGACGTGGTCGGTGACCGCCTTGGCCAATGCAGGCCCAGAAAAGCCGCTAGGAATTCCAAAAATTCCGAACAGGAAAATCAGCAGCACGCCGATGATGGCAACGACTTTCCAACCAAGATTCTTAGTCATAAAAATTCAGCCGCTCGGGATGAGGGGTCATTCATCGGGGCTTGCTCATCCCCCAACCCCTGGTCCTGATCCCTATTTGGTTTTCACTTCCTCATCCGTTGTCGTCACCGACATAACGGAAGCTTTCGTCACTTCCACCCGCAAATTATCCGGGGGGACGCGCAGATGAATCGCGTCGTCTTTCAACGCGATAATGGTTCCACGAAGCCCACCGCTAGTCGTGACCCGATCTCCGGTCTTGAGCTTGTCGAGCATGGCTTGCCACTTTTTCTGGCGGCGCTGCTGCGGCAGGATCAGCAGCAGATAAAAAATGGCAAAGATAAAGATGATCGGCGCAAGCCCGAGCCATCCCATACTGCCGCCGCTACTGGTCTGAACCGCGAACAGGTGCATGCTTTCTAGGTCTGGAACCGGATGTGTTCGCGCAAACTCCCCCACGCCCTGCTAGCGCCGCGCAGTTGTTATTTCACCACGGGGTTTGGATCGACTTTGGCCGGGTTCCTTCCACTTCAGGACTGAACCGGGGAGATTTCCCATCGGGGTCTTCCTGACCTTCAGGGTCTCGGTCGAGACCAGACGCTACAGAGATAATAACGGACTCTCCCCAAGTTCAATAGAATGCCGCACCCTTCGCATAGTGTCAAGGTAGAAGCTCAGGTTGTGGATCGTGTTCAAAACTTGGGCTAACACCTCGTTAGATGCATAAAGATGGCGTAAATACGCCCGCGAGTAGCGACGGCAAACGCGGCACGAGCAGGTGGAATCGAGCGCAGCCTCGTCCTGCGCATAGCGCGCCTGCTTGATGGAGACCTTCCCCTCCGACGTAAACAGCAATCCGTGCCGCGCCGCTCGCGTGGGCAGCACGCAATCCATCATGTCCACGCCCAGCATCGCGTACTCCACGATCTCGTCGGGAGTTCCGACGCCCATCAGGTATCGCGGCTTGTCCGCCGGTAGATGCTCAAGCGTGAACTCCACAATCTCGCGCGTCAGTTGGCGCGGTTCGCCGACGCTGAGGCCGCCGATCGCGTACCCGGGAAATCCTATCTCGACCGTCCGCTCCGCCGATTCTTTTCTGAGGTCGCGATCCATCCCGCCTTGGACAATGCCAAATAGAGCCTGCGTCTGCCCGGAATGGGTAGGGGCGGACACCCTCGTCTGCCCCGAGAGGCGAAGCCCGGAGCCCTCGGTCAGACTCCAGCCGGGTACGTCCGTTTCTACACGAGCACCGCAGGTCCACGGGACTTCGTGCTTATGCTCCTTAAAATACTTCTTGCTGCGCTGGGCCCAGCGGGCCGTCATTTCCATCGATTCCCGCATGCGTCCGCGCTCCGCCGGATACTCCGTACACTCATCAAAGGCCATGACAATGTCGGCGCCCAGCCCGATCTGCGCCTCCATCGCGCTCTCCGGACTGAAAAAGTGCGACGAGCCGTCGAGATGCGACCGAAACCTCACGCCCTCTTCGCTGATCTTCCTGAGCTCACTCAGGCTGAAAACCTGAAACCCGCCGGAATCGGTCAGGATCGCTCGCGGCCACGACATGAACCGATGCAGCCCTCCCATGCGCCGCACCGTTTCGACTCCTGGCCGCAAATACAGGTGATAGGTGTTGCCCAGAATGATTTGCGCGCCCAGTTCCTCCAGCGTGTCTTGCGGAATGCCCTTTACTGTTGCGACCGTTCCCACCGGCATGAACACCGGCGTCTCGATCTCCGTATGCGGCGTGATCAACCGCCCCAGGCGGCCTTTGCCGCCGCTCTTTTCAATGTGGAAGGAAATCGACACTACCGGGATTGTAACCGCTGACAAATAGCCATAACGTGCGCCTTCAAGGTATGCCGCGACCTTAACGATGACGTGTAGCTATTGCTTCTTTTCCAAATTGGCTGTCAGATTCGCCTCGGAGCCTGCATCGGAGGATATTTCCCTGGACCAATCATTGCAGCCAGCCATCTTCACGACGATTGCGTGCTTCCCGGGTTTCAGTTTCAGAGTCGCAGGCGCATTCCCGTAGAACTGCTCATCGGCGTAGACGTCAGCTCCAGAAGGAACGGTGGTCACATTGACCGTCCCCGTAGCCCCTTCGGGCGCGCTTGTGGGTTGAGAAGCCGGGCCGGCCGCGCTCGCCTCTTTTCCCTCAGGCTCGCTCTCTTTGCTCAGAGTGGTTGTAACGCTCACCGGCACGAAATCTCTATCTTTTTCGCTTACTGCCACCGGAGCGCCGCTCACCCCCTGCAGTGCTACCAGAATCGCTCGATAGTTGTCCTTATCGCCTTGCAGGAGAATGCCTGCGTTTTTCCCATCCGGCGTGGTGTATTGAATGCCGATGTAATGCAGACGTGTCTTATGAAGCAAACCAAACAACGCAACCGGCGCTACAAGTATGGCGAGCGCCACCATCGTTCCCACGCGCCGGTGCGCTTCCTGGCCGTAACTCAGAGAAGTAACCGACTTCGGAGGTATCACTACCTTCACATTGTCTTTGGTTTCAAATGTGATCGCGTCGGGCGTTACCGTTAACTTGTTGTTCCAATCTTTTGGATCGACCTTCGACGCGACCGACCCGCCGTTATAGCGCACCCTTGTAAATGTGTTCCCGTCGGCATAGGCAAGCACTGCACTGCAAACCAGGATGGCCACCACTCTCCTGCACAACATGGTTGGAACTCCTGCTTGATAGAGATAGAACGAAAAGAACAGGGAACGATACTCTGTGGGTTCTGGCTCGACAAGCGGAAATGCGCTTTGCTGAGATGGATTGTTCCGGAAAGGGAATTCTACACGGCGCAATTCCGCGCCAAATCTATACTCCGCCCAGGCCGCTCTTCCGGGCCCGGTCGTCCTGATAGTCGACTTTCTTTCCCGTCCTTGCCTCCAGGGTCACAATCGTGGTGCGGATCACGTCCTTGCCCAGTTCGAAAACCGCGGCGTGTTGCTGACCATGTTCATCCTTCCAGCCGATGGTCAGAAAGTGCTTCTTCTTTTTCGTGAAAAGTCGAAACGGATTCGCCGCGGTCGAGAACGATAGTCGCCGCGCCGCTTCCATTCCGTACTCCAAGTCGTTAATTTGATCGTAAGGGATGACAAGCTGTCCTTGCGGATATTCGAATACGAACTCTCTTTCGTTTCCGGTAGAGCAAAAACCCTGGCTGCCCGGTCCAATGTCATTTTCCGTTCCGCCAACGTATTCGGACTTATTGTTTGGCAGTCCTGCAAAGGCGGGGAGGTTCATTGCGAATAAAACCGCCAACGCCAGCACGATCGATCGATTCATAGTCCATCCTTCAGAAATATATGGGTCAAATATAGTACAAGCCGTCGGACAAATGTTTTCCGAGGGCACCGCCCGCCGAGACTGTGGAGGAGAGAACGAGCGAGCCCAGAAGGGGTCGAAGAGCCATATTGAATCTGAAGTTCCTTAGCTCTTCTGAACATCCAAATCGGGTGCGAAGTTTTTTGTGTTCCCGCCGATAGACAGAGATGTGAGCAATCTGTCGAACGCGCCGGCGGTCGAACCATCGCAATCCATCAAGCCGCTGCGCTATGTGGCGCGCCAGCCAATCTTAGATCGCGAGAAGAAAGTTTTTGGCTACGAATTGCTGTTTCGCGACGGCCTCGAAAACACGTTCACCGGGGATTCCGACGAGGCCTCGCGGGCCACCCTGGATCGCTCCCTGCTGATGGGCCTCGACGTCCTCTGTGACGGCCACCGCGCTTTCGTGAATTGCACCCGCGATACGTTAATTAAAGGACTGGTTACCTTGCTTCCCTCTGCCTCTACCGTCGTCGAGGTGCTTGAAACCGTTCCTGCCGATCCCAACGTAACGACCGCTTGTCAAACGTTGAAAGAAGGCGGGTATCTGATCGCGCTCGATGATTTCGTTTCCGACGATCCCCGCGAGCCGCTCACCGAAATCGCCGACATCATTAAAGTCGACATGCAATTGACCACCGAAGCGCAGCGCGACGCCATGGTTAAGCGCTATGGTCCGTGGCGTCATCGCATGCTGGCGGAAAAAATCGAAACCTCGGCCGAGTTCATGCGTGCCCGCGATCAGGGGTTCGTATATTTCCAGGGATTCTTTTTCCGCCGGCCGGAAAAGCTCACCACCCACGACCTGCCCGGCAACCGCCTGCAATATCTGCGTATGTTGCAGGAAGTCTGCCGGACGGAGTTGGATGTGCCCGCGCTGGAACAATTGATTAAAGCTGAAACTTCCGTCTGTTATCGCCTTCTGCGATATTTGAACTCTCCGCTGTTCGGTCTGAAAACCGAAATCCATTCCGTGCGGCACGCCCTGTCGCTGCTGGGAGAGCGCGAAGTTCGGCGCTGGGTCCGGCTGGTCGCCGCCGTCGGCGCCGGACAGGACAAAACCACTGACCTCGTCCTCTCTGCTCTGGTTCGCGCGCGGTTTGGCGAATTGTTGCAACCCTTGGTCCACCACGGGGAATCTGACTTATTCTTGCTCGGCCTTCTCTCTTTAATCGATGCCATGCTCGAAGTGCCGATGGCGGACGTTCTGGAACGCGTTCCTTTGGATCACGAGACCAAAGCGGCTCTGCTGGGCAACCCCAGCCTGCTGCGTCAAGTGTTTCAGTTAATGCTTGCCTACGAGAGCGGCGAGTGGGAAGCGGCCGAACAGTTGAGTACAAGCCTGCATCTGCAATCGGAGGAGGTTGCTGGCTATTACTGGCGTGCCCAGCAGTGGGCCCGCGAAGTCTCCTCGGCAATGTAGTTGGTCGGTGTGATAAGGTACATGGAGGCATGAGTCCTTGGTCTACTTTCATGCCCCTTCCAGGTAAACCTAAGGAAGACAACGCACCCATCAAGTCATGTCCTCCTGTGCAAAAGCGGTTACTTTGGGCCCTTGCATCGGCAGACCGGAGCGGGTAACATAGTGGGGTCATCGTTTGGGCCTCGTTCCCGCGCAGGCCTTCCGCGCCACCCGCTCCGAGGTGGCGTACGCGGATCCGAATTACGGAAGCCCGGTTACTAAGAAAAGAGATATCGAGTAATAGCTTCGTTCAGCAGTTGGGGTTCGTTTCACGGTGTGTCCAGCCGCAACCTGCACTCTCGCATGGCATGCGGCGCGTGCACTAGCATAGCGCGCGTCTAAAAGAATTGGATCGCCTAAATGCGGGCTTTCGCCAATTGCAGGATTTTGTAGATATTGTAGAAACCATGAGAGGAATATGAACGCAGGACCAGGACGACCCTCCAGTGGAGGAGGGAGAGGCAGACGGCGCCGTGGACGCCGTCCCCGCAATCAACGCCAGGGCCAAGGACCGCATCGCCAGAACCAGGACGGCATTTATACCGCCCCCATGGATCACAGCTACCGCGCTGCGCTTGCGGGAAACAACAACGGCCAAAAGGGTGGGCGACCGCGTCCCGGATTCGCCCCGCACTTCGCGCCCGTGGAACCCGAACCTTTACCCACCAGCAGCGAAAACGGCAACTCGCGTATCTTCGCTTTTATCGAGGACCTTTTCTTCCTCGCCAAGATTCAGGAAACTGCTCGCAAGCTCAACGTCAAGGTCGAATTTGTCAAGAATGATAAAGACCTGCTGGAGCGCATGCAGCAGAATGGCGAAGAAAAGCCATCCCTGATCATTTTCGATTTGAACAACGCCAATGCCAAGCCGCTCTCGCTTATCCCCAAGTTGAAGAGCAAACTGAAAAAAGGAACCTCCATCATCGGATTCCTTTCGCACGTCCAGGGAGATCTGAAGCAGAGAGCTCACGAAGTGGGCTGCGACATGGTGCTGCCGCGCTCGGCGTTCTCACAGAATCTGCCGCAACTTCTGCGCCGCCACGGCGCCGCAGAAGACGCCGGTCCGGCTGTGCAATAGGGGCCGAGCGTAGCGCTCGCGACACTTGCTTTGTTAGTGGGCAAACATCTGCAATAGAACTGATCGCCGCTTCAGAGTTGGTTTGCTATCCCGGCGGCCAGCTCAGGTGCCGTCCTCCCAGCAGGTGTACGTGCAGATGAAACACCGATTGCCCCGCGCCCGGGCCGACGTTTAGAACCGTTCGATATCCGTGCTCGATCTTCCGCTCCCGCGCGATCTCCGCCGCGGCCAGTTGGCAGCGCCCGATCAGTTCCGCATCCTCAGACTGCGCTTCTTTCAATCCCGCGACGTGTTTCTTCGGAACCACCAGCACGTGCGTAGGCGCCTGTGGATTGATGTCTTCGAAAGCGAAGACGTGCTCGTCCTCGCGAATTTTCCTGGCGGGAACCTCGCCGCGAATGATGCGGCAGAACAGGCAGCTTACCGTAGCATCAGCCATAGCTTAACCATACCGCAGTCCAACAAAGTTGTGTCAGCTGCGGCATGTGAATGCATCTCTCTGCTCCGCTTCGTCTCTTGTAGCTCTTGCAGTTCCAGTTTCTAAGACTATTCGTGCGCGAAAAATTGGATTCTATTTTCCCCAAAAAATCGAATGCGGCTCAAGCCAGCCACTTGAGCCGCATCGTTACGTGGGTTCCTGCTCGCCTTTGGTCACCGCTGGGGCGGTGGAGCAATCGCTTCGGCCCGACAGTGTTCGCGCCGCAGTGGCACAAACGCCACGTTTGCCAAAGCCAATCGCGCTCCCGATCACACGATCACGAACGCAACCGCCGCGGAGGCCAGCGGCCCTGTCCCGCTACAAAGAGCAAGAAGGGGAGGAGGCCGCAACGCCCGGGCAACCAGTTCGCGCACTGCGCGTTTTCTGGAAATCCCCCAGTGATTCACCCTCGAGAATCACCGGCTGCCGCCAGCTCTTCCGCGATCACTCAGTACGATCAGGAACTCTCACGTTTTCGCTGCACACACTCTCAGCTAGATTGCAGCGTCCCGCAATACAAAAAATCCGGTCGCCTGTGAAAAAAGTGTGGACGATGGGACTTCCCTGTGGAAGAAAGAGGAAAACTCAGAAATCAAGCGAGCGCTTCTCCCGGAGGCCTTAAAACTTGTGATTGAATTACCTCGGACCGAAGCAGCACGGTTTGCTCAGCCCGCAAGCTCTCCGCTATAGTTTCACTCATGTTCGAGAATTTCACAGTGACGGACCGATGGACCAGGAAGCCAGTTCATTGTGTCTATCAGGCCATGATTGTTGCCATTGCGACCCGTCACGCCGATGCGGTCGATTTCAAGTTCCTGGTAAACGGCAAGACAGTCTGGGTCGCGCTGCCGCACCCGGCGTGGGTCGAATATAAAAAGCGAACCGGCAAGCTGATTACCGATTCGCTGGCAGTGGAGGTCGCGGGTCATTATCTGAAAACTGCTTTGGAGTCCGGCGAAGGCGTCGGGCGGGAAATGTACTCGCTCACGGTCGAGGAAACCCTCAAACATCTGGACGCGGCGGTTGCAGAAATGGAAGCAGCCCAGCCGGCGTAACCACTGGCTGTGCAGCGCCGCTCCATCCCCGCACCGTCACGCGGTGTAAACTAATCTAAGCTCATATCAATCTCTTCGATTCATTTCGAAAGGAATACTCCCATGGCAACGTTAGAAGCGCCCGTTCGGCCACGCTCCGGACTGCATAGTGGCCCGTTCACGACTGAGCCATTTTTTGATTTTCGCAACGAAGAAAATGCCCGCCGCATGCGCTCCGCCATCGCGAAGGTGCGCAGCCAGCTTGCCCGCGAGTATGACCTCATCATTGGCGGCAAGCGCGTCAAGACCCCTGACAAGATCAAGTCGCTGAATCCGGCGAAACCGTCGGAAATCGTTGGCATTCACCAGAAGGCGGGCAAAGATCAGGTAGAACCGGCGATGAATGCGGCGCTGAAAGCATTCGAGAGCTGGAGCCGAACGTCTGTGGAAGAGCGCGCGAGTCTGCTGTTTCGACTCGGAGATCTGTTGCGCCAGCGAAAGATGGAATTCATGGCGTGGCTGGTGTTTGAAGTTTCGAAGAACTGGGCCGAGGCCGACGCCGATATTTCCGAGACCCTCGATTTCTGCGAGTTCTACGCGCGCGAGGCACTGCGCTTGGCGAAGACCCAGACGCCCATCCAGTTGCCGGGCGAGCGCGATTCGCTGCTCTACATTCCCCTGGGCGTGGGAGCGGTGATTCCGCCGTGGAACTTTCCCTGCGCGATCATGGCCGGGATGACGCTGGCTTCGATCGTCAGTGGAAACACCGTCATTTTGAAGCCGTCGAGCGATTCGCCCACGATTGCCGCGAAGTTCGTCGAACTGCTCGAAGAAGTCGGCATGCCCGAGGGCGTGGTCAATTTCTGTCCGGGCGCGGGAGCGAGTTTTGGCGATGCCGTCGTCGCCCATCCCAAGACGCGCTACGTCGCCTTCACGGGCTCGCGCGAAGTTGGACTGCATATCAATAAAACCGCCGCCCACCAGGCTCCGGGACAGATCTGGATCAAGCGCACCATTCTGGAGATGGGCGGCAAGGACGCGATTATCGTCGACGCCGATGCAGACATTGACGCAGCGGTCGAAGGAGTGGCGCAAGCGGCGTTTGGATTTCAAGGTCAGAAGTGTTCCGCATGCTCACGCGCAATTATCGATGAGCGGATTTACGACAAACTCCTCGAACAACTCAAGGCGCGCGTGGAGAAGATCAAAGTCGGCGATCCCGCCGAGAATGCGCCCATGGCCGCGGTGATCAACGAAGGCGCGATGAAGACGATTCTCGGCTACATCGAATCCGGCAAGAAAGATGGACGGCTGATCACCGGGGGCGAACGCATCGCCGAGCTCGGCGAAGGATATTTCATTCAGCCAACTGTGATCGCCGACATTCAGCCCAAGTCCAGGCTGGAGCAGGAAGAGATTTTCGGGCCGGTATTGGTGGTGATCAAGGCGCGCGGATTCGATCATGCCCTCCAGATCGCCAATGACACGGAATTCGGTTTGACCGGCGCGGTATACACGAACTCCCGCGACAAGATCGATCGCGCTATCGCTGAGTTCCACGTCGGCAATCTGTACATCAACCGCAAGTGCACGGGAGCGATGGTTGGTGCGCATCCTTTTGGCGGGTTCAACATGTCAGGGACCGATTCGAAATCCGGCGGACCGGATTACCTCTATTTGTTCACGCAGGCGAAATCGGTGGGAGAGAAACTTGTGTAGCGACGGACGCCCTCGCCCTTCCCTGCGAACGGTCAGCGGAGCAAAGAGCAGCCGCCGAGCAAAAGATTGGGTGAGGCATGTATCTTGATGAGGTTCTGAGTGAGCAATCCGCGTGGCCACGGGATTTTTCCAGCCGCGCCGGAGAAGCTTTGCGGCAGGCAATCGAGCGGCTGCGGGCGCAACTTGGGCGCGCGGCGGCGAATCCGGAATCGGACGATGAGCCCATTATTGCCGCGCTGCAGGCGCGGTTGGAATCGATCGACAAAGAGATCCAACGTCTGACCTGTCTCGCGTCGGGGCAGCACGACATAGCGAGGCAGGAGGCGTGTCTTGCTCTCGCGCGCGATTTGCAGCGCGACGCCCGAGCGATTCGCGAGCAGATACGTCTGCATCGCGGTCTGTCAAGCTAAGCCCGGCTAACCCTCGCATTTTGTCGAAGGCCCCGGCGCTGCAGCCGCGGGATTCCGTTCCGTGAATTGGCGCTGGTGCCAATACGGATAAATCGGAGTCACGTCGCTGGCGCGATCCAGCTTGGCGATCTGATCCGCGTGTAAGTTCCATCCCGCCGCGCCGAGATTCTGTCTCAACTGCTGCTCGTTTCTCGCCCCCATGATGACGGTCGCTACCGTTGGCCGTTGCAGCAGCCAGTTCAGCGCCACTTGCGGGACGCTCTTGCCGCTTTCCTTCGCCACTTGATCTAGCGCGTCGACCACTCGATGGAGATACTCTTCCGAAACCTGCGGGCCCATATCGCCGGTTTTGTGTAGACGGCTTACTTTGGGCAACGGCTGACCACGGCGTACGTTGCCGGTGAGGCGTCCCCAGCCCAGTGGACTCCAGATCAAGGCGCCGACGCCTTGATCCGCACCGACCGGCATCAGCTCCCACTCGTACTCGCGGCCAATCAGCGAGTAGTAAACCTGATGGCCGGCGTAGCGTGGCCAGCCGTAGCGGTCGGCGATGTCAAGTGACTTCATCAAATGCCAGCCGGAGAAATTTGAGCAGCCGATGTATCGCACCTTCCCGCTGGCGACCAGATTGTTCAGCGTGCTCAGTACCTCATCGATCGGAGTCAGCGCGTCGAAGCCGTGCAGATGGTAGATGTCGATGTAGTCGGTTCCCAGGCGACGCAGGCTGGCTTCGCAGGCTCGGATCAGATGATAGCGCGACGATCCGACATCGTTGGGATCTTTGCCCGCGCTCGTGCGAAACGTCGCTTTGGTCGAGATCAAGACCTGATCGCGTCGGCCTTCGATCGCTTTGCCAAGAATCGTTTCGGAGAGCCCATCGGAATAGATGTCCGCCGTATCGAACAGATTGACTCCGGCTTCGAGACAGATTTCGACCAGGCGGCGCGCCTCCTCGACTTCGGTTGCTCCCCAAGCCGCGAAGAATTCGTTGCCGCCGCCAAACGTTCCCGTGCCGAAACTCAGGACGGGCACTTTCAATCCTGATTTGCCAAGCTGTCGAAATTCCATGGGCGATAGATGCACCTCGAGTTCCGAGTGATTCTGAAAGAAGAATCAAAACCGCCGGGGGCGCAAAGACGCTGAGACAAGTTGGTTAAAGCGCTCGCTGCCGCATTTTCATCACTACCGGGTTCATGACTTCTTATTCTCCTCTTGCTCTGCGTCCTCTGCGGTTCATTGGTTATGAACAAAAAGGCCGCCCGCAGGCGGCCTCGAGTTCAACTGCGAAATTACCCTACGGCGTGGCCACTCCTGCTGGCGATTGCGGGGCCGGAGTCCCTGCCGCAGTTGCCGCGGCGGCCTCGTTCAGAATCCGGTGATGGATGGTAAACAGGGCCAGTTCCAGCCGGTCCGAAACACCGATCTTGTCGTAGACGTTGCGTAGATAATTCTTGATCACTTGCTCGGTTGTTCCCAGCTGCGTGGCGATTTCTTTATTCTTGTATCCCTGAACGATGAGCGCCACGATGCGCAGTTCTTTGGCCGTCAGCCGATCGCGCACCCGCAAACCAACCATATCGTTTTCAGTCAGCTCGCTCGGCACGGCAACATCTTGCACCCAGGTTTCGCCGCGCGCGACTTTGCGGACGCAGTCCACCAACGCAGAACTGGTCACGTTGCGATAGACCACGCCGTGGGCGCCGCTCGACATATGGCGCTGCGCACTCTCGCCGGTGTCGGCCAGCACGATCACGCGAGTCTTGGCTTTGTTCGCAGCCTGGATGATGGCGGCAAAATCGTTGTGGAATCCCGCCGCCACGACCAGCACCGCAGCGCGGAATTTGTCGATGGCCATAAACATCTGTTCGGGTGTCTGCGCCTGGGCCACGATGCGCATTTCGTCTTCAACGGCAAGCACCTTGGCGATGCCTGCCCGGAAGATCGCCTGGTTATCGGCCAGAATCAGTTTGAGCATGGTCAACGCTCCCCAAAAGATCCAATTCCAAGAAAGTTATGAGTTCCGTTGGAACTCGTATGAGTCGATCACGCATGCGACGCCCCGGCCTTCTCCGCCAGCTTCGGTTTCGTCCGTGCGTACCACGCGGCCTTTGCATTGCAGGGTCACATTTTCCGGACCACCCGTCATTTCCGGCGGCAACGTGATTTCAAATTCCACCGGCGTGCCGACCTCCAGCGAGGCGTCGGCGCGAATGTAAACGCCCGCGGCACTGAGATTCCCGGTCACGCCTTTGGCGTCACCGCCTGCTTCTTTATGAATCTTAATTGGTAAATGCAGCGGAAACCTTTTTCCCGTCCGCGCTTCTTCAGCCACGGGGCCTCCTGTGTGCTGGTCTGATCCTGTTCCGTCTGTGAATGAGCTCAACATGTCAAACCAAGCTCCTGGCGGGCCAAGACCCGCAATTGTACTTACGGGCGGTTATATCACGGAAAGTCACTCAAGTAAAAGCCTGATAAGCCCGTTAGTTACCGGTAACGACCCGGGAACCCCCTCTCGGAGGCTCGGATACCGCGCGCGTTGGACTTTGCCCCAGGATTGAGATTTGGAGGCTTTGCAAGGCATCAAATTGTTCTTCCTAAGTGTGGCTGCCTCTGGCAATTCTAACCGGCTCACGCCACTCAGGAAATCAAGGACAGATAACGGCCCACAGGCAAGCTACCTTCATGAGGCTTCATGTACTTCGTGGTTGACCGCTTCGTCTACGCTGCCCGCCGGGCTGTCGCGAAATCAACGAATGCGATAGCCTACTCTGCTATGTCCATCGCACTTTCACTCTCCGGCAAAGTGGCTCTGATCTCGGGCGGTTCTCGCGGCATCGGCGCGGCCACCGTGCGCATGTTTGCCGCAGCCGGAGCTAAAGTGGTTTTCAGCTATCGCAGCGCTGCGGATCAGGCTCGAGCATTGAGCAAGGAATGCGGGGCTGCGCCGGTTCAATGCAATCTCGATCACCCCGAAGCTGCCAGATTGCTTGTGGCCGAAACGGTCAAACGCTGCGGAAGACTCGACATTCTCGTGGCCAATCATGGCGTCTGGCCGCCCGACGATGTTGCCATTGAGCGCATGACGGACGAGCAATGGCGCTCGACCGTGTCGATCAATCTGGATGCCGTTTTCGGATTGGTCAAACACACAGTGGCACAGATGAAGGCACAACCGAGCAAAAATGGCGTGGGAGGGCACATCGTGCTCATCAGTTCAACCAGCGGACAACGCGGCGAGGCTTTTCACAGCGATTATTCCGCGACCAAGGGCGCGCTCATCAGCCTGGCGAAAAGTCTGGCGAGCGAACTCGCGCCCGCCGGCATTTATGTGAACTGCGTCGCGCCAGGATGGGTCGACACGGATATGAGCGCCGCAGCGCTAGAGGATCCGAAGACCGGCGATGCCATCCGGCGCACGATTCCCCTGGGACGCGTGGGTAAGCCGGAAGAGATTGCCGCGCCTGTGCTGTTCTTGTGCACCGAGTATGCCGGATTCATTACTGGAGAAATCTTCAACGTGAATGGCGGCGCTGTTCTGGTGGGATAAAAAAGGCCCGTTCGAAAATGTGGCGCCGGCTGTCTCGGAAGAAAAATGCGTTCCGCAGGACCGCATTGTAGCCTTTCTGCATCCAAGCAATGAAAAGGGATGCAGCAGAAACGCCGCGAAAGACGCTACAATTCTGATTGCGCGCCATCACTCCCAAAGGTGAAATGAAGTTATTGCTTATCCTGCTCTTTGTGTGCCCGCTCTGGGCAGATGCGTCCCAGCAGCCGCAAGGCGCTTCGGCGAATGGGGTGCAGTCCGCTGCCAGTGCCGTGGGACCGTCCTCGGCAAACCAGGCTTCCGCTGGATCTGGCTCGATGGGCGGTATGGACGCGGACGCGCGCAAGGCGCGCCAGATTGTCAATCAAGGTGTTGCTGCGCTCGGGGGCGATGCGTACCTCACACTTCACGACGTTGAGGAACAAGGGCGCGGCTGGGGTTTCCACCACGGCCAAAGCACCGGCGGCGATCTTTTCTGGAGTTTCTACGAATTCCCTGACAAGGAGCGCGTGGAATACACGAAAGAACGCGATATTGCCCGCGTCTTTGTCGGCGATAAAGGTTATGAGATCACTTATAAGGGACCTCGTCCTGTGGAGCAGAAGGATCTGACTGACTATCTGCGGCAACGCCATTACGCGCTCGATGTCGTGCTTCGCACCTGGTTAAATGATCCGGGCGTCATCTTCCTGTACGAAGGAAATGTTATCGCGGCGCAGCATCCCGCCGAGCAGGTGACGCTGATCAATGCCAAAAACGAAAGCGTGACGCTCGCTTTCGATGCCAGCAGTCACTTGCCCATCAGGAAGGCGTTCGAATGGCGCGACCCCGTGGACCGGCAGAAGAATCTGGAAGAAGAGATCTACGACAACTACCGCCCGGTCTCCGGCGTCATGGTCCCCTTTAACGTCACGCGACTCTTTAACGGAGATATGTCGCGCCAGCGGTTTGTGTTTGCGGCGACGATTAACCAGCCGCTGGACCAGGCCATGTTCAACCCCAACTCCGGCTACGACCCGAACAAGCCGGAAAAGAAGGCGAAGCGCTAAGTTCTCAACCCTCCGAGAATTGCGTTGAGAATCATCCAGACGCGGGCGATGTGTGCTCCACGGGATCTACTCGAGCACGCTGTCGTCGAGCTTCTTCTTGCTCCAGTCCAAAGCCGCCTGCACAAAGGCCAGAATCAGCGGGTGAGGCTTCTTCTCGGTGGACGATAGTTGCGGCTGGAAGAGTGTCGCAACGAAGAAGCGGTGCGTGGGT
>JASHPL010000122.1 GCA_030038125.1 Candidatus Sulfotelmatobacter sp.
GCCGCTCATGCAGAACACCGGCCAGCATAAACAGAGCGCCGGTTGAGACTCCGTGAGCGAGCATCACAAACATCGCGCCATTCAATCCGGCCTGCGTGAAGCTAAAAATGCCCAGGACCACAAATCCAAGATGGCTCACCGAAGAATAAGCGATCAGCTTCTTCAGATTAGGCTGCACCATCGCCACCAATGCGCCATAAATGATGCCGATCAGTGCGAGGCCGATGATCCAGGGTGCGTTGCGGCGCGATAACTCTGGGAAGAGGCCAAGGTTGAAGCGCAGCATGCCGTAGGTTCCCATTTTCAGCAGAACGCCAGCCAGCAGCACGGAGCCTGCGGTCGGTGCTTCCACGTGTGCGTCGGGCAGCCACGTGTGAAACGGGAAAAGCGGAACCTTGACCGCGAATGCGATGAAAAATCCCAGAAAGAGCCACTGCGCTGCGGCGAGAAAATTCGGAACGCCATTTGCGCGAATCTCTCGCTGTATTTCCACGAAATCGAAGCTGCCAGTGTGAGCATAGAGCCACAAGATCGCAGCCAGCATGAACACTGACGCGATCATCGTGTACATGAAAAACTTCACAGCAGCGTAAACCTTGCGCTCGTGCCCAAACATTCCGATCAGTAAAGCCATCGGGATCAGCGTGGCTTCCCAAAAGAAGTAAAACAGGAAAAGATCGAGCGAAACAAAAACACCAATCAGCGAGGTCTCAAGAATCAGCAGAATAATGAAAAATTCCTTGACCCGATCGTGCACGGATTTCCACGAGATGAGCACGCATAACGGGCTGAGGAAAGTGGTCAGAACGACCAGCCATAGTGAAATCCCGTCGATCCCCATGTGGTAATGAATGTTGGGGCTGGAAATCCATGCCTTGTCGATCTCGTAATGGAAGGCCGAGTATTCACGATGGAAATAAACCGGAAGGTGAAGCGATAAGACGAACGTCAGCAATGAAACAACCAGC
This sequence comes from Candidatus Sulfotelmatobacter sp., assembly GCA_030038125.1. Classification (GTDB taxonomy): domain Bacteria; phylum Acidobacteriota; class Terriglobia; order Terriglobales; family Acidobacteriaceae; genus Sulfotelmatobacter. Next base: position 969 of record JASHPL010000122.1, read on the forward strand.
GAAAAAATCCGGATATCGCGATCTCGGCGTGGCAGGAAAATAAGCAAGAGGGACCCGGCGAGCGGCACAAACGTGACTAGTGTCAGGATGTACGGGCTGAGACTGTCGCCGTTCATCGAGCCACCCCTACCCAGATCATGTATGCGATTAAAACTGCCGCTCCGGCGGCGATCCATCCGGCGTAGGAGCGCAGATTGCCGGATTGCATGTGGCGTACTTCGTCGGAAAGGTAGCGCGCTCCGTCGGCCGCATCATTCACTGTGTCATCGATCACTTTCCGGTCTACCCCTTGCCACAGAATACGACTGGAACTGTTGATCAGCGGTTCGACGAAAACCGCACGATAGAGCTCATCCACGTAGTACTTACTCAGAACGGCTTCGTAGAGCCTCCCCGATGCCAGAGCAATTTTCTTCGGCAAGTCAGGCCTGCTGACATACAGAATGTAGGCGAGAATTGCGCCCGCGAAGGCGAAAAGAACGGAGACTCCCATCAGGAGAAGTTCGGTATTGCCGGAGCCTTGTGCAAGAGCTGTCGGATATTCCAACCCGAAAACCGGAGCCAGAAAGTGTTCGAAGCGGTTGCCGATCCCCACTAGACCCCCGACAGTCGACAGCAATGCAAGAATCATCAGTGGAACCAGCATGACCATGGGGCTCTCATGCGGTTCGCCGTGCCCGTGGCCATGATCAGCTTGAACGCGCCCGTGAGCATCGACCTGAGCGCCTCGATAATCGCCAAAGAAGGTCATAAAGAGCAAGCGGAACATATAAAAAGACGTGAGGAGCGCGGTAATCACTCCTACGGCCCAATACACGGGACTCGTTTCATACGCCTTCCACAAAATTTCGTCCTTACTCCAGAAGCCGGCGAAAGGTGGGATCCCGGAAATAGCAAGCGTTGCAATACCCATCGTCAGGAATGTCCAGGGAATGTAAGAGCGCAGGCCTCCCATTTTGCGCATATCCTGCTCGCCACCGATAGAATGAATCACAGAACCCGCGGCCAGAAACAGCAGGCCCTTAAAGAATGCATGTGTCATCAGGTGAAAGATACCGGCAGAGAAGGCTCCCACCCCGCAAGCCATGAACATGTAGCCCAGTTGCGAGACTGTCGAGTAGGCAAGAACTTTCTTGATGTCATTCTGAACGATGCCAATTGTTGCCGCAAAAAATGCCGTCAGCGTACCGATGATCGCCACGATCATCAAGGCGATCGGCGCGCGCTCGAAGATCACGTGCGAACGCGCCACCATGTAGACCCCAGCGGTGACCATGGTTGCAGCGTGAATCAGGGCTGAAACTGGAGTCGGACCCTCCATGGCATCCGGCAGCCAGACATAAAGAGGAATTTGCGCCGATTTTCCGCAGGCGCCCACCATCAGGAGAATTCCGATCGCATTGAGCAGTCCTGCCCCTGCGTTTTCTACCGACATTGGCCGGATTTGATCGAAGACCTGAGCGAAGTTCAAGGAGCCGAAATGCTCAATCATCAAGAACAGGCCGATCAGAAAGCCAAAGTCACCGATGCGGTTCACGATGAACGCTTTTTTGCCTGCAGAGGCCGCCGAATCCTTGGTGAACCAAAACCCGATCAACAGATACGATGCGAGGCCGACGCCTTCCCAGCCGATAAACATCAGCAGGTAATTGTTGGCCAATACCAGCGTCAGCATGAAAAACATGAAAAGGTTCAGATACGAGAAGAAGCGGTAATAGCCGGGATCCTCCCACATGTAGCCGATGGAGTAGATGTGGATCAAAAATCCGACTCCGGTGACGACGAGCACCATGACCACAGAAAGACGGTCGAGATAAAACGCAAAGTCGGCGCTGAAGCTGCCCGAACGAATCCAATGCGCCAGGTATTCTTGATACGGCGCGTCTCCCGGCCAGAACCGAACCACCGCAATTAATGCCCAGACGAATGCTGCCCCGGAGAACACCAGCGCAATCGTACTGACCGCCGTTCTCGAAGACTTCTTCCCGAGAAAGCCATTGATGGCGGCTCCCGCTAGCGGCAGGATCGGGATCAGCCACAGATTCAGATTCGGTGTCATAGCTTAAGCAGGTTCAACTGATCGGCATTCAAGGTTTCACGGGCACGGAAAACGGCGATGATGATAGCCAGTCCGACAGCCGACTCGGCCGCAGCCACCACCATCACAAAAAAGACGAACACCTGTCCAGCCAGCGCGTGCCAATGCGCAGCAAAAGCGACGAACGAGAGATTGACGCCGTTGAGCATCAACTCAATCGACATGAAAATCGTGATAATGTTGCGCTTGATCAGAAATCCCGTGACTCCACAGGCAAACAGGATTCCGCTCAGCACGAGGTAATATGAGAGTGGAACCAATCAGTGCTCCTTTCTTTTCTGCACGGCTTGCGGCTTGCTGGCCAGCACGACGGCTCCCATGATGGCAATCAAAATCAGAATTGAGGTAATTTCAAAGGGCAATAAGAACTCATGAAATAGCAAATTCGCGATCTCGGCAGGAGGACCCGGCAAAGCGCCGATCGCAACTTGTTCTCCGCCGGACGACCGCAGAACCGCCCAGGCCACGAGCACGCCCCCAATCAACATTCCAGGAATACCAAACACAATGGCTACGCGACTGCCATTTGTTCGTTCCTCCACCCCGGCATTAAGCAGCATGATTACAAATACGAACAAGACCATGATTGCGCCCGCATAGACGATTACCTGAATGGCGGCAACGAACTCCGCCCCGAGCAGCAGGTATTCACCTGCAAGCGCAGCCATGACCGCTATCAGCGAAAGCGCGCTGTTGATCGGATGCCGCTGTGCCAGCAGATTGACCGCTCCCGCAACCGCAACTACCGCGAACGCCAGAAATAATGTGAGGTGAAGCATTCAGATCTTTCTCAATTCCGGACAAGAAATCGGCAAGAGCTTAAATCTCGTGCACTGGTCTCTGATGCTTAAATCCCGCTTCCTCACCAAGCCACTGCCACTGCGGTTCCGATGAGATTGAGGATCGCCAGCGGCAATAGAAATTTCCAACCGAATGCCATCAATTGATCGTAACGGAAGCGGGGTAGAGTTCCGCGTACCCATATGTACACAAACATGAAACAGAAAACCTTCACGAAAAACCAGAACACGGGCAAGATCGCCTGCAGAATAGGCGGACCGAACACTGGCCCACGCCAGCCTCCGAGAAACAAAAGCGTTGCCAGGCATGCGACCGTAATCATGTTCGCGTACTCGGCCATGAAAAACATGGCAAACTTCATGGCGCTGTATTCGGTGTGGTAGCCGGCGACGAGCTCGGTTTCCGCCTCCGGCAAATCAAAAGGGACCCGATTGGTCTCGGCATACGCCGCGATCAGATAACAAAAAAATCCGATAATCTGTCCGTGGAAAATATTCCAGCGCGGAATGAAACCCCAAAAATGTCCCGCTTGCGCGTCTACAATTTGCCGCAGGCTGAAGCTTCCTGCCATGATCAGCACGCCGACTAGTGATAATCCAAGCGAAATCTCATAGCTCACCATCTGCGCGCTGGCCCGGAGTCCGCCGAGAAGAGAATATTTGTTGTTCGAGGACCAGCCCGCTAGAGCAACTCCATACACGCCAATGGAAGTAACTCCGAGGATCAGGAGCAGCCCCGTATTCACATCGGTGACTTGAAATGGAATGCTATAACCGCCGATCGTAACCGAGTTGCCGAAGGGAATGACTGAAATCGAGGTCAATGCAAAAACTACCGCGATCATCGGCGCCGCTATATAAAGCGGCTTATAGACGTGCGGCGGGGTCAGATCTTCCTTGAACAAAAACTTCAAACCGTCCGCAGCCGGCTGCAATAGTCCGAATGGCCCCACTCGCGTCGGGCCCCAACGATTCTGCATGTGCCCGACAACCTTGCGCTCCAGCCAAACGCTGTAAGCCACCGCAGTGAGCAAGATGAAGAGAAGAATAATTGACTTGATCACCGAAACAACAATGAAGAGCCAGATCGGCAAAACGTCCGTTCCTTAATGATGAATTTGAAAAAATCTCGACCGTAGCACTTCTTATCAAACAACTAATCCGCCGCGACCTCAGCGGGCTTGATTTCATGACTTTCCAGGACTGACTTCAACGCCCGAGAATAACGTCCCAGGGTGCCCGACGTGAACAGATTGTCGTTCGCCGGAATGATTAATTCGGGATTCTGCTGCGTGCTCGGTCCCGCTTTGCTCAGCGATGTGTGCTGGCTATTGCCTGCCACGAGATTGGCGCGCGACACGTCGTATCCGGGGACCAAGCGCTGAATTTCGTCCAGTATGGCGATGGGATCAAACGGGCTTAGCTTCGGCTCCAAGCCCTGCATCTCCAGCCACACGGCATGGCGGTCTGCCTCGCCGGACTGAGCTCCTCGCGAGAATCCCACATCGGCGCGCTCTCCGCCGCCGAATGGCACCAGTTTGTGAATGTCATGACCCATGGCATCGGCGATGCGCACCATCATTTCGAAATCGCTCTTCAGTTCGGAGATGTCGCCGGCTTTCTTCAGCAATTGCACATCGCCACAAGTGTTTGTGATCGTCCCCGACTTCTCGTAGGCATTGTCTGCGGGGAGTACGACGTCGGCGATCACCGCAGTTTCCGTGAGGAACATCTCCTGCACCACGACGAAGCTCTTCGAGAAAACAAACGGATCAATATTCAATCTTCCGATCGGATTCGAGCCGACCACATGTAGCGCTTTTAGCTTACTGGCTCTTGCGGCCTCAACCATGCCCGGCAAGTCCAATCCCACATCGTGCGGAATATCGCCCCATTCGTCACGGAACGGGCTGCTGCTGATAGGGACAGGATGATAGCCCGGCAGCAAATCCGGATAGAGACCCATGTCGGCTGCACCGCGCGAGTTGGAATAATCGGCGAGAGCGATGAATTTCGCTCCCCCAATGCTGGAGCCGAATTTCACTAAGCTGGTGATGGCTCTCCCGCGAATCTCCGATCCAAAAATAATGACGAGGTTTTGTTCGCTGCGGAGTTGCGCGCGCAAGCCGATCCACGCCTCTTTATCGTTATTAGTTCCGGAACCGGACAGGGCATCGCTGGCTGCATCATCCCCGGCCAGGAAGCTAGCAAGCTTGCCTTCGGCCCGAGGCGCAATCTGCGTGAAACTCGTAGCCTGACGCCGAAGCTTGATCGGTCCGGAATTTATGACATACAGCTTTGCTCTATGCAGGCGAACGTTGTTTCGGATCTGCCAGGCAAGCAGCGGATGTTGCTCGGTTGGATCGTTGCCGATAAGCAGAATCGCAGGCGCGGTGAATACGTCCGCCATGCTGACCGTTGCTTCCGGCTTGCCGCGAAGCGCAGCCGCCAGGGCAGGGAAGTCGGCCGTTCGATGATGATCGATGTTGTTGGTTTTGAGCACAGTTCGGGCGAACTTCGAAAGCAGGTAAGCTTCTTCGTTTGTGGTACGGGTAGAGCCGATGACGCCGATGGAAGCTCCTCCATCCTTGTCGCGAATCTCGGTGAACTTCTTGCCCACCAGTTCGAACGCCTCCTCCCAAGTCGACGGAGTCAGGCGTCCATTTTTGCGAATCAGCGGCTGTTTTAGACGCTCCTCCGAACCGGCGAAATCGAAGCCGTAACGCCCCTTGATGCAAAGGAAGTCGCCATTCGTTCCACTCTTGTCGCGATTGTCGCCGCGGACGATCTCCAATCCCGTCTGGGAGCGGCGTGCACCCAGGGTTGTCTTGCAGCCATCGCCACAATGTGTGCAAATGGTGCCGACGTGCTTCATTTCCCACGGCCGTGTTTTGTAGCGGTACGCGCCCGAAGTCAGTGCTCCTACCGGGCAGATATCGATGCACATCCCACATTCTTCGCACTCGAGATGGTCGCCTTTGTTAGGCGCAATGATCGAAGTGACTCCGCGATTCTGGACGCCAAGCGCCCACACATCCATGCCTTCGCCACAGACGCGTACGCAGCGATAACAAAGAATGCATCGCGGCCGGTCGAAGTACACCACCGGCGACCATTGCTGCTCGTCACGATGGTTCTTCGCCTCCATGAACTTCGACTCGGCGGCGCCATAGCTGAAAGTCATATCTTGCAGCTCGCACTCGCCGCCTGCGTCGCAAACCGGACAATCCAGCGGATGATTCCCGAGCAAGAGCTCGAGCATTCCCTTGCGCGCCTGCTTGACCTCCGCGCTGTCACTCGTAACGGCCATGCCCTCGGAGATCACCGTGGTGCAGGCAGTCTGCAGCTTGGGCATCTTCTCGATCTTTACCAGGCACATGCGACAAGCGCCCTGCAGAGAAAAATTGGGGTAGTAGCAAAACGATGGCACTTCGATGCCCACGCTCTTGCAGGCTTCAATCAGCAGGGTGCCTGCGGGAGCCGTGACCTTCTTGCCGTCGACAGTGAGAGTTACATCAGGCATGGGAAAATCTTGATCCGCTAGTCTGCGAACACCGGAAGTTGCTCGACCGCGCCTTCCTTCTCGAACGGGCACGGCCGGCCTTCCAGATGATCCTCAAATTCTCTTCGGAATTTCTGCACGAATGCGATCGTCGGCATGGCCGCCGCATCGCCCAACGGACAAAATGTCCGGCCCAGCATGTTTTCCGAAAGGTACTGCACGTTATCGATATCCTTCTTCAATCCACCGCCGGCATGAAACCGGATGAGTGTCTTTTTCAACCAATCGGTGCCCTCGCGGCAGGGGATGCACCAGCCGCAGCTTTCGTGCTGATAGAACTTCATCGTCCGCAGAGCGAACTTCACCATACACTGCGCATCGTCGATCACAACCACGCCGCCAGACCCCAACATCGATCCCGCTTTGGCCACGGAGTCAAAATCCATCGCGACATCGATCTCGTCGGCGGTGAGGCATGGCGTGGAAGATCCACCCGGAACGACCGCCTTCAAGTTGCGCCCGTTCGGGATGCCGCCACCCACATCATAAATCATTTGCTTTAAGTTATAGCCCATGGGCAGTTCGTAAACGCCGGGTTTCGCCAGATTCCCACTCAGGCAAAACAGCCGCGTACCGCCGTTTTTCGGCGTGCCGATCTTCGCGTACCAATCCGCGCCGCCAAGAATAATGGGGGGGACGCTAGCCAGAGTCTCGGCATTATTGATGACTGTTGGTCCGCCCCACAAACCAACCACCGCGGGGAACGGCGGCCGGATACGCGGGATGCCGCGCTTGCCTTCAAGCGATTCCATGAGCGCCGATTCCTCGCCCACCTCGTACGCCCCGGCCCCACCGTGCCAATAGATATCGAAATCGCGTCCACTGCCGAAGATGTTTCTGCCCAGAAATCCTTTGGCATAGGCATCCCGGATCGCCTTTTGCATGATCACCGAAAGATAGCGATATTCGCCGCGAATATAGATGTATCCGCTTCGGGCTCCCACAGCCAAGCCCGCAATCATCACGCCCTCGATCACCGAGTGCGGATCGTGTTCGAAGATGAGCCGATCCTTGCAGGTTCCTGGTTCGCTTTCATCGCCGTTGCAGAGAACGTATTTCGGCTTGGCCGACTGCTTGGGCACGAACGACCATTTCATCCCGGTAGAAAATCCCGCGCCTCCGCGTCCGCGCAGTCCGGAGTTCTTCACCTCAGTAATGATGGCATCGGGCTCCATCGAGAGCGCCTTCCGTACCGCCTTGTAGCCATCAAGTTCGAGATAGCGCTCGAGGTTGGTCGCGCCCTGGCCAAAGCGCCGCGAGACTACTCGCACTTCATCGGGATGGGAAACCAGAAAAGCCATGCAGACTGAATCATTGAGAGATTTGGTCATTGAGTCAACGGAAAGACTTCAAATGAACGAATGACTCAATCCCCCAAATGGGCAAATTTGTTTATTGCGTTCCCTTGTTCTTGTACTCATCGAGAACTCTATCGATTTTTTCGGCCGTCAGATTCTCGTGAAAGTCGTAATTCACTTGCGCAGCCGGCGCCCAGCTGCAAGCGCCAATGCATTCCACCTCTTCCAAAGAAAACAGTCCATCGGGAGTTGTACCTTTATTACCGATGCCGAGCTTTTTCTTGCAGTGATCCAGAATGTCTTCTCCGCCTCGGACCATGCAGCTGATGTTCGTACAAACCTGCACATTGAATTTGCCACGCGGCTTTGTGGTCAGCATCGAGTAATAGCTGATCACGTTGCGCACGTCGAGTTCGGTTAGATCGAGACGCGATGCGATCTCCGCGATGACTTCGTCCGACAAAAATCCCGTCTCGTCCTGGACGTACAGCAACGTCGGAACCAACACCGATCGTTTGATCGGGTAGTGAGTCACCATCTCCGCAAAGCGTGCTTCGAATTCCTCAGAAAATTTCATGATTGCATAATTTGGTAACCGGATAATTTGGGAATTTTTCCAACAACTCCTAGATGGTTCTTGAAATTCCAAAATTACCCGATTACCAAATTCCTAACGGTCGATTTCCCCGAGCACAATGTCAATGCTCCCAATCGCCGCCACAACATCTGCGATCAATCGTCCCTCGCACATCGTAGGAAGTGTTTGCAGATTGGCCAGACACGCGGCTCGCATGTGGACGCGATAAGGTTTGGCCGTCCCGTCACTCACAATGTAATATCCCATCTCGCCTCGCGGCGATTCCACCGCCTGATAAACTTCACCTGCCGGAACCGCAAAGCCTTCCGTGATGATCTTAAAGTGGTAGATGAGCGATTCCATCTGCGTTTTCATTTTTTCCCGGTCGGGCAGCACTACGTGCGGCGCATTCGCCTTGATCGGGCCCTCGGGCATACCGTCGAGCGCCTGGCGCACGATTCCAATCGATTCTCGCAGTTCCTGCACCCGGCACATGTATCGCGCGAAAACGTCGCCTTCCTGCGAGATCGGTACCTTGAACTGAAACTTGTCGTAGCTCGAGTACGGCATGTCTCGGCGGAAGTCAAAATCGACGCCGCTGCCGCGCAGCGTCGGCCCGCTTGTTCCCAGAGCGATCGCGTCTTGAGCAGTCATGCGAGCCACGCCCTTTGTCCGCATGGTCCAGATCGGATTTCCGGTCAGCAGGTTCTCGTATTCATCAACTTTCTCGGGGAAATATCCGGCGAAATCGCGAACGCGATCGAAAAATCCCAGCGGCGGCTCCAGCGCAATGCCTCCCACTCGGAAATATGACGTCATCATCCGCTGCCCGCTCACCATCTCAAACATGCGGAGGACTTCTTCCCGCTCGCGGAAGCAATACAAGAAGACCGTCATCGCACCGATGTCCATGGCGTGTGTGCCCAACCACACCAGGTGGGAGTTAATCCTGGTCAACTCATTAAGCAAAACCCGCAGCCATTGTGCCTTTGGCGGGATTTCCAGCCCCAGCAATTTTTCGACTGCGAGCACATAACAGAGATTGTTGGTCAGGGGGCAGAGATAATCGATGCGATCGGTCAGTGGGACGACCTGCTGGTAGAACTTCGCTTCGCAAGTCTTTTCAATCCCGGTGTGCAGGTAGCCGATATCCGGCATGATGCGCACTACAGTCTCCCCATCGATTTCGAGCAAAACGCGCAGAACGCCGTGTGTTGACGGATGTTGCGGGCCCATGTTCAGGATCATGGTGCGATCCTGACCGGGTTCCAGCACCGGGCTGGCAGTCATGTGGGCCACTAGCGATAACCCTCCACGGGGTAATCTTTGCGGAGAGGATGGCCTTCCCAATCCTCCGGCATGAGAATTCGCCGCAAGTACGGGTGACCAGTAAATCGAATGCCAAACAGGTCGAAAACTTCGCGCTCGAAATAGTTCGCGCCAGGCCACACCGCCGTGACGGAGTCAACCGCGGGACTGGAACTATGCAAACGAACCTTCAGACGCACCCGCTCTTTCTTCGCTATCGAGAGCACATGATAAACAACCTCAAAGCGCGGCTCCGATGGATACCAGTCTACGCAAGTGACGTCGGAGAGAAAATTAAAAGGGCAGGCCGGATCGTCCTTCAGCAACGCGCAGGCTTCACGGATGCTGCCGCGCTCGACATGGATGGTCATCTCGTCGCGGTCAAACTTCGTGCCCTGCACCGCAGCGGGATTCCAGGCAAGCAAGCGGGCCACCGCCGGATGATTCTTGAGTTGCGACAGATCTGTGATGGGGGCAACGAATGACATCAGGCCTTTCCTCGCGTTTCGCCCCAGTCGAGCACGCCCTTCTTCCAGATATAAAAGAAGCCGACGAGGAAAATCCCGATGTAAACCAGCATTTCCCACAAGCCGAAATGCTTGAGCTGCCGCAGGATTATTGCCCAGGGATAAATGAACACCGCTTCGACGTCGAACAAGATGAACAACATGGCGACCAGGTAGAACTTTACCGAAAACGGCTGCCGCGAATCGCCTTGCGGCGTCATGCCGCATTCGTAAGGTGACAACTTGGCGCGTGTAGGCTTACGCTGACCGATCAGCCAGGAAAGCAGGATTATCGCAGTCGCAATCGCGCCCGCCAGCAGAATATGAATCAAGAACGGCAAGTAGCGAGCGAAATAATTGTCGGGCATAGCAGAACGTATATATAATTCGCGCCAAGCAGCGCCGAAACATTCTAGGTTATGGGCTTGGGTGCGAAGGTGTCAAGGGAAGGGCGGCCATTCCGCATGATTTTGTGATTTGCAAGCGGGGAATTTTGTAATTTGAAAAATCGGCTCGTTTTCAGATCACAAAATTACCTGATTACCAAATTACAAAATGATTTTTGGGTTCAATACCGATGTGAAGCACGGCGATACGATCTATCACGTGCAGAGCGAAGCGCGCGAGGGCGAGCATCTGCTCCAAACTCAGGTGTTCGTACGTGGCCGTTGTGTCGGTAAGCGTGCCAGGTCCTATGCCAACAGCGCGAGCGAAGCCCAGTCTGGGGACGCCCAGAAAGAGCACCAGCTTCGAGAACAGCACCGCCTTGTGCTGGACGCCATTCGGGAAGGCAAACTGGATTCCGTGCTGGATCGCGGCGAGCCCGAAGCTCTCGCCACCGTCAAAGAGCTGGAAGTGCTGTGGCTCAATGCCGATTCGGTGCTTTCCAACCGCAATCTGACGATGCAGTTGCGAGTGACCGAGGGCGGCGAAGCGGCGCCGGGCGCCCGGTTGACCTTCCGTTTCGCGCGTCCAGGTGCGGCGCCGTTCTACACACAAGCCGTGGCCGATTCGGTGGGATCCGCTGAAATTATGATCGAAGTCGAGGAAGCTGTGCTCCCCGATTCATCCCTGTTGGTGCAGGCGAACTACGAGGGGCGAACCGCAACTCGGAAGTTTGTTCTGCGCAAAGCCGACTAGATGACAAACCATTCTTCCATGAAACTTTACATCAACGGAGAGGAACGCGAGTTTGGCGCACCCGCCGATTCGCAGACTCTGGCGGTGCTCGTGGAAACTCTTGGCATGAAGGCAGACCGGGTCGCGGTGGAGCTAAACCGCAACATCGCCCCGCGCGACCGCTGGGCCGACACGAAGCTGAAGGAAGGCGACCACCTCGAAATCGTACATTTCGTCGGTGGCGGCTCGGACTGTGAATCCCGCCAGGAACTCTCTTAGTCACTCCCTCACGTTTCAATTCGCTAGCTGATTCACAGCGGATCATGCCTAAAATATGCGAAACATGCTCGTTGTGCGAATAACTTGAAGTAATTCGCCAGTATTTCGCAACCGCGTAAGCGAATACTTCGGTAACTTCGCCCGATGACGCCAGCCGTGCTAGAAAGGCTTTATAACAAAGCATTTCAGATCACAGAACCGGCAGCATGGGGAGGAGACATGGTCGGTGAACTGGACATCCTGAATGAGTGGATTCCGGAGCAAATGCAGCCAGGTACCGTCTTTGTGCTGGAGAACGCCGGCGAGATCGGAGAAAAGGAAGATCCTTATTGGGCCGTGCTCTCCTGTCCAGCTTGCGGCATGCTGGGCCTGATTACGCGGAAACAGATCAACGGTTTAATTCCTGTGATTTGCGGATCAGAGCACTGTTCAGCGCAATTCTTTATCCGCGAGAGCGAAGTCGTAGCACGCAAGCCCTTCTGACGTAGTCCTAAGGGTATTTTGTATTTCGAGCGGAGCAGAATTGCCAAGACCGGCTATTCTGCGGAGTCGAGAACCGCGCTTTTCCTCCCGCCGTGCCTCAAAGTTTCCTAAACCTCGACCATCCTTTCCGTCGGTCTCGGCCGGAAGGGCTCGGCTCAGCAGGGCCAAAAGCCACCCCTTCCTGACCGTGGTACGATGTTGGTCGACAAGTAACCGAAATTTCAGGCTGTCCCGCGCCCCGTCCCGCTCGTTGGCCTTCGTATGTACAAGGAATTTTTTGGATTACGAGCCAATCCGTTTAATGTTAACCCGGACCCGCGCTATCTATTCTTGACGCGGCATACCGAGGAGGCGCTGGCCTGCCTCACCTATGGAGTGCAAAGCCGAAAGGGCTTCGTACTGCTTACCGGTGAGGTGGGAACGGGAAAAACCACGCTCATCAACAAACTACTCGAGTGGTTGCGCCTGCAGCAGGTGGCGACAGCTTTCGTCTTCAACTCGCGTATGAACGTGCCGAACTTCCTCGACTACATGATGGCCGATTTCGGCATACGCTGTGAGTCAAGAGCCAAAAGCCAAGTCTTGTTACGACTGTACAACTGGTTGCTGGATCGCTATCGCGCTGGGGAAACTGCCGTTCTAATTGTCGATGAGGCGCAGAATCTGGCGGACGAAGTGCTTGAAGAGATCCGCATGTTGACCAATCTGGAAACTTTCACCGAGAAATTGTTGCAGATCGTGCTGGTCGGTCAGCCGGAACTGGAGCAGAAACTGAAGCAGCCGCACATGCGCCAGTTGCGCCAGCGTTTGACTCTGCGTGCCAAGACGTATCCCTTATCACTCGATGAAACCAAAGCGTACGTGCAGCAGCGGCTAAGGATTGCCGGCTCCAACGGGCAGCAGATCTTCAGCCCGGAAGCGTTGGTTTCCATCCATCGTTACGCTTCCGGGATTCCTCGTGTGATCAATCTCCTCTGCGAGCATTGTCTGGTTAGCGCATTCGTCGATCAGCAGAAGCTTATAGGACCCATGGTTGTCGACTCCGTGGCACGCGATTTCGATCTGGGGGACAGCTCGCCTTCTGCTGCTCTCGCCGCACTCATCCCTCGGCCAAATGGCGACAAGTTCGATTTGACCGAAGCGTTACGGTCCCTGTCTACGCTCGCTGAACGTCTGCGAGATTCCGAACAGTAGCAACGTTTTACTCCGGGCTCTTAGGCAGATGCTCTCTTCGAGGCGAGTGGTGCTCGCTGCTGCCAAATCCAGTGACTGAGTTTCCGTCACGAAATTCGGGCACTAGCGCTTGCCAGGCACGGTTGTTATCGATGGTTTCACCAATTTGAGGACAGGTTCTTTCAGTCCTGGTGTGGAGGCCAGCAGTCCACTCAACAACGGCTTAGGCTGATTGCAACGCAGCGGAGTGTTGTCCAACGTGGCGACGAATCCTCCGGCGCTTTCGACCAGTGCCACTCCCGCGGCGACATCCCATTCATGTTTCGGCGTCAGCGTGAAGGTAACATCTGCCTTCCCGGCTGCCACCAGGGCCAGCTTGTAGGCGACCGAACCCATCGGTCGAATCTCGAATTCACCACCCTCGAATTGTTGCCACTCACCACGCTTGACTTCACTCCGGCTGGCCAGAATCACAGCCCCCTTCAGGCTCGTCTTCGAGGTTGGATGAGCGGGTTCGCCGTTGTACCGAACTCCGCAATCGACGGCGCCCGTAATGGTTTCCTGGGTTGCTGGATTGTAAATTCCTCCAGCAACCGCGCGCCCGTCTTCAACGAATGCAATGGAAACAGAGAACTCCGGCAGGCCCAGAACGAACTCTCGCGTGCCATCTAACGGATCGACCACCCAGACGTGTGATTTCCCGAGGCGCGACTGATCATCGATGCTTTCCTCAGAAAGCCAACCTTCGCCAGCGCGCAGAAGACTCTGGCGCAGAACGGCATCTACGGCACGATCGGCCTCCGTTACCGGATCGTGTCCGGCTTTGTATTCAGCTTCGATTTCACCCGGCGTGAACCGAGCAAAAACAGTTCGCGCAGCATCGAGGGCGGACTGAATGCGTTCGAGAATGTCGTCGTAGGAAGATGTGGTCATTTTAAGAGGCAGGTTCGATGCGGCACTTACGCCCACAGCATGCGTGCTCCGGTGATCAGCAAGAGCGCACACAGAATTCGCCGCAGCCACAGCATCGGCATGCGTGTGCTCAAATGCGAGCCCAACAGCCCGCCGGGAATCGAGCCGATGAGCAGCGACACAACCAACCCGGGATCGACATTTCCCAGGCGAAAATGGAGAAAGCTCGTGACGCCAGTCAAAATGATGGCATGGACAATGTCAGTGCCGACATTCACTTTGGGTGGGAAGCTGTAGAACAACAACAGCAGCATCATGATGATGCTGCCCGAACCCACTGAGGTCATTCCCACGAGAAATCCTGCAATGAGTCCAATGCCTACCATTCCCGCAAATCCCTTCATGGTGGGAGGACGGTTTGCCACCCGCTCCTCGATCCGTCTTTGAAACAGCATCAATGTGGGAATGACGAGCAACAGAACGCCCACGGCGCTCTTGATAAAGCTGTTCACTCCGTCGCCATAAAGATGGCGGATGTGCATCAGCAGATTGACTCCAATAATCGAGCCGGGAACGCTTCCCAGGGCCAGCGCGATGACGACGTTGCGCCGCACGGTTCCTCGCTTCAGGTGCAGCAGGCTGGCGGGAATTTTGGTGAAGAAGTTGAACAGGGCGTCCGAGCCAACTGCAATGATCGCTGGCACCCTCAAACCGAAAATCAGAACCGGCAACAGCAGAACACCGCCGCCGACGCCGGTCATGCCAATGAGGAGGCCAACGATAAAGCCAACGAAGATTTTTGCCGCCAACAGTTCCATGCTCGGTGCGCCTTCTGTTTATGCTGCCGCCCCGTTGACCCCGACAAATCCTTCGCGCTCCAAGTGCAAAATGATTTCCTGCGCCGCTTCCTCCGGTGATAGCTCGCCAGTATCGATCGTGACCTCGGCATCGGTAGGAACTTCGTATGGATCCGAGACTCCGGTGAATTCCTTCAGAATTCCCGCACGCGCCTTGGCATATAGCCCCTTGCGATCACGCTGTTCACAGACTTCGATCGAAGTGGCAATGTGCACCAGGATGAAGCCACCATGAGGCTCGATCAATTGCCGCACATGCCTCCGGGTCGCATCGTAGGGGGCGATCGGCGCACAAATCGCGATTCCGCCATTCTTGGTGATCTCGGAGGCGACATAGCCGATACGCCGAATATTGATGTCGCGGTGCTCTTTAGAGAATCCGAGCTCTGAAGACAGATGCTTGCGCACCAAGTCGCCATCGAGCAGTGTTACAGGCCTGCCTCCCACCTCCAAAAACTTCGTCATAAGCACGTTGGCGATTGTCGATTTACCCGATCCCGAGAGTCCAGTGAAGAAGATGGTTACACCCTGCTTTGCTCGCGGCGGGAAACTGCGCCGCAGTTCGTGCACTACTTCCGGATATGTGAACCAGCCGGGAATCTCGCGTCCCTCGTTCAAGCGCTTCCGTAATTCGGTGCCCGAAATGTTGAGCACGCGATCGCCATTTTTCACTTCATCGTCCGGCACATACCGGTCTTCAGCTTCCAGGTAGACCATCATATTGAAGGGAACCATGGTTACGCCGATGTCAGCTGCGTGCTTCCTAAATGTCTCCTGCGCTTCGTACGGCCCGTAGAAAGGCTTGTCGTCGACATCTTTCCCGGGTCCGGCATGATCGCGCCCCACGATGAAATGGGTGCAGCCATGATTCTTCCGGATCAGTGCATGCCAGATTGCTTCGCGCGGCCCGCCCATGCGCATGGCCAGCGGCAACAATGAGAGCTTTTGGGTCCCCTGTGGATACTTCGAACTGAGTAACTGATAACAACGCACGCGGGTAAAGTAATCGACGTCGCCGGGCTTGGTCATGCCGACCGACGGATGAATGAGCAGATTCGCCTCAACCTGCCGGGCCGCGCGGAACGTGAGTTCCACATGGGCGCGGTGCATAGGATTGCGCGTCTGAAAAGCAACCACTCTCCGCCATCCCAGACGGGCGAACTCCGCCCGCAATTCCGCCGGCGTGAAGCGCAGCGTGCGGAAGTCATAATGGGATGGAGCTTGCAGTCCCTCAACCCGCCCACCCACATACCATGGGTTGGATTTATTCATGGCATAGTCGGCCCCGGGATGCGCCTTGCTCGTGCTTTTGAATACAGCTTTGGCTTCCGCAGTGCGGTCGGGCTGCCAGACATCCTCCACGTGCAACACGGCCAGCATCACACCCTCAGGATCGCGCAAGGCCACTTGGCTGCTGCCTGGGGTGAGTTTCCTGGCAAACTCTTCGGTCACATCCAGCGTGATCGGCATCGGCCATAGAATCCCGCAGGCCAGGCGCATGTTGTGGCAAACTCCCTCGTAGTCGGCGCGATTCATGAAGCCGTGCAGCGGCGAGAAGCCTCCGCTCATGAGCAGTTCGAGGTCGCAAAGTTGCCGCGCCGTCAGGTCCCACGAAGGCCATTCCCGCGAGTGCGCTTTCAGTTCTGCAGCTTTGTCCGGTCCGACGATGAGATTCACGAGTTCGTCGCCGTGGGGTGGAATCAAGTGGCTGGTCGTGTCGGTCAAGCCAAAAAAGCTCCTTCTTGAGAATTTAACAACTAACTCTATAACCTTTATCTGGATTAGACCAGACAATTACGCATAGCTTGCGAACCCGTGAAAAGGGGGAATGAGGAGAACCTGCGAGTAACGTTAGGTTATCATTTTTTCCCGTCGCTCGAAAGAGCGGCTCTCTGTGGGAATCAACAAAGTCGATGCAATTGCAGTTCCTTCGTAGAGGTTTTCCGGTCGTTTAAATGCTTACGCGTGAAGGGCTTATCCAGAGATGCTGCGCCCAGAGGCGGACGTTTCTCAGAAGTGTGAAAACTATTGCGTTCTTGATTCGATCACGCGTCGATAAAAGTTTGATGCCTAAGGGTGTCTGCAAATGGTTGGTCGAGACAGTCCGCGCGCCGCGCGCCGTCACCAACTACTGTAGGCAGTCCCATCGCTGGCGGTCGCGTTCGAGGCGGAATGCACATCCGTAATACCGGGATCCTGCTGATCCACTGCCATCATTACGTCTTCCTGGGCGACCTCCCAATTTGCCTGGCGGGTCATGGGATCGATAGGAATCTGCCGCAGATATCCTGCAGTCACCAGGTCATCGAGCGACTGTGGCGCTTTCTGTTTGTCTAATGTGTATTGCGAGATGACGTTGCGCAAAGTGCTCAGGTTCGCCCGGAGCACCGATTCGCGCGCCTGAACAATGGACTGGTTGTATACGGGAACAGCGACCGCCATCAGAATCATGATGATGCTCATCACGATCATCAATTCCAGCAGCGTGAATCCGCGGGTGTGGCATGGAGTGCGCGGATTTCGTCCTTTTAACTCAAGAATGCCGGTACTCGCTCTTCGTCGTGGACCCGAAAGCATCTACCAATCCTTGTACTTCGTTCCATCCAACGCCGTGCCTTCCGACTTGGTGTACACATCAAAAACACTCTGTCCGCCCCAGGAATCGGAATCAGGGTCGTCTTGCATCGACCTCATACCCCACTCCTTGCTGTTGGTCATGGGGTCTGTAGGGATAGAACGCAAAAACCGGACTTTCTTGCCGCCTTGTATCTCTACGCCCTTGACCAGGTCGTCCAGCGCGGGAGGGTACCCCTGACTGTCTAATTTCGCCTGGAAAGCTCCGCGGTCCGCGGAGTCCTTGTACCGGTCAATGGCATCCCGCATCTCCCAAAGTGCTTGGCGGAGTTGCCGTTCCTTCTCCCGTTGGATCGTAACCCGCGCCAGCGGAAGCGCCATCATCGTAAGAATGGAGAGGATCATGGTCGCGACAATCAGCTCCATCAGCGTGAAACCCCGCTGGAGCCGCGACGTTCGATCCTTCCAGTTTCTATATTTGGTTCTGGAAAACGTACCGATACCTCTCACGCTCTGCCGAAGTTTCGCCGACTCGCTTTGCAGTCGTTGCTCGCGAAGCAACGGGAGTTAGCAAGCATTCGGCGGGAATCGAAAAACCTGTCCTTAGTCTGAACCAGAACTCCCAGATTTGTCGCCTCTATTGCACCGTGACAGCGGCTTGAGCTCCCGTCACCGCAATCGATTGTAAGCCTGGATCGCGCGCTCCTCCTCGTGTGATGGTCAAAGGGGACTGCCCGGTGGCTTTCGCCTGAAAAGTTAGGGTTACCACTGTACCTTGTCCGGTAACCCCGCCTGAGCCTGGAGGTCGCGAGGCTGTAATGGTGACTTGTCCCAAGCCATCATCCTCGCGATGGACCAGTGCGACCGCCTGACCATCCTGCGAGAGGAAGCCGCCGTTGGAAACATTCAATATCTGAAGGACCTTCGGATCGTAGTTCAGCTGCACTGGCACGGAATATACGTTCTGTGCTCCAGAAATCAACAGGTTGACGGCAAAGGTATTGCCTTTGGTCGCCTGAATCGTTGCCGGGTCGAAAGCAAAGCTCGGTGTCGCTCCGGCAGACGAATTGCCCGGTGTGATTGCCGATTGCGATTGCGGAGTCGCACTTCCCGGTTGCGCCATGCCGGACGGCGGTGCCGATTGATTCGGCTGGCGGCCTGGGGCGGCTGGAGCGACCGCTGCGGGTTGGCTGATGTGCCGCAACTCGATCGTATTAGCCGTGCCGATGTCGATCTGGCGTTGGTTCATTTCGTTAATGTCTGTGCCACGGATGATGTGCGGAGTGATGGCGAATACCGTCTCATCCTGTTCGTTATCGGTTTGGGTCTGCCCGAACAGGTATTTCAAAATCGGAATGC
This sequence comes from Candidatus Sulfotelmatobacter sp., assembly GCA_030038125.1. GTDB lineage: Bacteria > Acidobacteriota > Terriglobia > Terriglobales > Acidobacteriaceae > Sulfotelmatobacter. The sequence continues at coordinate 19,874 of JASHPL010000122.1, forward strand.
TCGCCAGCCCGGGGATGCCGCTCAGCGACCTGGTCTGGGAATCGTCCAGAATGCCGCCAATCAGACTGGTCTCGCCGTCCGCCAGACGGATTTCACCCAAATCGACTTTTTTCTGCCCAATGATGGGCTGCGTGATTCCGCCGATGCTGGCCTGCCCGATCTCCGAAGAAATCTCCATGGCAATCTTCATGGTTACGTCGCGATCGGTGTGGATGTGAGGCGTGACGTCAATATTCACGCCAACGTCAATGTACTGAAACTGCGTATTGACCAATGGATTGATGCCGACGCCGCCAATGCCGGGCTGAAACGATCCTGTCGCCACGGGCAGGCGTTCACCGATTTTGAGCGATGCTTTTTGATTGTCGAGCGCCCGAATCTGCGGGCTCTGAATCATCTTTGTGTCGCTGTTGCTCAACAACGCCGATAAGTTCGCAGACCCGATCGAGACCTGGAAGTCGGTTGCGTTCAAGTTGCCCAAAGTATTGAGCTCGAGACCGTTACTGCCAGTGGTGGACGTCGGGGTTGTTCCCGTTGTGGTGGTCGTGCTGGTGGTCGTGCTGGTATTGATATTGCTCTGCAACGTCACCGTCGCGCTTGTGGGCGGACTCAAGCCAAGGGTCTTGGCCCGGTCCCGGCTGATCTGCATAACGTCAATATCGATCAGGACTTCGGGCCGCGCTTTGTCGAGGTCGTCCACCAGCTTTTGTGCCAGCGCGATCTGGTCCGGAGTCCCACGAACCACCAGCGCATTCTGTGACAGCAACTGTTGTACGCGCTGCACGTCGAGTACAGCACGGATCGCATTGACCACATCCTGCAGTTCCGTCGGCTGGGAGAGATTCGATAAATAGAAAGTCTTCAGAACGCTCTGTTCCAGCTCCTTGCGCTTGGCGGGATTATCCTGGGCCACGAAAATTGTATTCGGTGTGACTGGCCGCCAGAAGGTCTTCGATTCTAGAGCCACGATCTCCAGCGCCTGCGCCAAAGTGACTCCGTTTAATTCCACTTTGATCTGCTTGGGAACGTAATCGGGATCGAACAAGACGTTAATTCCCGCCAGCTGTCCAATCGTGCGATAGACTACGTCGGACTTATCGGTCAGCTTGACGGTGATGGGTACGTTGGAAATCGACTCGAGCTCGACCGGTCCACCCGCGTCGCGCACCTCGCGCTCCAGAGCGTTCGGCGGTCCTGCGGCTTGCGGCTGCGGATTCTGCTGTTTGTTGATCATCTCCAGCGTGCGGTCAAGTTCCTGCTTGGCGATGAACAACGACGGGTCAATCTCCAGCGCTTTGCGAAACTGCTCCACAGCTTCGTCGAGCTTACCGTCATCCCGCAATTTCTGGCCGCGGTGAACAATAGCCGCCGCTGCTTCAAACCGCGTACGCTGATATGCAGACCGATAGCGAAGATCCTTCGGTTTCAGGTCGTAAGCTTGCTTGAAGTATCCGTAGGCAGCTTCGTAATTCTGGCGTGCTTCGGCATCCTGTCCTTTCGCGTATAGAGACTTAGCCTTATCACCGGCCAAGGAGGGGAGCACTATAATCGCGACCAGCAACAGCAGTCCGGCTGGGCGCATCAACCGTTTCATTCGATGATCCTCATGAAAGAAGGTCCTTTAATGCGATTTAATGCGGTCTTTCGCTGGGAACTCTCGACCGTCCCGCCGACCGCTCTTCAAGATACATTTGCGCGGCGGGAGGTCCCGCATGATGCATATAAAGGCTTTGTACGGCGCGATTATAGCATCCGCTGTTTCAGTGCTCGAAGTGCTTGCGCAACCTGCATTTACAATCTTTGGTCGTAGGACTCCGGAATACCCCCGTTCGCTCCTCGGGACCTCCGACGTCGCACGCGGAACCTTTAAGCGTTGAAGGGAAGGCCTGAGGTCCGAAGACCGACTGCTGTTACCATGGAACTTACCGCAATTCGAGCCAATGCCACGCCAATCCACACATCAAACTAAGCCCAATGCAGAGAAATCTCCTCGCCGTGATCCCACAGCCAGCGGCCAGCGAGATGCTGCCTTCAATAGGATCGCTTCGCATAACTATTTCTTGCTGGAAAAATTTGAAGCCGGAGTGGCTCTCACCGGCACGGAGGTGAAATCGATTCGCGGCGGGAGGGCGAATCTCAAAGATGCTTATGGATTGGTCCAAAACGGGGAACTATGGTTGCTGAATTGCCATATAAGCCCTTATGAACACGGCAGTTATTCGAATCATGCCGCGCTGCGTACCCGCAAACTCCTCATGCATCGCGACGAAATTCGCAAGCTCCTGGGCAAGACGCAACAAAAGGGACTGACGCTGATCCCCACGCGAATGTACTTTAAGAACGGCAGAGTGAAGGTTGAACTCGCGCTCGCTAAGGGCAAACAGCTCTGGGATAAGCGCGAAACCGAACGTCGCCGTGCCGCCGATCGAGAAGCCAGAGAGGCGATCGCCCATGGGCGCAAGCACAAGTAGATACGGCCGAAGCCATTCGGGCGTGCCGATGAAGACCGTAAACCTCAAGAACGACCTCCCGACTGTCCTGGAAGCGTTATCGCGGCTTGATCGGGAGCTGGCCGTGGCGCGAGCCGAGCGAATCTCAATCCTGAAGGTTATTCATGGATATGGTTCCAGCGGCACCGGCGGTGACATTCGCATCGCGGTGCAGAAGCGCCTTCACGCAATGGCAGAGGCAGGGGAAATCACCGCCTGTATTTTCGGGGAATATTGGTCCAAATCAGATGATGCAAGTTGGCGTTTGCTTCAGGCGATGCCCGATCTGAAGAATGATTCAGACCTGGGTCGTGGAAATAAGGGCGTCACCATCGTTTGGATCAGCACGGCTGAACGGTCTCAGCACGTTTAGATTTGGTAAGCGCTGCAGCGAAAAATCTCGAATCTAACCGGATAAATCCGAACATGGGCGGGACTCCGCCAGAATCGATACGCAACAGCAATAATGCTTCCGGGACACTTGCTGACAAACCCGAACGCCATCGCTGGCGCTGGATTCTTCTTACCCTCTTGCTGCTTGCGCTTGCTGGCGCGATTGGCATCAGCTATGTGATTTCGCATGCACTTCCTATCTTGCGCGCGCGAATTATCGAAACGCTCTCAACCCGGTTTAAGAGCAAAATCGAGCTACCGGACCTACACGTCTCTCTAGTCCAAGGTTTCGTCGTCGAGGGCAAAGACCTGAAGATCTTTCCTGAGACCGCCTCTGACGCTACGGCTTCTGCTGTTGAGCCGGTCATCGCAGTGCAGGAATTTCGTTTTCGAACTGGATTCCGCAATTTGTTTCATTCGCCCATGCACGTTGACATCGTGCACGTGAAAGGAATGATCGTTAATATCCCTCACCGGGAGCCCGCCGCGACCGCGGGTCAGCCCGTGCCATCCGCCAACCGTCCAAATTCCAGACCCGCGCAACCTCAGTCCGCCGACGCATTGAGCATCATCGTCGACACTCTCGTGTTCGATGACGTGCAGGTCGTAATCAAGACTCGCACTGCGGCAAAACCCCCGACCATCCTCGCGATTACCCACCTTGAAATGAAAAATGTCGGCCCAGGTCTGCCAATGCCCTTCAATGCAACGCTCATCAATCCCAGGCCGGTGGGAAATATTCATTCCCAAGGGCAGTTCGGGCCGTTCCAGGTGACGGAACCGCGAGATACGCCAGTCTCCGGAAATTATTCTTTTACCCACGCCGACCTCAGTACATTTAGGGGTATAAGCGGATTTCTTTCGTCGATCGGCAGTTATACCGGCACGCTGGGCAGGATCGCCGTCAATGGGGAGACGGACACCCCAGATTTTCGTTTGGAGAGAAGCGGGCACGCTGTCGCATTGCACACCGATTTTCATGCCATCGTCGACGGCACTGACGGCGATACATACCTCCAACCGGTCGCGGCTCGATTTTTGGAATCATCTTTTACAGCGAGAGGAAAGATTATCCGAATCGCGAACCCGCACGGCCACGATCTCGAATTAGATGTTGTTATGGATCATGCTCGAATCCAGGACCTGCTCCGGTTGGGTGTAAAAACCGAGCCGCCGGTCATGACTGGATCCATTCTGATGAATGCGAAAGTAAGTCTGCCGCCGGGTCCACAAGATGTTGCCGACCGACTCGATCTTTCAGGGAAATTCAGGATTACTGCGGGCCTGTTCTCCAACGATAAGATTCAGGATCGCGTCAATGATCTAAGCCTGCGGGCGCAGGGTAAGCCTCAACTCGTGAAGCAGCAGGGAGATGTGAACGTGCCCTCGGATCTGAGCGGCACCTTCCAACTCGACAAGGGAGTTATGACTTTCTCGCGATTGAAGTTTTTGGTTCCGGGTGTGGAATCCGACATCCACGGCCAGTACAGCCTGGATGGCAACATCTTCGATTTCCACGGGCTGCTGAAGTTACATGCCAGGCTTTCGCAGCTGACTACCGGTTGGAAATCAATTCTGTTGAAACCCATCGACCCGTTTTTCAGCAAAAATGGTGCGGGCACTGAGGTTCCATTTCGCGTAACGGGCACACGCTCGGAGCCACACTTCGGACTGGATTTTGGTCACAAAGACGAGGCAACCGAACCCAAGGCAGACCCGCAGTCTGCGACAACAAAATAAGGGCACCGTCGAATCATCCGCGCGTCTTGGCTGCGGGTTCATTTTGATGAGGCGAGAGCGGCCGTTCTAATCCCCTGCCGTTGCTGGCGGCGTAGAAACGGCTGGATCTGCTGATGGCGACGTCAAGGGTTCGGCGATCACTGGCGGCACCGCGACAACTGGAATGTCCATCTTTTCTTTCCAATAGGTCACCGCAACCCCGCGTTGCCAAAAGCGCGGAATCAACAGAAGGAAAAGGGTAAGTTGACTGACGACAACGGCGCCGATAATTCTTTGCGGAGAAACAAATCGAATCCAAATCCAAAGCCCGCCAACCAAAACCACGGCCGCAACGATTGCAATCAATACATAATTGCCGAGCAGGCTTCCCAGACTTCGGAACGTATGGCGGAAGCCGCTGGCAATGGATTTTCTCACGGCAGGCTGATCGCTCAAGACCGTATTGGCCTCGGCGAGATCAAACCAGATTCGCAAGCTCGTCATCACCAGGAAGATGATCGCCAATCCGGTCATACGCAACTCAAACGGTAGCACCTCGTACGTGCTTTCTCCCGCTTTCTTCACGATTGCCCCATTGGCGGCGAACAGAATTCCGGCGACAATTCCCATCACAATTCCAGCGATAACCAGGATGCGGATAAATCGCCACAAATTTCGTCCGCAGGCGCGAAAGAAATCTTCTCGTGGCAAGCGATAGTTGGAAGCGTATCCGGCAAAGACTCCGGGCAAAAACAGAGCGGTCAGCAGGAAAAACAGGAATGCGAAATGAGCCGACGCCATGCTCAGCGCCGAAAGCGAAGGAAACTCCGGTCTCATGAACAACTCGATCAGGATGCTGATATCGAAACCGCGCACCAATCCGCCGGCATAAAGGCTGTGGTCGAGAATGGCATGAGCGCTGTCGCGAAACATGGCTGCTCCCAACCACGCCAGAACCAGATTCAGCAGCCAGAACCAGAAGATGTAGCGCTTGTTGTCTGCTACCATGCTCAAGCCGCTGCGCAGCAAACCTCGTTTCTTCTCATCCTGGAAAAGTGTCTGCATCGTTTCCTTCCTTACACGGCCCACCATGCCAGAAACTGACCGATCCACTGCGACAGAAACAGCCAATAGTTCGAGATCTTATAGGTTGGCCTGTTGCACGCCTTGACCACATAGCTGTTATCGAAATTATTGCGGTCGATCTGAATCGTGTGCTCCGCATCAATTTCTGCCGAAGCCACCTTGGCTTTTTTCTGATAACTGAATCTCGTCCAGCGGCTTTGGCCGTCCCAATGTTCGCGAACCCGCTCCCCGTTGTCGAACATGACTTCCAGGTCGACCGGCATCACAAAGGCTCCTTTGCGATGCACCGTCACGTACGATTGATAGACCGTATCCTTGGCTTTATTCTTCTCTTTGCTGCCTTTCTTTTCCTCGTACCAGTTCACTGGGAAGGATTCAACCTCGGGGACTTCGTAGTCCATTACCTGTGATCCGTAAATGGCTTGGTCGAAATACCAGCGCAAGTTCTTGCCCGACACTTCCTCAATCGTCTTAAGGAAATCTTCTTTTGTCGGATGCGTAAAGCGATACTTCATGAAATACACGTGCATCGCCTGGGTCATCGTATCTTCGCCGATGATGCCCTCCAGCGTCAGAAGCACGCTGGCGGTCTTGCCGTAAGTGATGGCGCCATAGGAATTGGAACTGTAATAGTCGTAGGCTTTTTCCGCGATGGGATCGAAATCCGCAATGCCGATGTAAGAATCACGCTGTTCTTCGCGCTCCCCGACTGTACCGCCCATTACGTTCAGAATCGAAGTCCCCTTACCAAGAATGGAATCCAACACCTTCACTTCCGAGTAGCTGTTGATGCCCTCATCCATCCACGCATCCTCAAATTCGTTGGTGGCGACCATGCCATACCAGTACTGATGGCCAAATTCGTGTTCGAGAACGAGCTCGGGAAAGTACAAGCCCTGCGGCATGAACCAGCTCGTATCGCCGGTGATGAACGTGGGGTATTCCATTCCACCAGCGGCGGAATCGGGTTCGGGATCAACGACGGTCAGCGTTTTATAAGGGTACGGCCCGTACCATTTTTCGAAGCGATCCAGCGTCTCCCGGACAATGCGCTCGTGCCGTTCGGCTTGGCTCCAATGTGCCGGCTGCATCAAAAAGCGCAGCTTCACCGGTCCCATCTGTGCCTGGTATGTCGCCTCGCGCACTTTGAAGCGCGGGCTTACCGTCCATGCAAAGTCGTGAATGTCATCGCCGTGATAGGTGACGGTCTTCGTGCCATCAGAATTGTTCACGCTGCTGACTTCCACTCCGCTGGCACCAATCTCTTCATTCTGAGGTACGGTGAGTTTTACGTCATAAACACCGAAATCGGCGAAGAACTCCGTCGTCGCGTGGTATTGATGGCAGTTCCACGCTCCGTGCCACCACACCCCGACTTTCGGGAACCATTGCCCGCCGAGCAGAAAATCGCGCTTCCAGCCGGACCGGGCTTGCGTTTCCGGCATTTGATCGTGAAATGCAATCTTGAACTGCACATAAGCTCCGGCAGGAATCGGTTTGGGAACGTGCAGCATAATCACTGTCTTGTCATCTTTATTGCCGTCATCGGGTGAAATGTATTGCAGGTTTTGCGTGAGGTCTCCCTGGCCGACGACCTCAAGGTTCCTGATTTCTTCCGATCCGTAAGCTTTCGGGTCCCATTCCTTGTAGCTGGTGTCGCGGCTGCCCTCGAGCTTCGCTTCCCGTATCCATGTCGCATTCGGCTGAAATGCATTCTGATAAAGGTGGAAAGGGAATTGATCCAGGGACTGTCCGGTCAGGTTGTGATAGGTGAGCGTTTCAGTGGCGTCGATGGTATGGTTCTTCGCGTCATAGCGCGCTTCGATCTCGTAATGCACGACCCGGTCCGATAGCGGAGTCGGTGAATTGATGGCGAGCGTCGTGTCAGGAATCGAAGGAGAACCCTGGGCCGCTGGCATGCGGGCTTTCATATTAGCCATCGTTTGCGGACTGCCAGCCCACATCGGAGTCCTGGCGAATAATATGCACACGAATGCAGCAGACGCAGTGAAAAAAAAGCTTCTCCATCGAATCCGCATGAAATTCCTCACGATCACCGAAGATGGAATTGGATCATACGCGTCGTGCGCCGATATCGCCAATCCGCACCGGGAACAATACGCACGAATGTGCGATTTGGTTCGCGTAATTTTCAGCCCCTGAAAGAGTACAATTCTTTCCCGGATCGTCAATGCTTCCGCAAGCTGCGCAGCAACAGCTGACGATTCCAGACCAAGGAGGAACCAATGCAGCGCGTTGAGCAAGGTGACCTCGGGCTTCTGCAGCATCCCGCGGCGCAACAGCTTCTGCAGTCAAAAATTCCCGCGCGCCTCGCCTACGTTTGGACCGATGGCACGCCCCGCGTGATTCCCATCTGGTTTCATTGGAACGGGCGGGAGCTCGTCATGGCTACTCCACCCAAGGCGCCAAAGTTGAAGGCCTTGGCCAAAAATCCGAAAGTATCCCTCACCATCGACGACAACACTTTCCCGCACAAAGTGCTCCTGATCCGCGGCACGACACGCCTTGAACCGTTGGCCGGTATTGTTCCTGAGTATGTGTCTTCCGCTGAACGCTATTTTGGCGCGGAACAGGGCAAGGCTTGGGTGAATCAGCTTCGCGGCATGATTTCTTCGATGGTGCGGATTACCGTAACTCCAGAGTGGGTTGGACTCCTCGATTTTCAGACACGCTTTCCCAGCGCGCTGGCCAGCTGATCTATGTCGAAACTTCGTGTCCTCTCTGGTAAATCCATGGAGGGACGGGCGCCCTCGCCCGTCCAGCCGAGCGAAGCTCGTCAGCCGCGCTATTTTCATTTCCGGTTGTGAGCGCCTGGCTCAAACGAAACCTCATGGTTCATACTTTTCTCTGCTTATCCGAAAATGCACCGAGGAATGACGGAACCGACCGAAGCATCCAATAGCGAAATTGACCCCATGCGCTCTCCAGCTTGCGTTTTTCCCACAGCGCAAACCATACTTAGCAATTGCGATCATTATGAAGACGACAATTTCTCTTTCCTCTCCTTCCGCTCTCGAAACCGAATCGCTCGTAACCGTAGTGCTTGACCATGCAGAACCTGCGATCAATGAAAAAGACAGGAAAGCACAACTCAAACTCGCGGCGGACGATCCTGCTCTGCAATCGGCGGTGGCGGATTTACTCTCAAGCGGCGAACTCGCCGGCAAGCCGTTTGAAACCAATCTCGTGCACAAACCGGCAGGGTTGAAAGCCAAACGGCTGCTGCTGGTTTCCGGCGGGAGCGCCAGGAAATTCTCGAGCTACGACTTGCGGCGTCTGGCGGGCGCAGCAGTTCGTACCCTGAAATCCCGTGGTATTCGTAGTCTTGCCTTTATTGCGCCGGAGAGTATCGCTGCTGAAGACGCCGTCCGCGCGATTGTCGAAGGCGCCCTTGTCGGGAATTTTGATCCTGACTACTACCGCAGTGATCGCAAGGACCAGAAGATTGACGAAATCACCGTCGTCGCCTCCGGCGACAAAGGCAAACTCGAGAACGCCGCTCGCGAGGCGCAAGTCATCGGGGAATCGCAGAATTTCACGCGCGACCTCGTCAATGAGCCTTCGAATCGCATGACGCCCACCATGCTGGGTGAGCGGGCGAAAAAAATGTCGGCAGAAGTCGGATTGAAATGCGAAGTTTACGGTGCTGAAAAAATCAAGGAGCTCAAGATGGGGGCATTCTGGAGCGTGGCACAGGGCTCGGATGAGCCGCCAGCGCTGATCGTCATGAAATATGAGCCGGCGGATGCTCCTGAAACACCGGTTCTTGGACTGGTAGGCAAGGGAATCACGTTCGACACCGGAGGCATTTCGATCAAGCCCGCCGAGGGCATGGAAAAAATGAAGTACGACATGGCTGGAGGCGCGACCATGATCGGCGTTATGCGTGCGATCGCTCTGCTCAAACCAAGAATCAAAGTGATCGGCATCGTTTGCGCAACCGAGAACATGCCGTCAGGGAAAGCGCAGAAGCCGGGTGACGTTCAGATCGCGATGTCGGGCAAGTCGATCGAGGTCATCAATACAGACGCGGAGGGGCGCCTCGTTCTCGCCGACGGCCTGCATTATGCAAAGCAGCTGGGCTGCACTCACCTGGTGGACGCAGCCACGCTCACCGGGGCCGTGGTCGTTGCGCTTGGTTATCACAATGCCGGTATTTTTACCAACGACGACCAGATGTATGAACGCATCCACCGCGCCAACGAAGAAGCCGGCGAAAAAATGTGGCGCTTGCCGGTGGACGATGAGTACAAAGAGCAGATTCGCAGTTCGATCGCCGACATCATGAATACCGGCGGCCGCTGGGGCGGCGCCATTACCGCTGCCATGTTCCTGAAAGAGTTCGCCGAAGACACGCCGTGGATCCATCTCGATATCGCCGGTACGGCCTGGATGGAGGATCAAAAGCCGTGGATCGCAAAAGGCCCATCCGGGATCGCGGTGCGCAGCCTGGTGGAATTTGTGAAGGACTTCTCAGCATAAAAACTTTGAGTGTTTTCGCGCGGTTCCCACGACGGCAAAATTCTGTTCCGGATTCGCATGATTCCCGTCTCGCGAATGACCAATCATTTACTGCTGCTGTAACATCCTATTTACTTCTTTGGAAGACACGGCATCGGCCGCGAAGGTAAATGTGCCTTTGTCCCGCATTTCGCCGGCGGCGCGAAGAAAAGTTCCTAGTGCGGCCCGATACAGGGAGCTTCCTACACTGATACGCTTGACCCCAAGCGATGTAAGCTCTGCCAGACTCAATTGCACGCCTTGCAGACCCATCACGACATTCACAGGGCGATCCACGGAACTGACCACGGCGGCGATGTCATCTCTTGAGGCCAGGCCCGGGGCATAGAGAACATCCGCTCCGGCCTCTTGATAAGCCTGCAGGCGCCGGATCGTGTCCTTGATATCTGGGTGGCCGTGCAGATAGTTCTCTGCTCTCGCAGTTAGAGTGAACGGAAACGGAAGAGACTGTGCCGCTTCGACGGCTGCTCGAATTCTTTCCGTAGCGCGGGCGATTTCGTAAATAGGATCATGCGTTCGCCCCGTGGAGTCTTCGATGGAGCCACCAACGACACCGGCGCTCGCGGCCATGCGAATTGTCTCCGCAACTGCCACTGGATTGTCGCTAAACCCATTTTCCAGATCGGCGGTGACAGGTAGATTCGTTGCGGTAGCGATCTCCGCTGCATAAGCGAGCGTTTGCTCGCGTCCAAGGGTATTGTCCAGCCGTCCTTGCGAGAACGCGTAACCCATACTCGTGGTCGCAAGGGCTTCAAAGCCGAGGCGCGCCAGCAGGCATGCACCGCCTACGTCCCAAGGGTTGGGAATGATGAACGCGCCGTCGCGCTGATGCAGTGCCTGAAAAGTCCTCGCTCGTTCTAACAAGTCATGCATTTGTAGCTCCCATTTCGTCACTAAGGAATCTATGACTGGCCTTCCAACTAGCTTTCAGACCGCTGCACTGAAAACTGCTGTCTCGTGCAGCGTGCCGAACTGCACTGCTTTTTCGATGCTCTGGATCAAAACTTTGGCGCACACTTCAAGGTCAATCAGTGGTTCAATGGGAGTAGATCATAGATGGAGGTGTGTCCCCCAATGAAATCTGACTATCCTTTTTCCCCGCCACTCAAAGATGAGAAGGAAAATGAGCTCAGCGCCCCGCCTTCCCGTTTCATCGACGAAAAGATCTCGGATGATTCGGGTACGGAAAGCAACTCGGACAGCGCGCTCAAGCCCGCGGGTCTCGATAATCCCTTCTGGAACTGATCTCCTCGTAAGCGCCGATTTTCGTCAAACGGATGGAAATCGGCGCTAATTTTTTGCGAAAAGCGCGGCATCCGTGGCAGAACATGTCGCCGATATTGTTCGATTCGCAACAGATTGTTAGCGCAAGATCGGCAGGCAAAGACAGGGGCGGATTGCAAAATCCAGCGACGACATTTTTTCCAGCGCCGGATGCAATTGCGAATCGTTGCACGGCTCCAATGTGATGACAAATGGCAGCGCTGCCTTGTCAAAGCCGGGTTTCTGGAGCAGAGAATCGATATTCAGACGATGCGCGGCCAGAATCTCCGCCAGCCGCGCCACAATTCCCGGTTGGTCGCGTACGAAAAATCGCAAATACCACGGGGTCTCAAAATCGCTGCTGACGTTCGGAGTCGTCACGTACGTAGCTGCGTCTCGCCTTCTTCTCGAAGAAAGACTCTGGGCTACGAACATTAAATCTGAGACGACCGCGACCGCCGTGGGATCGCCGCCAGCTCCCGCTCCCAGAAATGCGATGTCGCCGCCGTACTGACCGGAAGTGAGAACCAGGTTGAGATTGCGTTGCACGCGTCCGAATGGCGAGTCGTTGGGCACGAGGCAGGGTCCAACTTCGGCGAGCAGGGTTCCATTTTTCAAGTCGGCGCGCGAGATTTGCCGGATCGTGCAGCCGAGCTCCGCGGCGTAATCGAAATCAATCGCATCGATGGCGCGAATCGTCCGGGCTCGAATGGATTCCGGGGCAACGTGCGATTTTAATCCCGCCAGAGCGAGAATCGAGAGCTTTGCCCGGGCGTCTCCGCCGTCCAAATCCTCCGACGCATCCGCTTCTGCATATCCCCGAGCTTGCGCCTCTTCCAGCGCTTCGCTGAAGGGAATGCGGGCATGCTCGATGCGGCTCAAAATGTAATTGCAGGTACCATTCAAAATCCCGGCGATGCCGTGAAGCTGGTCTCCGCACAGTCCGGTTCGAAGTGCGGGAAGGACCGGTACGCCCCCGGCTACCGATGCACCGAATTCCAACTGGCACCCGTGGCTCGCGGCCATTTGCAGCAGGTCTGGACCGTGGCGGGCAATGAGTTGTTTATTCGCGGTGACCACCGATTTGCCAGCTTCGAGCGCGCTGCGCACGATCTGATGTGCGGGATTCAGCCCGCCGATCAGTTCGACAACAATTTCGGCGTCGGAGTTCAGAATCGATTGCACATCGTCTGTCCAAACAACACTTGCTGGGACCCAAGGCTGCTTCTTGCTCTCTACGTTGCGATTGCAGATGTGCGTGAGGAGTAAGCCTGAATCGACGCTCTCGCACAGGATTTTCACCACAGCACGACCAACGGTTCCAAAGCCGATCAAAGCAACTCGGCACACCTGCCCCTCGCGGTCGCGTTGCGCATCCTGGTTGACTTTGGATTTGGATGGTGTCTCGAACATTATCGAAAAGAGAAGGAAATCACTTCGAGTCAGAAAATGAATTTCCTATCATACGTTGATCGGCGATTCTCGTGAACTCTAAACCGCACAACTGGGCGGCGCAAGCGGCACAGTGCGCATCAAAGTTGCTAATATAGTGCCTTCCTGCCGCGAGTCGAATCGTGCGGGAGCCGCGGAGGTACTCGTTCCCAGGCGCCCGTACCGCATAGTTGCGGGCTGAGCAGAACATTCCGCAATCGCCAACCCGCTGCAGAACTCGAAGCTCGGCAGCCAGAGGAGAATGAATGATTCGAAAGCTTACGGTGATCCCTGGATCCAGGGTCGTTCAGGCAGTGATTTTTTTTCTTACGATTCTGGCGGGATCTGCCGTGCTCGCTCAACAGGCTCCAGCGCAAGGAACATCCGATCAAACTTCAGCGCAACAGCCTTCAGCGCAACAACCTCCTGCGCAACAACCTTCAGATCAACAGTCTCAAAGTCAATCCAGTAGTCAAGAAGCTTCGTCGGAAGAGGTGCCGGTGCATCGGAGGATCAAGCCGAAGGAGTACAAAAATTGGAATTTCAACGTCGGCGGCGGCGCCAACCTCACCGGCGGGACCACCGAAAAGTTCGTGATTGGCGGAGGCGGAGCCGCAGCGGCCGGCGTCGCCCGTAATTACAACAAGTATCTCGGGCTTCGCCTCGACTTTCAATTTGATAATCTGCCTCTGCGCAATTCTGCTCTGCTCCAGGCGCAGGCTCCGGGCGCGAATAGTCACGTCTACATGCTGATGCTCGATCCCATCATCAACATTCCCGTCAATCGACTATGGAGCGCCTACATCGTTTTTGGCCCTGTTTTTGACCACCGCACAGGAAAACTAAATTCCTCAACGGCAACGCCCGGTGAAGCCTGCAACCCCTTCTTTGCCTGGTGGGGCCGCTGCTATGCCAACAGCTTGCCCCTGAACGTCAATTTCCTGCGCGCCAGCGAGAATGAGTTCGGCTACAACGTGGGCGGGGGAGTTGCGCGCAAAGTTCATAGCAACATCGAAATCTACGCCGAGGTCCGCATAACACACGGTACCCATAATGGCGTGACCACGGACGTTCGGCCGGTCACCATGGGTGTACGCTGGTGAGGTTTGAAACCATTCTCACTTTGGATTGGTGCGATAGGTCCACAAATCCTGGTTCGTTTTTTGTAATTGGATAAAAGAATTCGTGGATTCATGCCTTGAGATCGCGGACTGGGAACTGGCCTCGCGTATTGCGGACTCGATAATGGGATGCGCGGGAGCCAGCGAGCACGCAGGATCAGTTGCAGTCGCGTCACCCGCAAGAAGAAAGGCTTGGCAGCGGCATCCGCCGAAATCTTCGCTGCGGCGTTCGCAACTTCGGCACGGCTCCGGCATCCATTCTTCACCGCGAAAGCGTTGGAAGGAGGGCGATTCCTCCCAGATCCATTCCAGACTCCGTTCGCGGACATTCTCGAAGTTCATTCCCGGCAAAACTTCGGCTGCATGGCAGGGCAATACTTTCCCCGTTGGATTAATCAACATCAATCTGCGCCCCCATCCACCCATGCAGGCCTTGGGAAACTTCGCATAATAGTCTGGAACCACGGAATCGATGCGTATGCGCCCGGCGAGCCGTTTTTCGGCTTCGGCCACGACGTTGACGGCCTTCTCTACTTGTGCAGCCGTCGGCATGAGCGCTCCACGGTTGGCGAGTGCCCAGCCGTAGTACTGCGTGTGGGCGATTTCCATGCGATCCGGGGACAATTGCTCGAGGAAGGCAATCATTTCTTCCAGGTGATCGAGGTTCTGGCGATGCACGACCAGGTTCACCGTGAACGCGATGTTATGTCGACGGATTGCGCGCGAGAGTTCGAGTTTGTGCGCGTGGGCTTTTGATCCCGCGATCCAGTTCGCTGTGTCTTCTCGCGAATCCTGAAAGCTGATCTGAATGTGATCGAGTCCAGCATCGACAAGTGCTCGCAATCGCTGCTCGCTCAATCCAACACCCGAAGTGATGAGGTTGGTGTAAAGCCCGGATCCGCGAGCAGCAGAAATCAACTCTGTCAGGTCGGCGCGTGCCAGCGGTTCTCCGCCGGTGAAGTGCGCATGCAGCATTCCGAGTTTGCCGGCTTGCGCGAAAACGTGGTCCCACTCGCCCGTGGACAATTCCGAGTGCACATCCGCAAGCTGCATGGGATTGGAACAATAGACACAATGTAGCGGGCAGCGGTGCGTGATTTCGGCAATGAGGGCGAGAGGGTTGGACCGCATTTGGTAATCGGGTAATTTTGCAATTGGCTAATTTGGGATAGCTGAATCACATAAAACGCAATGCTGCACCATTCCCAAATTACTCAATTACACGATTTCTTCAATAGTCGACGATGCGTTTCTTCTGCAGTTGCTCCAGAAAGGTGCCGATATCCGATCGAATCTTCGCGGGATCGGTTTTTCCGAACTCCTTTTGCAATTGCTGAATGATATCGGCAAAAGTGCGCGTTCCATCGCACCGCTCCAGCACCTGTCTGCCTGTGCCTTGCAACTTGATTGCCCCCTCGGGAAACAAAATCACGCGATCTTGTTCGGTTCCACCCCAGCGGCAACCTGGGGCGAGCCGCGGCTGGCTTGTATCCGAAGGAGGCGCCACCATCACTCCTCAAGCTCTCGCATGCGAAACGCACCCGGTGGAGGCCAGCCCGGTTGCACATACGCGAAGTAGAGAGCATCGAGCAGCGCCCATAGAATGTCGCATTTGTCGCGTAGCGCCTGGATTGCGAGTTCCTGCTCCGCACGGGTTTTGGCATTCGCGTATACGTAGTCGACCGCGAACTTCGCATCGTCCGGCGCCTGGGTTAGTCGGGCTTCGAAATAATCCAATCCACCCGAAAGCCAGGGATAATGCTCGCGCAATTTTTCCATACGCAGCGAAATCAGGTCGCGGGAGAAAAGCTCGGTCAGCGAAGAAGCAACCGCTTCGAGCAGGCTGCGATTGCGAACGATATTCAGATATTCATTTACGGCAAAGCGCGTGGCGGGAAGAATTCCGGTTCCGGCGCGAACTTTGTCTGCATTCAACCCCGTTGCCTCGGCGAGCTTCAACCATCGCTGGATTCCGCCTTCGCGATTCGCGTCTCCGTCATGATCGATGATGCGCTTGCGCCACGCGCGCCGGAAAGAGGGATCGAGTCCGTGCGAAAGGATGATCGAATCTTTGATCGGAATGATGCTCTGGTAGTAATAGCGATTCAGCGCCCACGCCTGCAGTTGGCCACGCGTGAGCAGGCCCTCATGCATCATCAGATGAAAAGGATGCTTGTGATGATAGCGTTCTTCACCGATGGCGCGTAGTTGCGCGCGCAGCTGTTCAAAGGAGAGCAGCGCCGCGGCCGAATCGAGCTCTATAGATCGAATTGCCATCCATCCTCCGCGATTTCGCAGCCTGCCTCGGTCACTTCGCGATACTCGCGACTGGTCTCATTCAGCATGGGATTGGTGTTGTTGATATGTATATAGATTTTACGTGGATGGCGCACTTGCGCCAACTTGTTGAGGCTGCCATCGTCGGATGAAACAGGCACGTGACCCATTTGCCGCGCGGTATTGCTGCTGGCCTCCATGTGAAGCAGTTCGTCATCGCCCCAAAACGTTCCATCGAACAAAAGCACGTCGACAGAGCTCAGCTTTGCGAGCAGAACATCATCGATCTGCGGAACCGCAGGCAGGAACGCCAAGCGCTTCCCCGAAGCAGATTGGACGATCAGCCCTAGCGATGCCTCTCCGGGAATAAGCTCAGATTGGCTCGATGCAGAAACGTAGGCGGGATAATGCCTGCCCAACGAAAAGACTTCACCGCTCATCCCGGAGTTCTCACCAGACGGACTCTGCAACGCAAATATGTTTCCAGGCGTGAGGTTTGTCCATCTCGATTGTTCAGGCGTGCGTTGGAGCATAGCGAACATGGAATTGTCTTCCATCAGAATCCAGCGGATGGATTGAGTGGCGTAAATCCGCAGCGGGTGCAATTCGCGCATGAGCAGCAACCCAAGCACGTGGTCGATGTCGGCATTCAGCAGGATGACTCCGGCGATCGGAGAATGGCGCAGTGCTTTCTCGTGACACTGTCCGCCAGCATGCAGCTCGCCAGTGGCTTCGATCTGTGAGCGGAGATCCGGCGAAGCTCCGAGCAAGAACCAGGAACGAGAATCTTGGCTGACTGCAACCTGGGTCTGGGTCCGGGGCTTGCCGTGGAGCGTTCCAGCCCGCACAGCAACGCAGTTCGGACAGGCACAATTCCACTGGGGAAAACCACCGCCAGCAGCGGAGCCGAGGATTTTCACGCGCATGAGAGCGAGTGTATCGAACCCTGCGCATTTTAGTGGAGAGGCTGCAGTAAATGTGAAGCAGAATGCAATATCCGGCGATTCGGGCGACTGGAAGGGGCTTTTTGCTTGCCTTCGGCCACAATTCGGGCGATACTTCAAATCGCCCGTCTGGCACGGCTTTTCGGCCTTCCCTCTCCCTCCCTCAAGATCCCTTCACAAATCGATTTTGCCCTGATTAGCCTTCGCCGACCGTGGCGGCGCAACGGAGAGGGTCTACATCCCAGAGCAAGACGTCTTTCGAGAGGTTTTCCACACCCACTTCACCTTGCAGTTCAGTGCCCGCCTTGCCCAGCCAAACCACGCGGAACTGAGCCTTCGAGCCCTGATATTGCAGATCCACCAATGACCCGGGCTTAAGTTGAGCGGTCACTCCTTGCAGCGTGGCGCCGCGGCCACTGATCGTGCGCAGACTAGCGGGCTGTGTGAAAGGACGCGAGTTCGCGTCCATACCCCAGATTTGCACCGGCAGTTCAACAAAAACGCGCGGCTCGCGGCGGCGATCCATAAGTCGATATGCCTCGACAGCGTGGAATTTCCCACATCGTAAGAAATCACCGTATGGAAACACAGGTCACGGGAGTCACTGAACCGAGGTGACCGAAGTTCCAGCAGCGGAACGCAAAAGTGTGCGGCCGGAACAGTTTAGTTGTACGGCCGCGTAGCTTGTAACGTTTGGTTAGTTCATCTCCCCGAGCGAGCAAGCGCCGGGACCACGAGGATCGCCGCAGCTTCCGCAAGGGCCTGAAGTGGATTGAGATGGCGAAGACCCCTTTGCCGAAACTGCAAACACCGAGAGCTGCGGCTCAAGTTTCGTCGTGTGGCACTTCGGACACTCTGCCTTTTCCTTGCCATAGACCAGCGCTTCGAATTGGTGGTGACATTCCTTGCAGATGTATTCGTAGATGGGCATGGACTGCTCCAGATCCAGTCTCTATTAAAATTGATTTGTGGAGAGTTCGCAAATCGAGGACGGTGCTGGCACTTCGAGCCAGTCGCAGGGTCAGGCCTCAATGCGGCCGGTTGCGTCCTTTCGGCCACATCCCCTGCTACGCGGTGGGCATCTGCAGACCGTCGCGAGCTTTTTGCTGCCGCGACGAGTTCATCTGCCTCCAGCGGAAGAACGTCTCGTGGAAGTTGCGCCGGGCGTCAAGGTGCGCTGCTGGGGACATTACCAGCAGGGCGACAACCGGAAGAAGGCGCTGACACTCATTGTTGTCCATGGCCTTGAGGGCTCGCATGATTCGCAATACATGTTGGGCGTCGCGCGGAACGGACTGGCGGCAGGAATGAATGTAGTCCGAATGAATCAGCGCAACTGCGGCGGCATGGATCATTGTGCGCCGACTCTCTACAACTCGAGCTTGTCCGGAGATGTGGCCGCTGTGGCAAGAAGCGTGGTCGAAAACGATGGAGTTTCACATTTTGTCCTGATTGGATTTTCGATGGGAGGAAACCTGGTGTTGAAATTGGCCGGCGAGTGGGGACACAAAGGGCCGCCGGAATTTCGCGCGGTCGCAGCCGTTTGTCCCGCCATGGATTTGGCTGCTTCAGCCGATGCGCTCCACTCACCGGCCAACCGAATCTATGAATGGTACTTTCTTCTGCAGTTGTTTCGACGTTTTCGAACGAAAGCCAGATACTTCCCTCAGAGTTTCGACGTGGCGCGGTTGCGGGGCGTATCCAGCCTGCGCCTCTTCGACGATCGTGTGACCGCGCACTACTGCGGATTCGCTGGAGCCGACGACTACTACGCGCGTGCGGCGGCGGCCAAGGTGATTGATCGCATCGCTGTGCCCGCACTGATTATTCATGCGGTAAACGATCCATTTATTCGTGTCCAGCCGGAGACGCGCGAGCGGATTCTAGCCAATTCCAGGATCACATATCTCGAAACAGAAGATGGCGGGCATTGTGCATTCATTGGCGAGCGCAATGGCGACGCCGGCGATGGCCGCTGGGCCGAGCGACAGGTCGTTGAGTTCGCCCAAAAATTCCAGTGAGAACGCAATGGCAGCCGCCGTAGGAGGGCTTCTTGGACATTACCGAGATCAATCGACGCCTTGCCGATCAATTCAATGAAGCGTTCAATCGCGGCGACCTCGACGAGGCGGCAAGCTGTTTTGCCGA
>JASHPL010000015.1 GCA_030038125.1 Candidatus Sulfotelmatobacter sp.
TCTTCACGGCCTGCTTCCTTGCTGTGTACGCTTCGCACCCACCAGTCGCCCGGTGAATGGCAACACTCGCTTTCGGTCTGTCTGCTCGACTGTGACCGAGCGGGACTTACACCCGCTGGATTCCATCAAGAAGTTTCACCGTTTCATCTTCGGTTCCTCCTCTTCCAGACTTTCCCCAGCGCGATGACAATGTCGGCGGTGTCAAGCACCATATTGAGGATACTTCTGTATGTGCTCAGGAAAGAGCGCCATTTCGCTCCAGTTGAAGAAGTGCCGTGTCCAACGAAGGCTCGCTTTCAATCCGTGGCGGGTCTGGAACTCAGTCCGACCCATGCATCTCTTCGGTCCGCAATCTCGATCATGATTGTTAATTCGAACTCCCTGGGAAGGGGAGCACACCAACGTCTGTTCCGGACCTGCCCGCGTGCGGACCGAACTTTTTCCACTGCTCATAATCCCATTGCTTGCGCCACATCCGGTACAGACGAACCGCCAGTCGGTGCGCCATGGCGACTTTGGGGATCTTCCGTCCTCGTCGCATGGCTAGATGGGAAAAATTTGTTACGCCACTCCGCGTCGCTTCGCACCGTGATCTGCGCCGCTTCCACCAGGAAGAAACGCATCAACCCACTACCCTGTTTGCTGATATGTCCCAGGCGGCGGCTTTCTCCACTGGATTCTTCTTCTGGAACCAGACCCAGATACGCCGCGATCTGTTTGCCGCGCCCAAACCGTTCCGGCTCGCCGATAATCAGCACGAAAGCTAGCGCTGTCAGGGACCTGGAGGCACACGAATCCCTCTGATTGTCACGAGGCTTCCGTCCGTTGCGAACAGATAGTTTTGCGCTCGTTAGAGTAACCAACGGTAATTGTTGTCCCGTCAGAGAATCTGCACTGGCTTGTGCCGGAAGTTTCGGCGGATCCTGACAAACGGCTGGAACGGCTAGGAGCAACCCAAATGTCAGAATTGCGTGTGTCCTCATAGCCTACACACAATCTTTGCCGCTGGCTCCAGGACCAGGCAAACCGCTATCAAGTTCGACTCGCGCTCATTTGAATCAAGCCTGCCGCGACACGCGGTTCGCCCCTCCGCCAATGGGCACCTTCCGTTTTTACGCCGAACGAAATGCCGTGCAGAATTTCGGCAATGATTTCTGCTGTTTGAGATACGGTCATTCCAGAGCGGTTGAAGAAGAGATTGTCGTCTGCAAATGCGACGTTGCCGTTTTTTACAGCCCGCAATTCCTTCCACCATGAATATTATTCCAGCACACTTTGTTCTCTTCAGATTTGCCCGCTCCCTAGTGCCGAATCTACGGTTGACAGTCGCTTACGCATTACCGTAAAGTAATGTATTACCGTAGGGTAATATATCTGGAGCGTCGTATGCCGCAAGTCGCCCGGTCGATTGAAATCCAAGCTAAGCCGAGCGCTGTCTGGCGCTGGTTGGCAACTCAGGGAGCACTGCGACGCTGGATTAGCTCCAATATTGAGATCGATCTGCGCGTCGGTGGCGCATATCGCTTTCTCGGGCCCGATCATAAGACATGGATCAGTGGCACCGTACTGGAGCTGCGGCCAGAGAAGAGCCTGATTCTGTCCTGGTTCGAGGAAGACAGCGGATGGGCGCATGCGGCGCGGTTAGTCATTACGCTGGCTCCCAGTGCCGCCGGCACGCGGGTCACCGTCATTCACGACGGATTCGAGAACATAGGCCGTTCGGACTGGGCTGAGACGGTACAGGATTATGAACACGGTGCGGACGCCCACCGGATTCTCGAACGGCTGGCCGATTTGGTGAGCGCAGGTGATGCCCAGCAATGCAAGTGATGTCCAACAGTAGTGCCCTGTTCCGGATCCTAGCCGACCCAACCCGCCGGCTCATCCTCGATCTCCTGGCCGAACGTGGCCCCTTGAGCGTCGGCCAACTCGCCTCTGAGTTCCCCGACCTGGTGGCATCGGGCATCTCCAAACACCTGATGAGCCTACGGGCCGGAGGTGTGGTATCCGCAACGCGTCGGGGTCGGCAGCAGATCTATCAACTGGAACCGGATGCTCTGGCTGCCGGTTTGACGCCGTGGCTTGCTAAGTACGAACAGTATTGGTCCGCCGCCCTCGGACGTCTGCGGGATCTTGCACAAGAGGATGGAGCAGCAGACAGACTCACGTCCCGGAAAAATGTCCGACGAAAGAGGCTGAAATGAAATTCATCGGCAGTGCACTTATTTTTACGCTCTTCCTGACGTCACGGGGAAATTCTCAAACTGCAAAGACACCGCGCCGGTTAATTCAACGCATACATCATTATGAGAGTTGCCGACAGCGATTAACCCGATGCCGGTGCAGAAGCCTGATGGCTCAGCGAATTGAGCGACGACGCGGGAAACGCTTTGTTTCCCAGGGCGCGTCTGTTTCTAATTTTCGTCGGCGTTTGCCACCGTTTCTAGCTGAATCGCATCGAATTCCTCAAACAGGTCCCCACGCTAGCCAAAGCCCGTGCCGCCTACCAGCGGGCAATGGCCGTCAGCACGGAGTTGCGCACTATCCTCGACACTGGGGATGAGAAGCTGAGGACTCTCCTTGCCGAGCTGGAGCAGACCGTTGACTCGCTACTGAACAGACTCTCGCAGGACCAACTCGCCCAAGACAGTCCTTCACCTGACAACAAAAGACGAGAACCGACGAAAGTCGAACCCATCAAGACGACCGTCAAGGGCGCCGAAGTTGTCCGTGTACTGCCATGATCCGGGGTTACGAATTGTCCCTTCTTCGTAGCTAAGGGGAGAGCACTCGATGCCAAACCCTATTCGCCATTTGCCCTCCCTAGACGGCGATCAGAAGCCTGCGCCGGAACGGCTTTCCCCGCCCGTGCGGGAACGGGACGCAGAAAGCCAGCCCGCGATCGGCACCCATATAGTGGAGAAGGACAAGGCTAGCGCGGCGGCTCAACCCTTGTCCGTGGTTCTGGCGGAGGTGGCCGAGCGTGTTTGCGCGGCAACACGCGCAAGCGGCGCAATTATCGCGTTGGTTGAACCGGACTTGGTCTGCCGGGCCAGTACCGGTGTTGCGCCGGCGATCGGCTCGCGCCTCGAATCGTCTTCCGGGCTGACCAAGGAATGTCTGCTGACAGCACAAGTAGTGCTGTGTGAGGACGCCCAACATGATTCTCGCGTGCAGCCGTCGCTTGCCCGCAGCCTTCACTTGGGCTCTGCCGCGCTTGCGCCGATCATTGCTCAAGGCGTCGTTCTCGGGGTCGTAGAGGTGTTTTCGTCCAAGTCCGCCTGGTTTGGTTCGGCCCAAATCGTGGAGCTGATGAGTACTGCTCTGTGGTTGCCATCGGTCGTAGCGACTGTTTCGCACACCACACCGCCTGTTTCGCACGCCACACCGGCTATTTCGCACACCATACAAAGTGGCGAACGATGGTCGCGTCCCTGGTTGGTACCCGCAGCTGCGGCGCTGCTAATTAGCGCTTTCGTGCTTTTCCAATTGACCGCTTCTCGAAAGTCGGCTACCAGGCCGTCATCAATAACGCCAACCGAAGCAGGAAGAACCGAGAATCTACCAGCGATTGTTGAATCAGGGAAGACACCGCCACCCTCGACGTTGATTCCAGCAGAGCCAACCGATAGCATGGGAGCGGGTAACAAAACTGGACCACTTAGCCATGAGGCGCAAGCTACATATTCCATTTCTCTGTACAGCGAAGAGGCGCCCCTATCGGACGCGAGAAGTCATGCCTCAGGAAGCAGGGTTGCAAATTTAACCGCTGCCATTCAATCATTGCCCGCCGAAAGCGATATTTCCGCAGGCCCAATTCCCCCGGCCTCCATTCTCGCCGGCGAGAGGACGGAGAAACCTGCACCTGCCATTCTGTCCATGATGTCCCCCGCGCCGACACTGCCGGTTCTGGCACGCGGCGCTGCTCCCGCTCCGATCGCGAAACTCAATCATTCCGCTGGACTCGACTTCGTACTAGATCGAACTCTTAAGGGGCACTCCAGTTGGGTTACGGGCGTTGCGTTCAGTAGCGATGGCTTGCGGCTCGCTTCCGGCAGTTGGGATCAGAGCGTCAAGTTGTGGGACGTGCAAACCGGCCAACAACTGAGTACGGTTAGCCGTGGGCCGAAAGAGGTGCAAGCGTCGGCATTCAGCCGCGACGGACGGTTACTCGCGACGGAAAACTCCAGTGATGCTGTCACACTTTGGGACGGAGCCTCTGGGCACGAGATTCGTACTCTTCACAGCAATAAGGCACTGGATGTACTGGGCGCCAGCTGGGTGTATTCGATCGCCTTCAGCCCAGACGGCCGCTGGCTTGCGTCCGCTATCGACGACAAGACTATTCGCGTCTGGGACGTTCAAACCGGGGCTGCCGTGCGGGACTTGCCCGGTCTTCGCCGGTCTGTGGCTTATGCGGCTTTCAGCCCGGACGGACGTTGGCTGGCTTCTGGCGCCGACGACCACACGATTCGCATCTGCGATGCCTCTACAGGAGAGGAGATAAGAGCTCTGAGAGGTCACGACAAGACGGTATACGCCGTCGCCTTCAGTCCGGACGGACACTGGCTCGCTTCAGCGAGCGCCGACAAAAGCGTCAAAGTTTGGGACGTCGAAAGTGGCCGCGAAGTCCACACTTTGACTGGACACAAGGGAGCTGTCACCAGCCTGTCGTTTAGTCCCGACGGCAGATGGCTCGCTTCCGGCAGCTGGGATAGGACTGTCAAGATTTTGGACATGGAA
>JASHPL010000123.1 GCA_030038125.1 Candidatus Sulfotelmatobacter sp.
TGCTTATTGACAGCAGTGGTGCATGGATTGTAACGGTACGCGGCTCGCCGCCCAGATCAATGAATCGCAGAATGGTCCCGTTGCCGTCTTCGGCTGGCTTCCAAGTATCGAGCAGGAGATCCGCATCATCGATGGTTAGAAAGCTTGCCTCATTTCCGTTGAGCGGCCGAGGTAGATCGAGCGCCTTGTCCTGCGAGCTTATTTGGTCGTGCTCCAGAGGTGTCGATTCTTCCCAGCCCATGCGGCTCAGCGCAGCTGCATTCGTGCGCGGCGCGCTGGTGATGATGTAGCGGAAGCGGAAGTGCCCGCCTTGCTCTGCACGATAGTTGGTGTGCCAGTAGTTGTTCATCACGTAGGAAAATATGTTCCCCGGCCGCTGGCCGAACTCCGTCGGCCATTCGCCGCGATTGATATCGCCAAGCGTCGCCAGCGGTGCATCGAGAGGCATTACGGTTGCCGACAGCCCATCCTGCTGGGCGGAAATCCAATGCTGAATCGAGAACCACTCATGCCCAGCGCCCGGATACATATCCTTGGCCGGGTCCACCACTCCGTTCTGAATCTCATACTGAAATTGCGGGTGCGTCATGGCAAACGGAAAGGCAAAATAGACCGCTTCCTTCCTGAGCTCAGCTTTTTTTTCGATCTCTTCGATCAGCTCGATCTTCTTTTCACTTTTGTAAACGCGGATTTCTGTATGAATTTCCGGTGTGTTTTCCGTCGAGGACGCAAGCTCTGCGCGCCAGCC
Source organism: Candidatus Sulfotelmatobacter sp. (assembly GCA_030038125.1). GTDB lineage: Bacteria > Acidobacteriota > Terriglobia > Terriglobales > Acidobacteriaceae > Sulfotelmatobacter. Next base: position 749 of record JASHPL010000123.1, read on the forward strand.
CCAAGGCGTTTGCTCCACCGAGATCAACCGCCCGTCATTGGCCGCATGAGCATGCAGCTCGGGCTTGGGAGAAACCGCGCGATACTGAAGAATGCTGTTCGGCTCCTCATCGCCACCGCTGACATAGAGATATTGGCCGAAGCGCCAGGAGCTCTGGGTATCTACCAACTCTCTGCTCAATTCCTTGTCATAGATGCTGCGGATGCTACCCGAAGCTGGATCGAGTTCGACACGATAGAACGGGCTCTCGATCGTCGCCGAAGTTGTACGTTGCGGCTCCGGCGTCGTCGTGTGCGCGGTGCGGAGTTCGTAGACCTTGTATCCTACTGGCGGAACATCCGCCGCGCGAAACGCCACCTTGCGGAAGTTCGCGCCTTCGTGGAGAACCACATAAGGAACAGATTCTTTCGTTGCGTGATCGGCGATCTCCATGCCTTTATCGAGGTCAATCGTCACTTCCCCGTCGCGTTTCCAGTTCAAGGGATTGAAGACAATCAGGCTATCCACGCCAGCTGCGATGGAGTCGGCCAGCTCCGCCATACCGCTGCGGAGAATGTCATTGCGCTGATCAGTAGCCGTCGAAGCTCGCGAATCCTTTACCCGTAGTTGCTGAATAGCTTCATCACTGTCGGGATCAGAGACGCTGTTCCACGAGGTCCAGGTATGCTCATCAAAAAGGACCATGTTGGCCCACATCGAGTGCAACTCCCCCTGATTCACGGCAAGACGAGGATTCACTAGCGTGGCGACGGTAGCGAGTTTCTCAGCCGAGGGTGCGCGACTCTCGTTCTCTCTCTCTACAGCCGCGTTGAGCGCATCCGAGCCGATACCGTCTTCCCAATAAGGACCGCCATCTCCGCGGACCGTCGGGATCGCGTTCCCGAACTGCTCCGCGATGTTTCCAAGCGCATCGTAGAAACCGGAATATTCGATGTGCGGGTAGACGTAGAGCGCATTCCACTCATCAGCCAATGCAGCCTGCTGCGGAAACAGGTCGGTATTTTCAACCTGCGTACCGAAGAGGATCACGGCACTGGCGAGGTAACTGGGGCGCTGGTACATCTGGAGAAAGAGCGGCAACACCTCCTCACCCGTTTGCGTGAGTGGAGGCAGGCCAAACAGAAACTGCATCTGCATATAGTGCCGCGAATACCACATCAGCACCTTGCCACCGTCCGGCCCCTCCCACCAGAATGGAGAGTTCTCGTTCAGATGTCCCTGCAGCAATACGGGCGCGCGATCGTTATTGCTCCCGGCACAAAAGTACGGAATCCCGGCCGCGGCCAGAATTGATGCATAGGACCACGAATAAGAGGGGATGTCCGTGATGTTGGCATAGTTGAGCGGCGTGCCGTGAATTCGGCTGAAGTTCGCGCTGGGATACAACGATCGGATCAGCGCTTCCGCGGTCGGAAATCCGGTGAGAAGGTTGCTGGATTGTGCGGGAATGTAAATCTTGTGCTGCCGGGTGGCCTCGACGATCCGGTCTTGTTCCGCTGGCGTACGGGAATGCAAAAACTGGTCCAGGTTCCACTCGCCGTCCGTGCTGAAACGAAAGGCAGGGTGTTTCGCAACCAGATCCATGGCCTCGTCGAGAATGCGGCTCTGGATCGTGGAGACCTTCGGCTGGTAATCGGTATAGCCCACATCGAGATGCACGTGAGGCACAAGAAAGAGCGTCCATTTCTTCTGCGGCTGAAGCGTCTCCTGCACGTGCGCCGCGTGCCCATTCACAACCACAGTGAGCTGGGCCTGTGTTCCGGCTGGGAACTCGGGAATCTCGAAAGAAATACGCTCTTCTCCAAACTCCTGATCGGCGTGTAGCGACTGGCTGAAAGTGCGGCCTGCAACCGCAAGCTCGACGCGCCCCGAGCGAGGACGTTGAGCATACCGCACAAAGACGTCGACTTGTTCGTCAAGGGATTCACCATGTTTCTGAAAGAAGATGGTCGGCTCGGCATGGGCGCGGACGGCAGTTGGAACAGCATCCGCTTGCTGCAATTCGATGGCGTCATATTCGAACCCGGCATCCGGAATGATCTTGTCACCGGCGGGGACAGCCTGAAAGGAGATGCTATTTGTGCCCACCTTCAGCCACGATCCTGGAAAGTCAACTTCGACTTCGGCACGGGCATATGCCGGATAGAAAGCCGCCACCATGTCACCCATTTCGTAGTCGAGCCTGGGATGAAGATAAAACGTGCCTGAGCGGCCGTTGATTCCCACGCGCAAAGCGGGAACACTGGAATGTTCCATCAGCAGAGATACCTTCAGGCGATAGGCCGATTCAGCCCTGCCCGCGATGGAGAAATCGATAGTGCGCGGTGCAGACGCAGGATCTGCCGGCTTCCCTGGCCAGGCAATGGGGGCGAAAGCATACCACGCTGTGCGGGCTTGGTCCCGACCGGCTACAAAGTGAACCACCCCATGAGGTTCTCCACCGTCAAATTCGCCGGAGGAGCCGTCGAAGACCCCAACCCTCCACACCGTCTTATCGGCAGGCTCAGCGAGCGATACCAAAGACGTCATCAGCGTAAGCGCAAGCGCAACAGTTCGCATCCTCATAACCTCTCCACGCAGAGGCCAAATGACGACAATCTCTGGGCTGATCCGTTCACGCCGGGTCTGCCCCGAGTCTGACAGATATTACGTTCAATCGCAGACTATTCATGTCGAAGGGTCTGCATGGGATCGATTTTCGTCGCCTGGCGGGCGGGGACGTAACTGGCGACGAATGTGACCGCCATCAGGAGCGACGACACCAGAACCAGAGTCAGCATATCGTGAGGCTTCACGCCGTAGAGAAACTTGGCT
>JASHPL010000124.1 GCA_030038125.1 Candidatus Sulfotelmatobacter sp.
GGGTTCGCAGCAAGTGCAGCGACGTGCTCATCTCGAATGGAAAGTGAAGTACGAGCCGGGTGTTTTGGAAGCGCACGGTATGAAAGACGGTAAAGTGGTGCTCACCGACAAGCGCGAGACCATGGGCCAGCCGGAGTCGATTCGCCTGACGCCGGACCGCACCGAAATCAACGCCGACGGCGAGGACCTGACCATCCTTAAAGTCGAAGTGCTCGACCACGAAGGCCGTGCCGTTCCGACCGCCGGCACTTTGATTCATTTCAAAATAAGCGGCGAAGGCGCACTGATCGGCGTTGGCAACGGCGATCCCAACTGCCAGGAATCCGATAAGGAGCCGCAGCGCAGCCTGTTTAATGGACTCGCGCAGGTGATTGTTCAAGCCACTCGAACCCCTGGAACGATCAAGGTGGAAGCGTACCCGGAACGCAGGCCGAAGTTGGCTTCGGCGACAGCGACGATTACCACCAAAGCCGTCGATCTGCGGCCATCTGTCGCGTAGTTTCAATGGAGCCAGGGCTTGCGGCGTGATTGGATTGTGATTGACTTCTGGAACGAGCGGATATATCTGTAAGGGCGCGCGCCGCCATGCTCAAACGCATTCTGCTGTTTGCTGTCTTGTTTTCTGCTGCTGCCGCCGGGGCGCACGAGAAGCCTGAGAACTGGCTTCAGGTGCGCAGCGAGCATTTCATTGTAGCCACGAATTCCAGCGAAAAGCAGGCACGCCGCGTCGCTGATCAGTTCGAGCGCATGCGGCTGGTATTTCATCAGCAGTTTCCGAAGCTGCCCATCGATCCGCCTGCTCCCATCATTGTGCTTGCGTTGAAGGATGAAAAGGATTTTCGCGCGCTTGAACCGGAAGCTTACCTTGCCAAGGGACAAGTCAAGTTGGGCGGGCTATTTCTGCACGCGCCCGACAAGAACTACATTCTCATGCGCTTGGATGCGCAAGGAGAACATCCCTACGAGATCATCTATCACGAATACACGCATCTACTCCTGGGCAAGTCCATGGAGTGGCTGCCGTTATGGCTCAACGAGGGCTTGGCCGAGTTCTACCAGAACACGGATATTCGCGAGAAGGAAGTCCTGCTGGGTGAGCCTAGCGCCGAGAACTTGCAGCTTTTGCGCCAGCAGACTCTGATGCCCCTCGCCACCCTCTTCAAGGTGGATGAGAACTCACCTTACTACCACGAGGAAAATAAGGGGTCTATTTTCTACGCCGAGTCTTGGGCTCTGACGCATTATCTGCAAATCACAGACGCGAAGCAAAGAACCCATAAGCTGACCGATTATGCAGATCTCCTCGCGCAAAAAACCGATCCCGTCGAAGCCGCACACCGCACCTTCGGCGATCTGCAGCAGCTTCAGCGCGCGTTGGAAAGTTATGTTCGGCAGGCCGCTTTTCTGGTTTTCAAAGTTCCTGGCGCCACTGAGATTGACGAATCCAAGTTCCAGGTGCAGCCTCTCCCCATGTCACAGTCAGAAGCCATCCGCGCCGATTTTCTGGCGTACAACCAACGAATTCCCGATGCGCAGGCTCTGCTCGATCAGACCTTGAAAGACGACCCGAATAATGTCTTGGCGCACGAAACCATGGGCTATCTAGCCTTTCGCGCCGGACATCTCGACGATGCGAAGAAATGGTATGGCGAGGCTGTGCAACTGGATTCGCACAGCTATCTCGCGCATTACTACTTTGCCGCAATTTCGATGAATAATCCCGGTTCCTCCGCTGACGATGCCCGGGTGGAAAATAGTTTGCGCGAATCGATCAAGCTGAATCCCCAGTTCGCTCCGTCCTTTGATCGTTTGGCGGTTTTTCTGGCCGTGCGTCGTCGCAATCTGGATGAGGCGCACACCGTGGGGCTGACCGCAGTTTCTCTGGAGCCGGACAATGTCGGTTACCGCATTAACGTGGCGAATGTTCTTATGAACATGAAACGTCCAGACGCCGCGATTCAGGTGCTGCAGGCGGCGGCCAAACTCGCCAAGACCCCGCAGGAGATCGCACAGGTCAACAATTTCCTGATGTCCGCCCAGGCTTTTGACTCAGCTCAGCAGAAGGTCGCGGAAATGCAAAAGGAAACAGCCGAGGAGCAACAGGAAATGGATAGCGATGACGACACCGCGACAGACTTGATACATCGCCCGGCATTCGTGCCCAAGGGACCGCATCTTTTCCTGGTCGGCGTCTTGAAAGATGTGCGTTGCCACACTTCAGAAATGGATCTGACGGTTACGTCGGAGTTGAAGAACCTTTCTCTCCACGCGGACGATTACTACCAGATTCGATTTACCGCCCTGAACTTTACGCCCTCTGAAGACCTGAATCCCTGCAAAGATCTGGAAGGACGTCCGGCAAAGGTCGAGTACGTGGAGTCGGCCGATCCGTCGGCGAGTCCACACCTACTCGCGATTGAGCTCCACAAATAGTCTCTCGCACTGGATAGAATAACCGTTTCCGTTTCATGCGAAAGCGTCGGTACCTCTACTCGCTTCATCCGAGAGGCAATGATGGCTACATCTCGCAGAGAATTTCTGACCACAACGTCGCTCGGGCTGCTGGCCGGTGCAATCGGCAGCGTGCACGCCCAGGATCAAACCCAATTGCCTCCCGGCGCCCCGACCGCTTTTGGCGCGGGTCCGCCGGTAGGGCCCGAAGTTTCGGTGACGACCTTTGCCGAGGCAGAGAAGCTAGTGCAGTTTCCGCTGCGGGACGATGAGCGCGCCATGGCTGCCGCAAGCTGGCGTCGCACCCTCGCCTCCGTCTACGAACGTCGCGTCGGACCGCGCAAGCTCGCTCTCGAGCCGACGCTCGCTCCTGCTTCACGGTGGGATCCCGCGCTTCCCGGCATCCGCGCGCTTGCGGTGCCGGACTCCTTGGTGTTCACCAAAATGCCGGATATCCCCCTTCCCGCCAACGACGCTGACATTGCCTTCGCTCCGTTGACGCAGCTCGCGCGTTGGGTGGAAACCCGCGCCATTACGTCCGAGCTCCTGACCCGTATCTACCTGGATCGGCTGGAGCGATTCAATCCGCAGCTGCGATGCGCGATTACGATCACACGCGATCTGGCGCTGCACCAAGCCAGGCAAGCTGACGAAGAAATTTCTCGAGGCAGCTATCGCGGCCCGCTGCATGGGATTCCCTGGGGCGCAAAAGATCTTCTCGACACCGCAGGCATTCCAACGACTTATGGCGCCGAGCCCTATCGCGATCGCGTGCCGTCCGACGACGCTGTCGTGGTGAAGAGGTTGCATGAAGCAGGCGCCGTGCTGGTGGCTAAATTGAGCATGGGTGCCCTCGCGCTGAACGATATCTGGTTTGACGGGCAGACGATGAATCCATGGCTGCCGGAAGAAGGCTCATCGGGATCGAGCGCAGGACCGGGTGCGGCCACTGCGGCGGGACTCGTCGGGTTTTCGATTGGCAGCGAAACCGGAGGCAGCATCGTAAGTCCCTCGATGCGGTGCGGTGTGACTGGCCTGCGGCCTACTTACGGCCGCGTGCCGCGCACCGGAGCGATGACGCTCTGCTGGTCGCTCGACAAGCTCGGGCCCATGACTCGCGGCGTCGAAGATGCGATGCTCGTGCTGCAGGCCATCTCCGGTCCGGACCAGCACGATACGGCGAGTGTGCCCAGCCACCTCCATTTTGACGTTCACAGCAACGTGACCGACCTGCGCCTGGGATATTTCCCGACGTGGATGAAGGAGCGGCCGGCGACAGAGGTGGATCACGCGGCGCTGGAGACCGCGAAAAAGCTGGGAATCCAGACGAAGGAAGTTTCCCTGCCCGACTGGCCATATGATTCGCTGAATCTGATTCTTTTTGCCGAAGCCGCTGCGGCTTTCGAGGAATTGACGCTGAGCATCGGTCTCCGGCAGCTCAGAATGCAGGTGCCCGATGCCTGGCCGAATCTGTTTCGTGAAGCGCGCTTCCTCTCGGCGGTCGATTTTGTGCAAGCCGACCGGCTCCGGCGCAAGGTAGCCCAGGAGATGGGACGCGTGTTTGAGGAAGTCGATCTCCTGCTGGTGCCCTCGTTGCGCGATGAAATGCTGGTGATCACGAACTTCACCGGACATCCTTCGCTGACTTTGCGCGCTGGCTTCGTCGAGGTGCAGATGGCGCGCAGCGACTGGGCGCCAGATCCCGCGCATCCGTTGGCGACGTTCGCGACGCCGCGACGGGTACCGCATGGCGTGACGCTGATCGGAAGGTTGTTCGACGAGGGGACAATTGCCGCGGTCGGCGTTGCGCTGGAACGCTCTTTCAACGTGGCGAACCAGCGCCCCCCGGGTTTCTGATTCCAAGATTTATAATAGGAAGATTCTCAGTGGCTGAAACGCGAGCTTGTGGAGTTGTCGGCAAAATCGCGTTCGGCTCCGGAAGTTTCGAGGCGCCGGTTTTCATGCAAACGTTGGGTTGGCTGAGGCCTGACGGCTGAAGGCCTACGGCTGGTTCTCCCATGGATTTCAAACTCGTTTCCACTTACAAACCGCAAGGCGATCAGAAAGCCG